>JAFLSG010000012.1 GCA_022511065.1 Prevotella sp.
AGAAATCGCTCACGGAGCTTGATGATTTGCTCGAGAGTCTGAATCTGTCGTTTGGCACCGATATTTCAAAGTATAAACTGGACAAGGAATAAGCGTTCCGTTGCCCAATAAAAGAAAAAAGAACAATGAGACATAATAAGAAATTCAACCATCTCGGTCGTACTGCATCTCACCGTAAGGCAATGTTGGCAAACATGGCCATCTCGCTGATCATGCACAAAAGAATCACTACGACCGTCGCAAAGGCCAAGGCCTTGAAGAAGTACGTGGAGCCGCTGATTACGAAGGCGAAGGAGGATTCCACCAACTCTCGCCGCGTCGTGTTCAGCTATCTGCAGAACAAAGAGGTCATCAAGGAACTCTTCGGTCCCGTTGCCGAGAAAGTAGGCGACCGTCCCGGTGGCTACACCCGCATCATCAAGCTCGGCACCCGTAAGGGCGACGCTGCTGAGATTTGCTTCATCGAGCTCGTAGATTTCGACGAGGCAATGGCTAAGGACACCAAGAAGAAGAGCACCCGCCGCTCCCGCAAGTCTGCCCCCAAGACAGAGGCTCCCGCCGCTGAGGAGGCAAAGGCAGAGGCACCCGTAGAGGAGGCCGCAGCTCCCGCTGAGGAAGCTCCCGCTGCCGAGAGCGAGGCTCCGAAGGCTGAATAATCAAACGCTTTTCATGCGAACTATAGAAGCCCGCACCCTTCAATGGGGTGCGGGCTTTTTTTGTTTTAATTCTTGTCAGAACGTGTTTTAGTGATTGGATGGCTGCCGTGGCATGCGAGCAGATCCGATAAAATTGCATAGATTAGTGAGGGTGTGTCAAACGACGCACCCTTATTTTATTTTACAATTTTATTAAAAACACAAATGAAGAAAAACAAATTCTCTGCCGACACTCCGCTGTCGGCTCTGTTCCGCCGCACGTTCCATGACGACTTGCGGCAAGTGATTGACTCTTGGCGCCCCGCACTTGTCGGTTGCCCGCCCGATGTGGACGCGCTCTCGCTGACCTCCTTCTGCTTCGACCGGCGGCAGCTGCACGCCAAACGGGTCTATATGGACTTGATAGGACTGATGGAGCGGGGCGCGCTGCGGCCGTCGTTGTGTGCGCGCTGGGTACTGCCGCCGCCGGAGTTCGGCTGTGAGCCGGAAGGAGGAAATAGGGTTCTCCCTAACAAGGTTTAGGGAAAACCCTTTTTCTTTGTTGGCGCAAAATGATTATCTTTGCAGCGTGAATCATTAAAAAGACGTGACGGTTATGAAGAAAGTGATGATGATATCGGTCGGTGCGCTGCTGTTGCTGAGCAGTTGCGGGAGTTATGCGGGGGCAGGTGCCTATACGGGTGGTTCGTTTGGCTCGATTATTGGGTCTGCCATCGGCGGGATTGCCGGAGGGCCTCGGGGCAGCGACATCGGGACGCTGATAGGAATGGCGGGCGGTGCTGCCGTGGGAGCAGCCGTGGGTGCGGCGGCGGATAATGCGCAGCAGCAGAAATATGAGGAGTATCAGTCGAGCCGACAGCAGGTTAATCGGCGGTCGAGCGGTGCTGATAGCCGGTCGGATTATAGTTATGGGAATGGTTATGATAACCGTGGGAATGGCGGTTATCATAATGGGAATAACGGCAATGGTAGTTATAATCCAGGGAATAATGGTAATAGCGGACATCATCACAATGGTAAGCCGGACGACAGGCTGTTTGGTTTCGACGAGCATTTCAACAGCACGCCTGAGATGCGGCAGAGTTTGGAAATCCGCAATGCCCGGATATTAGATGCCACGCACGACGGGGTGCTGACCCGTGGCGAGGAGGCGCGCATGGTGTTCGAGATATACAACCACTCCGCAAAGCCTGTGTTCAGTGTGCAGCCCGCCGTGGCGGAGGTGACGGGCAACCGCCACATCCATATCTCCGAGAATGTGCTGATAGAGAGCATCCCTCCCCGTCAGGGCATCCGCTACACGGCCATCATCCGTGCCGACAAGGGATTGAAGGACGGCAGGGCGGTCATCAGCGTCGGGGTGCTTCAAGGGAATAAGGAGATTCCTTCGCTTACGCAGCAGTTTACGATTCAGACTCGGAAGCATTGAATGAGCGGTCGTATCAATGGCTGCTCATCTTGTTATTCCCACTAATTTGCGACTGCCCCTTCTCTTGCTGCTCCTTCTGCCGCTTCTCACGCTGTTCCCGCAGTTCCATCCAGATGGGCTTTTCGCCGTCGCCGTCGTTTGTTCCCAAATCGAACTCAGGCAAGTCAATGGTGTCATCGGGCTTGAAGGGGATGGCAGACGGGTGATAACGCTCCACGGTGACGGGGGCGATGCCTTGTGCGATGATGCCGATTTCCGTGGCAGCACGCACGGAGAGGTCGATGATTCTGCCTTTCACGTAAGGCCCACGGTCGGTGACGCGCACGATGACATGCTTGCCGTTGGCGGGGTTGGTGACACGCAGCAGCGTGCCGAAGGGGTAGGTACGGTGGGCGCAGGTCAGACTGTCGTGGTGCAGCCGCTCGCCGCTTGCGGTGCGCCTTCCCGTGAATTTCTTTGCGTAGTAAGAAGCTTTACCACGCTGTGACTGTGCCAGCGTGGTAAAGCTGAATGCGATAATCGCTAATAGGGTTATAATGACTCTTTTACCGAATACCATCTACGGTTATACGATGCCCTGCGCCATCATGGCGTTTGCCACCTTCATGAAGCCGGCAACGTTGGCACCCTTCACGTAGTTGATGTAGTTGCCTTCCTTACCATACTTCACGCACTGGGCATGGATGTTGGACATAATCTGGTGCAGGCGCTGATCCACCTCCTCGCTGCTCCACGAGAGGCGCATCGAGTTCTGGGTCATCTCCAAGCCAGAGGTTGCCACACCGCCGGCGTTCACCGCCTTGCCCGGAGCGAACAACTGACCTGCTGCAATGAACTTGTTCACAGCCTCTGCCGTACATCCCATGTTCGACACCTCTGCCACGCAGAGCGGCTTCTGCGCGAGAATCTTCTCCGCATCGTCGCCGTCAAGCTCGTTCTGGGTAGCGCAGGGCAGGTAGATGTCCGCCTTCTGCTCCCACGGCTTCTTGTTCTCGAAGAACGTTGCACCGTCAAACTCCTCAGCGTAGGGCTGGCACACGTCGTTACCGCTTGCGCGCAGCTCGAGCATGTACTCAATCTTCTCTGCGTCAAGTCCCTCGGGGTCGTAGATGTAGCCGTCAGGTCCGCTGATGGTGATTACCTTCGCACCGAGTTCCGTCGCCTTCTTCGCAGCACCCCATGCCACATTTCCGAAACCGGAGAGTGCAACGGTCTTGCCCTTGATGTCAAGCCCGTGCTCGGTGAGCATCTGGTTTACGAAGTAGAGTGCGCCGTAGCCCGTAGCCTCTGGACGCAGGATGCTGCCGCCCCATTCCATGCCCTTGCCCGTGAGCACGCCCTGGAACTGGTGGGTCAGCTTCTTGTACTGCCCGTAGAGGTAGCCAATTTCGCGTGCGCCTACGCCGATGTCACCAGCCGGCACGTCCTCGTCGGGACCGATGTGGCGGTACAGTTCCGTCATGAATGCCTGGCAGAACTTCATCACCTCGTTGTCGCTCTTTCCGCGGATGGAGAAGTCAGAGCCGCCCTTACCGCCGCCCATCGGCAGCGTGGTGAGCGCATTCTTGAAGGTCTGCTCAAAGCCGAGGAACTTCAAGATGGACAGGTTCACCGACGGGTGGAAGCGCAGTCCGCCCTTGTAGGGACCTATCGCGCTGTTGAACTGCACGCGGTAACCGAGGTTCACCTGTACCTCGCCCTTGTCATCGACCCAGGGCACACGGAACGTGATGACGCGCTCCGGCTCCACGATGCGCTCTATAATCTTTGCCTTCTCAAACTCGGGATGCTTGTTATAGACATCCTTGATTGAGTCCAACACTTCTCTCACAGCCTGCAAGTATTCACCTTCTCCTGGGTGCTTGCGCTCCAGGCCTTGCATGATTTCTTCTACATTCATGGTCTTTACGATTTTTAGTTAGTATCAAAATGTCATTTAAAACGCTGCAAAAGTAGGCAAAATCCCATTACCCGCCAAAGATTTTTCTGAATATTTTCTTCATAAAGTTACATTTTGTTAAAATCCGCCGATGCTTGGCAAAGCGTTCACCAAGCATCGGGGATTGCGAGAGAGTGTGTGTCAGAGGCGATTACGCTCGCTCTGTCCGGCGTGCGAACCCTTGTAGCGGCTGCGGGTGGCGTTGAACTTCCACGAGATGTCGAGGCCGATGCGCTGCGCATCGCGGTACTCGCGGAACTGCGTGCGGGTGTTGATGCCGCCGTAGGCGGTCATCTTTATGTAGCGTGTGCGGAGGAGGTCCGTGGCCTTGAGTGCCACGCTGAGGCTCTTGTCCTTCAGGAACTGGCGGCTGATGCGGAAGTCCATGCCGCCCGAGGTCTTCACTTGTGCGCAGCCCGACTGTGTATAAGGTCTGAGGTCGCCGCTCACGTTCAGCAGCCAGTCGTGGGGCAGGGTGAAGGTATTGTCGAGGCTGAAAGTAGTGCAGAGACCGTTCCATACGTGGGTGCAGCCCATCGCCTCATAGTCCGAATCGTCGAAGAAGAAGTTGGCGGAGTTGTTCATCTGCCAGCATCCGACCTTCGGCGTAAACGTGAGCGTGATGCCGTAAATCTGTCGCCGTGGCATGTTGCGGTAGTCCATCAGCATCACGCCCGGGTGATTCTCATCGTCGTAAGCACTCTGGAAGGAGGTGATGGTGTTTTTGATGTACTGGTATTCAGCCTGGAAATAGATCCATTTCCAGTTCGAACTCCATGACACGGCATAGTTGGTCTGCGGCTGCAGATAGGGATTGCCCATGTCGTACTCATACTTGCTGCGGTAGTTCACGGCTGACGACATATTGCCGTAAGACGGATTGTAGCGGTAGGTGGAGTAGGCGAGCGTATGTGACCAAGCCTCAGAGCGGTAGCTGACGGACGCGCGGGGGATGAGTACGTGGTAGTTGCGGCTCACTTCGTCGTTCCTGATGCCGTCGGTCTCATAGTCGTTGTACTCGTTTTGCCAGCGCAGTCCCGCGTTCAGGGAATACTTTCCGAAGGTCAGCGCATAGTTGGCGAAGAGCGACCACGTGGTGGTATGCTGACTGACATGGTTGTCTGCCGAGAAGCCGCTTTGCTGGAAGTCGCTCGTGCGGCTTAGATTGGATGCCTCTTCGCCGAAGGTGAGGCTGCCCGTCGGCACGGGTGCAGTGACCACGAACTTCTCTGCGACGAGGCGGCTTTTGGTGTCTGTCTGGCTGCCTATGATGTCGCCGCCCGATGCCTCGGTCTCGCCCGTCATCTCGTATTCGTGTTTCTCCGCATGCCAGTCTGCGCCGAAGTCCAGTTTCCACTTCCCGATTTCGCCCACGTAGTAGGCGTTCACCGAGTTGTGAAGGTGTGGTTTGTCGCGTGTGGTCGAGATGCTGTGTCCGCCGTCCACGCGCTCTCCGTCGCGCCATACCTGCTCATCGCTTGTGTGCGTGTTCTTCAGCGCACCGAGATAGCAGAATGCCGTGTAGGTGAATCCCACGGAGTGGCGGTCGCTGATGTCCCAGTTCCAACCGAGGTCGGCAAAGAGGTATCTCGTCTTTGCGCGCCACTCTCCGTCCCTTTCATAGTCCCATGTGCTTGAGGCAATCAGTTGGTCGGATGACTCGGCAGTGATGAGGGTGGCGTTTTCCGTCAGGTAGCCGCGTGCGAAGAAGTCCATGCCGTTCTTGAGCCGGTAGTTCAGTGCGGCGTTGAGGTTGGCGTAATGCGCCTCTCCCTGACGGTAGGCAGCAGAGAAGTTGCCGCTCAGTCCCTCGCCCGCACGGCGGATGGTCTTCAGTCGGATGACCGACCGCACCTCCGCGCCATACTCCGCACCGGGTGTCGTGATGATTTCCGCCGAGAGGATTTCGTCGGCACGCAGACGGTTAAGCTCATCCATGTTGCGGATTTTCTTGTTGTTCACGTAGATTTCCGGCTTGCCGCGCCCCACCACCGTGCCGTCCGCCATCATGAGTGGCAGGTGGCGCAGCATCTCGCTGACCATGCCGAACTGCTCGAGCGGCGTGCCTTGCACGTTGGCAAGTATGCCCCGCTCGGTGGCGGTGTAGAGCCGTTTCGTGCCTTTCACGTTCACGGTCTTCAGGTTGTAGGTCTCTGCGGCGAGTTGTATCGTGCCGATGTTCGTGACGGCTGTCTCGCGCTCTACGGTCTTATAGCCGATGCAACTGATGCGTGCGATGACCCTCGGTGCGCCGCAGGGTATCACGAAGTCGCCCGCCTCGTTGCTCACGCCGCCCGTCAGGAATACTGCCGAGTCCGCCTGTTCGCCTGTGGGATTGGGTGTGCTGCCCGCGCCTTTCGGTACGGTGAGCAGCGCGATGTTGGCGTAAGGCACGGGCTGTCCCGCCTCGTCGATGATGCGCCCGGAGAGTTTGGTCGCCTCCTTGTGGGTGCATTCCACGTAGATATCGTTGCCGTCCGTCACGATGCGCACGGGATAGAAGCCTGTCACCTGTCTTACTGCCTCCGTTGCCGTGGCGTTGCGCAGACGGGTGGTGACGGTGAAGTCCTCCAATTCGTCAAAGATGAAGTTCAGTTTCTTCTCGCTTTGCACGCTGTCTATCCAGATGAGCGCCTCGGCGAGTGAGGTGCCGTTGAAGTCGCGCGTGAGCCGTTGTGCGCTTGCTCCTATCGTGGCAAGGCACATGATGATGAGATATAAGTGTTTCATTGGGGCTATTCGATGGTGATGGTTTCCTCGCTGAGCGTGAGGTGTACTTTCTCAAAGTGGTTGATTTTCTCGATGATGTCGCCGAGCGTGTCGTCGGCTTCCCATTGCAGGTAGAAGCGCAGCGACTTTGCCGCCTCGTTCTTGAACCGCACCTTTACGCCGTAGGCTTTGGCGAGTTGCTGCATAATCTTCTGCAGCTCCATGTTGTTGTAGATGATGGGCGGTATTGCCGTTATCGTCTTGTCGTCTTGTCGCGCTTGCTTTATCACGGGTTTCCGCATGATGACCTCCTCCGTCGGAATGGCATTGTCGGGCGTATGCTCCCTGGTAGTCAGGTGGCTGATGGCGGCGTAGGAGATGCCCGATAGCATCAGCACGCCGATGATGGCGGCAGCCACCTTATAATATACGGGTCTTTCGCGATGATATGTAGGTCGCTCGCCCTCCTTCTTCCGCCGTCCGTCCTTATGCTTCTGCCATTCCGTCTCGATGTCCGGCACGTGGATATCCACCTCGTCAAGCATTTCAGCGAGTTGCTTGTCGGTGTAGCGCTCTGGATGCAGCAGCATCCGCAGTCTTTCTTCTCTTGTCATGGTTCTCTGTCCTTAAATTGGTTTCTTAACTTCCTCAGCCCCTTCACGATGTGCTTGTTCACCGCCGACAGGCTGATGCCGAGCCGCGAGGACACCTCTTTGTAGGGCATTTCCTCGTAGTAGTGCATTCGGATGATGCGGCTCGTTTGCGGCGTCAGTTGTTCCTCCACGTAGCGTTCCACCATCTGCGTCAGTTCCTCGTCGGCAGGGGTAGGCTCCGGGGCTTCCGCTTCTGCCGTCAGTGCGGCTTGGGCGGTGGCGGCGGTGTGGCGTTGTGCAAGGATGTTGAGGCAACGGTTGCGGATGCAGGTCAGCAGAAAGGCGCGCTGGCTCTCCTCGCGCAGCGGGATGGTACCGTCCCACAGCCGGGCGAAGACATCGTGTACCGCGTCCTTCGCCTCGTCCTCGTCACGCAGCAGGATGTGGGCTGCCCGATACATCCTGCCGTATTCCGAGCGGAAGAGTTGTTCAAACTGTTGTTCCCTGTCTTGCATCTTTCGTTTGCCGTCGTTTGTTGATAATACAGGCGGACAGGAGATTTCATCACCCCCATTCAGGCACAAATTTACGAAAAAGTGGCAAATGGAGGGCGGCAGTCCCGTATTTTTTGTAACTTTGCGCCCACTTATGGCACTGATTAAGAGTTACAGAGGTCTGACGCCCAAGTGGGGCAAGGACTGTTATTTCAGCGAGAACGCCACGGTTGTGGGCGATGTGACGATGGGCGACGAGTGCTCCATCTGGTTTAATGCGGTGGTACGCGGCGATGTTGCGCCCATCACTATCGGCGACCGCACCAACGTGCAGGACGGTTCCTGCATCCATGTCACGCACGATACGGGTCCCACCCACATCGGCAGCGATGTGACCATCGGTCACAATGTCACCGTCCACGCCTGCACCATCCACGACGGCGCGCTCATCGGCATGGGCTCCACGCTGCTCGACAACTGCGAGATTGGCGAGGGGGCCATCGTGGCGGCGGGTGCATTGGTGCTGCAAGGCACGAAGATTCCGCCCCGTGAGATATGGGGAGGCGTGCCCGCGAAGTATCTCAAGCCCACCCGTCCGGGGCAGACCGACAACGCCGCGCACTACGTGGCTTATTCAAAATACTATTTGGAGGAAGGCGAAACGCCCTTCACTCACCCTGAGTAAAGGTTGCCACCACGTATTCCGACTGCGTGCCGATGCGGTATTTCCCGCCCCAGATGCCTAATCCGGAACTTACGTAATACTGCGTCTGCCCGCGCCGGTGGCTGCCCCATGCGCATTCGTAGATGGCATCCGTTATCCAAGAGATGGGCCATACTTGTCCGCGATGGGTGTGTCCGCTCAGTTGGAAGTCGATGCCCGCCTTCTCCACCTTCTCTAAATGATAGGGTTGGTGGTCGAGGGCAATGATGAACTTCTCCTTATCCACGCTGCTTGCGAGGGCGCCGATGGGCTTGCGCCGTCGGTTGGCGCGGTCGTCGCGCCCGATAATCACGATGCTGCTGTCTATCTCCGCCGCCGCATCGCGCAGCAGATGGATGCCCGCATCCTTGTAAAACTGCTGTGCCTCCGGCTCGCCGGTATAGAACTCGTGGTTGCCGAGACAGGCATATACGGGCGCGTTGAGGCGGTGGAATTCCTCCGCCATGCGTTCTTCAATCAATGGTCGCACGCTGATGTCGATGACGTCGCCCGCCAAGAGGATGAAGTCGGGCTGCTCCGCATTCATCATATCCACCCAGCGAGCCAGTTCCTTGCGCGGGTTATGGTAGCCCAGATGCAGGTCGGAAGCCATCACCACCTTGTAGGTCTTCGGCAGTTTCTTCGTGGTCTTCACCTCCAACGGCACGCGCACCTTGTTCCTGTAACGCCAGTTGCCGTAGAGAAAGATGCCGCATATCAGCGCAAGGATGCCGATGGCAGTCACCCCGTTGTGGTAGAGGAACGACTTGGGAACAAGGCGTATCAGCCGCCCGATGTCGAGCAAGAGGAACAGCATCACCAAGTAAAGCATCACGATGAGCGACGAGGTGCCTGTCTCATACAGCGTGCGGGCGAGCGGCAGGGGATAGCCGTCAAGTCGTCGGCTGAGGTCGAGGAACAAGGTTAGGAAGCAGCACACGCCCACGATGATGACGGCGCACTTCCAGATTCCCGCCACGGGCAGCAGCGTCCAGATGTGCCAGGCGATATAAGCGACAGCCACAAGCGGCAGCAAACCAAAGATTAACATCCACATAAGTTTCATTCTTTTTGATCCTTTCGGCGGACAAAGGTAAGAAAAAAATGGGGCAAGTCGTGTGCGGCAACCGTATTTTTTGTATCTTTGCCCACAGGAATACCGGGCTAAACCCGCAGAAATCCTGTGAATATCCACATTAAACGCATAGAAAGATGAATATTGGAGACAAGGCGCCCGAGATACTGGGCAAGGACGAGACAGGCAAGGAAATCCGCCTGAGCGACTTCCGGGGCAGGAAATTGGTGCTGTATTTCTACCCGAAGGACAACACGAGCGGCTGCACCGCCGAGGCGTGCAGCCTGCGCGATAGTTATGGCGAACTGCAGGCAGCGGGCTACGAGGTGGTCGGCGTGAGCAAGGATTCCGCCGCCTCGCACGTGAAGTTCAAGGAGAAATATGAGTTGCCTTTCCCGCTGATTGCCGACATTGACCACACGCTCTTGGAGGCAATGGGTGCGTGGGGAGAGAAGAATATGTACGGAAAGAAGACGATGGGCACCATCCGCACCACGTTTGTCATCAACGAGGAGGGCATCATTGAGCGCATCTTCGCGGGCAAACAGGTAAAGACGAAGGAGCACGCCGGGCAGATTCTCGGATAGAAACCGCCGCTTTTCCGCATCGGAAAGGCGGCATTCCCTTATCGGAATGGTTTCTTTCCTCCTTACGGAAACATCAGTTCAAAGGTGGTGAGGCGGCGCTTCGCGTCGCTTTTGAGGGTGAGTGTGCCGCCGCTGAGTTTCATAATCTGGCGCGCAATGCTGAGCCCGATGCCCGAGCCGTCCTGCTTTGTGGTAAAGAAAGGCACGAAGATGTGTTCTGCCACATCCTGTGGGATGAGCGGGCCGTCGTTGGTTATGTCGATGATGACCGCCTCCGTCTCGTCGCAATAGGCACGAATCCACACGTTTTGTCCCTCGCCCGAGGTGGCAATGGCTTGCAGCGCGTTGCGCAGCAGGTTGGTCACAACGTGCGTGATGAGGCTTTCGTCGGCATATACTAACAGGTCTTCCGGCTCCGTCTCGATGGTTATCTGCGTTCCCTCCGGCAGACTTCGCGCATCCGAAAGGGCGATTTGCCGCATCCTTTCCGCGAAAGGCTTTACATAGAAGGGGCGGGGCGACGGCGTGGGGAGGTATGTCAGGCGGCGGTAGTTCTCCACGAAGGTCAGCAGGTCGTGCGAGGTTGTGTGTATCGCTTCGATGCCGTCGTGCAGTTCTCCCGCTTCCGTCTTGCGCAATAGTGTCTCGGAAAGTGAGGTAATCGGCGTTACGGTGTTCATGATTTCGTGTGTCAGCACGCGGATGAGCTTGTTCCACGACTCCATCTGATTGTCGTCCATCTCCGTGTTAATGTCGCTGAAGGCGATGATGCGCACCGCCTTTCCCCGCAGCACGGCGGCGGAAGTGCGGAACTGCAGGCTCACCTCGCCGCGCTCGTTGAGGATGTTTGCGCGCGCCTTCTCGCCCGGACGGATGTTGCTGACCACTCTTTCCAACTGCTCGTCGATGCGCTTCAACTGCTGCGTGTGGGTCAATGTCTCTAATCCAATCAGCCTCCGCGCCTCCTGATTGCTCTGGTAGATGATGCCTTTCTCATCGACCACGAGGATGCCCGTGTTCACTTGGTTGATGATTAGCTCATAGTATTTCTCCTGTTCCAATGCCCTTGTGCGCGCTGCTTGCATGATTTCCGCAATGCGGTTGAGGGCGGCGTTGATGCCGTAGTCGCGGTAGGAACTGGTTTCTTCCCTAAATTTGAAGTTGTAGTCGCCCGACGAGATGGCTTCAAACAGGAAGTTCACCTTCTTCGTGCTGCGCCTGCGCTCCCTCACGACGAGGAGCGCGGCTATCAGAAAGGCGGCGGGAATGAGCAGCAGGGCAACCATCAGATACCGTATCGTTTGATTTTGTTATACAGCGTCTGCCGCGAGATGCCGAGGCGGGCGGCAGCGATGGAGAGGTTTCCCTCGCACTCATGGATGGTGCGGCTGATTTGCGCGCGCTCCATTTCCTCCAAGGTCTGCGGTGCGATGTCGGCGCTTGGAGGCGGTGCGGCAGCCAGTCCGATGTCGCTTGCACCGATGACGGGGCGGTCGCAGAGGATGACGGTCTTCTCGATTGTGTGCTGCAACTCACGGATATTACCCGCCCAGTAGTGCCCGGTCAGCTTCTCCTCCGCCTCCTTGTCGAAGGAAAGCCCCGGCTTGTTGTACTGTTCGGCGTAGCGGTTGAGGAACATTTCAGCTAATGGAACGATGTCGCGCCGCCGCTCCCGCAGGGCGGGCAACTCCAAATGGATGGTGTTGATGCGGTAGAGCAAGTCCTCGCGGAACTGGCCGAGCCTCACCATTTCAGGCAGATTGCGGTTGGTCGCGCAGATGAGCCGCACGTTGATGGGTATCTCTTTCGTCGAGCCGAGCCGTGTAATCGTGCGGCGTTGGATGGTCGTCAGCAGCTTTGCCTGTAAGTTATAAGATAGGTTTCCTATCTCGTCGAGGAAGAGTGTGCCGCCCTCCGCCTCCTCAAACTTGCCGGGCTGGTCGCTGTGCGCGTCGGTATAGGCTCCCTTCATGTGGCCGAACAGCTCGCCCTCAAACAGCGTTTCGGTAATCGCGCCCATGTCAATGGGCATCATCGGCCCTGCGTTGCGCGCCGAGAGGCGGTGTATCTCCTGTGCCAGCATCTCTTTTCCCGTACCGTTCTCACCCGTGATGAGCAGCGTCGCGTCGGTCAGCGCCACCTTTTCCACCGTCACGCGCAGGTTGCGCATCGCCTCGCTCTCGCCCCAGTACATGCGGGGCTTGCCGTCGATGTTCATGCCGCGGGCGTTCTTCTTCGCCTTCTTCTTGTACGCTTCGGTGAGCGTCTGTATCATCTTCTCGTTGTCGAAGGGCTTCACGATGAAGTCCGTCGCACCGTCTTTCAGTCCGTTTACTGCCAGTTCGATGTCCGCGTAGGCGGTGAACAGCACCACCTGCGTGTCGGGTTGCAGCTTCTTGATTTCCCGCAGCCAGTACAATCCTTCGTTGCCCGTATTGATGCCGCTGCGGAAATTCATGTCGAGCAGCACCACGTCGGGATGCTTTTCCCGCAGCGTGGCGGGTATCGCGTTGGGGTTGGCGAGCATCAGCACCTGCGCGAAGGAGTCTTCAAGCAGCATCTTCACGCTCGTCAGGATGTTGCGGTTGTCATCGACAATCAGCAGTATTCCGCTCTTTTTCATTGTCCTCCAAGTCTTGAAAAGTATTCGATGATTTCATCCCATGTCTTGAACGTGTCGCTCCCGAAGCGGATGAGCGTCGCCATTCCCTCCGTTTCCTCCGCGTCAATCAGGTAGTCGCCGTATAGCAAGTGCTTCTGATTGGTGAAGGTGGTGTGCCCGTGGGCAGGCACGTTGATGTACTGATAGAGCCATTCGCGCATCTCCGTGTAGTGGCGGTCGTCGTCGGGGGCGGCTGCGACGAAGTGCAGTTGATAGTGTTCCAACAGCAGTCGCACCGCCTTTTGCGCCGCGCCCTGCGGTTTTCCCCACTTGTCTATCAGCGTATTCATGTCGATATAGATGATGGGGCGCTCCCGTTTCTCCTGTCGGTCGTCTATCCATCTGATGACCGGCATCACCGAGTGCATGAAGGATTTGTCGTTCATGCGGTGCTCGCCGTGGAAGCGCACGGCCTGCGCGTAGTGCTCACGGAACAGCCCGTAGGTGTTCACGGTGGTGTCCTCGTCGCCGAATAGTCCCCACACCCTCTGCTGTTCCTCGCCGCTCGTGTCCGTAAAGCATTGCTCCGTCGTCTCCTTGTATTCCTTCACGAGTGCCTTTGTCACGATGAATTCCTGCACGCCGTCGGCTCTCGGGTTCGAGAATTGCTGCGCGCCTGTCATGCCGTGCTCCTTCATCGTGTCTGCCATTTGCAGCGCGGGGTTCACGAGGATGCGGTCAAAGCCGTGCAGTTGCTCCGCATACATGCCGCCCATCGACGTGCCGATGATGAGGCTCGGCTGCTCCTTTGCGCAGAGGTCGCGCAGCAGTTGCATCGCTTCCGCAGGGTGGATGGGCAGGTCGGGTGCCGTCACCTCCGCGTGGGGCAGCACTTCGCGCAGCCGTGCCACCGTGCCCGACTGCCCCGAGGAGCCGAAGCCATGCACGTAGAGTATCTTCTTGCCCCGCATGATTTCGGGGAATTGCTTGATATATGGGTTCGTCTGTTCCATAACTGCTTGCAAAAATACGAATAAATCCACAAACCGCCCCGCAATCCTCCGACTTTTTTCCCAAGTGTCTAATTATTAGACAGCAAGTGTCCAAAAATTAGACACTCCGTGATTGCTGCGTTTTTGTAACTCGCTGATAGTCAGTATTGGCACGTTTTTGGCACGCCGTTTGATGGTAATTTGGCATAGACATAATGTTTTTGCAGATGAAAAGAAGAACGATACTTATTGCCGCGCTGATGGCGCTGACGGGCGCAAGGGCTTTCGGGCAGCCGCTCCCCACGGGAGAGGGATGGTCGATGGATGCCTGCATCCGCTACGCCGTCGCCCATTCTACCGCCGTAGAGCGGCGGATGGTGGAGGAAAACAGCGCCCGCACCGATGTGCAGACGGCGCTGAGCGACTTTCTCCCCTCGGTGGGAGCAGGGGTGAACGGGCAGTATTCGTGGGGTCGTAACGTCGATCCGGAGACGAATACCTACAACACCATCACCACCTTTAATAACTATTACAACATCTACGCCAATCTGCTGCTCTTCGACGGCGGGCAGGCGGTGAACCGCTTCCGTCAGGCGAAGCTGCTTCGCCGCAAGGGGCTGACCGCCGTGCAGCAGGCGGGCGACGACAAGGCGCTCGAGGTGATGCAGAAGTTTGTCGATGCCGTCTATGCGCAGGGCTGCGTGGATTTGGCTGCCGAGAAATTAGAGGAGAGCCGCCGCCTGCTCCACAAGACGCGCCGCATGGAGGAGCTGGGCATCAAGAGCCTGCCCGACCTCGCGCAGATAGAGGCGCAAGTGGCGGAGGATGACTATAACCTCACGCACGGCGAGAATCAGCTCCGCACGGCGATGCTCGCCCTGAAGTCGGCGATGAACTATCCCATCAGCGACAGCCTTGCGTTGGAATACGCCGCTGCGGAGAGCATCCTGATAGGGGCATCCGAGGGCGAAGGGCGCGCCGAGCATATCTTTTCCTTTGCTGCGCTCAACAATCCGTTGGCAGTTGCCGCGGAGATGAGCGTGCGCTCGGCGGAGTTCGACCATAACATTGCAAAAGGGCGGTTGTTGCCATCTCTCTCATTTTCGGCGGGCGTCGGCACGAGTTACTACCGCAATCTCTCGGGAGCCGGCCCTGCCTCGCCCTTCCATGCCCAGTTCTGGGACAACATGGGTGAGTACGTGTCCGCCTCGATGACCCTGCCGCTCTTCGACTTCGCACGCTTCAAGAACGTGCGCAAGGCGCGCAACAACGTGCGCCTCGCCGAGTTGGAGCGCGACGAGACCATGCGCAAGCTCCACGACGACATCGAGCAAGCCGTGGCCGACCTTGACGGATATGGCAAGGAAGTGGTGAAGATGGAGGGCAAGGTGCGCAGCGACTCGCTCGCCTACCACCTGTCAAGCCGCAAGTATGAGGAGGGCATGCTCTCCACCTTCGACCTGCATACCGCGTCGAACACGCTGCTCGAGGCGCGCGTCCGACTGCTCCAGATGCGGATGATGTACGTGATTAAGCAAAAGTTAGTAGGATATTATAAAGGTGAAAGACTATGGATGTAGCAATCAAGAAGACCAAGAAGGACATCGCGCGCAAGTACGCGCCCTATGCCATCGCACTCATTGTGGCGGTCGGCGTGCTCGTATGGCTCGGCATGAGCAACTTTGCCTCCACGCTGAAAGTGGACAGGCGCGGACTGAGCATCGGCGACGTGAAGAACGAACAGTTCAATGACTATGTGAGTCTCGACGGACAAGTGGCCCCCATCGAGGTGGTACAGGTGTCTCCCGAGGAGGGAGGCATCGTGCAGGAGCGCGTCGTGGAGGAAGGCGCGCACGTGGAGAAGGGCGACATTCTCGTGCGCCTCTCCAATTCAAGCCTCGACTTGCAGATTCTTCAGGCGGAGTCGGAGCTTGCAGAGAAGCAGAACATGCTCCGCAATACGCAGATTTCGATGGAACAGGACAGGCTGAACAACGAGAACGAGAAGCTCTCCCTTGAGATGGATGTGCAGCGCAAGCAGCGCGAGTTCAATCAGCAGAAGCGGCTCTACGACGAGCGGCTCAATGCGAAAGAGGACTACTTGAAGGCGAAGGAGGACTATGAACTCTCGCAGAAGAAACACCAGTTGATACTGAAACGCTTGCAGGAAGACGACAAGTACCGCCGTGCGCAGATTGACCAGATGCAGGACAACCTCGACGCCATGCGCCGCAACGTGCTGCTCGTCCGTGAGCGCAAGGCGCACCTCGACATCCGTTCGCAGATTTCGGGCGAGGTCGGACTGCTCGATGTGGAGCTTGGGCAGAACATCGCGCCGGGGCAGAAAATCGGCGTTATCAACGACCTCTCCGACTACAAGGTGCAGGCAAAGGTCGATGAGCATTACATCGACCGCGTGCATCAGGGCCTCTCCGCCACCTTCGAGCAGCAGGGAAAGCACTACAATCTCCGTGTGCGCAAGGTCTATCCCGAGGTGCGAGAGGGGCGTTTCAAGGTGGATTTCGTCTTTGATGGCGAGCGACCGAAGAACATCCGAACAGGACAGACCTACTATATCGACCTCCAACTCGGCGAGTCGAAGAAGGCAATCCTCATCCCGAAGGGCACTTTCTACTCCGTCACCGGCGGTCAATGGATTTTCGTGCTCGACAAGAGCGGCGAGCGTGCCTACCGCCGCAGCATCCGCATCGGCCGTCAGAACCCGCAGTATTACGAGGTGCTTGAGGGGCTTGAGCCGGGCGAGAAGGTCATCGTCAGCGGCTACGAGGCTTACAAGGACAATGAGATTCTGAAACTTTATTGATTCATTCCAAAGACAGACATACTGAAATGAGACAGATTTTCAACTTCAAGACATACCTTACCTTCCTCAGCCGCAACCGCGTCTATGCGCTTATCAACGTGTTTGGCTTCTCCGTGAGCCTGATGTTCGTCGTGCTGATAGCCCTCTACACGCTGCAAGAGTACGGCATCGACCAGCATCACACGAAGGGCGACCGCATCTGCGTAGTGGCTACCCGCTTTGCTGATGACGGCGAGTATATCACCAGTTCCAACCACGGATTCCAGAAATACATGCGCAGCCGCTACCCGGAGATTGAGTCGTCGTGCGCAATCACTTTTGAAAAAAGCACCCGTCTGATGCATCCCGACGGCTCGGTCATCATGGCGAATATGCTTTTCGCCGACTCTACCTTCTATAATCTCTTCGATTTCCAACTGCTTGCGGGCGACCGCGATAAGGCATTGGACGACCGTCAGGCGTGCATCGTCACGCCCGAACTCGCCCGGCAACTCTTCGGCGCGCAGAGTCCGATTGGGCAGACGGTCACTTTCACCACCCAATTCGGCGGCGATGTGAAGGTTCACGTGACGGGCGTGATGGACAAGATGCGCCAGACGAGCCTCAAGCAGCCCGACATCATCGTGCGTTTCGAGCAGATGGCGAATGTAAATTCGGATGTATATCCTAAGATGAACAACTATGGCATGACAGAAGTCTATTATCTGCTGAAGCCCGGCACGAGCCTGAAACCCAAGGAGAAGGATATATTCGACTACTTCAAGACCTTCAGCTTCATGTTCTCGAATGAGGATTACGGGGCTACGATAGAGGTAATGCCGTTTCGCGACATCTATTTTTCCGGGGCAGAGAGCGTCGCTTCCACTTCCGGCGACCTTACGCTCGTTCGCATTCTCCTCGCCATTGGGCTTGTGGTGCTGCTGTTCAGCGTCACCAACTACATCAACCTGACCACCGCGCAGGCGGGTCAGCGGGCGCATGAGATGGCGACCCGCCGTCTGCTCGGCTCGCAACGCAGCGACATCATCATGCGATTGATTAGCGAAAGCATGATGCTTACCGCCATGAGCTTCGCCCTCGGACTGCTCTTGGCATGGCTGTGCCTGCCCTACGCAGAGGCGTTGATTGATGCGAAGCTCGACACCTCGCTGCTGCTCAGCCCGGCATTCCTCGCGCTGTTACTCGGCGTGCTGCTGCTCGTGGGCGTGCTTTCGGGCATCATTCCCGCCGTGGTCATCTCGCGGGCAAAGCCCATCGACGTGGTGCGCGGCACGTTCCGCCGTCAGACGAAGATGATACTCTCCAAGGTATTCATCACTTTCCAGTCCGTCTTTACGATTGGTGTGGTTGCCACCGCGCTCATCATGTTCATGCAGGTGCGCTATATGGTCAATGCCCCGCTCGGCTATGACTACGAAAACCTGATGGATATCCACACGCCCGGCAGCGAGGAGCAGGTCAAGACCTTCGCGCAAGAGGTGCGCAAGCTGCCCGGAGTCAAGGCGGCATCGCGCACGCGGGGCAGCTTTATCAGGGGCGGCAACAACAATAGCGGCACGTATAAGGGCAAGACCATTTCGATACAGCGCTTCTATGGAGAGCGCGATTTCTTTGAAGTGCATGGCATCAAGCCCGTCAAGGACTATCATCGTGGCGACATTTCTGGTGCGTATGTGTCGAGCAACTTGTTCCAGATGTATAGCTTGGAGGAGGATGCCCGCTCGTTCCACGCCTATGGCGATGGGAATTTGGAGGACACCGACGAGATTCTCGGCGTACTGCCCGACCTGCATCTCAGCACCATCACCGAACAGTACCATAATGGCAAGGCTATCGTGGTGTATATTTGGCCCTACTTCAAATATTACAACTGCACCACCATCAAACTGAACGGCAACGATGCGGAGACCGTCAGCGAGATACGCCGCATCTACAAGAACGTGTTCAAGACGGAGCTTGACGGCGAATCGCCATTTGTCACCGATATGATTGCAGAGAATTACAAAAAGGAGCGCAGCCTCGCCGCCGTGGTCTTGGTGTTTGCTGTCATCATGGTCATCATCTCGCTGCTCGGTCTCATTGCCATGTCGATGTACTTCATCCGGCAGCGGCGCAAGGAGATAGCCGTGCGCAAGGTGTTCGGCAGCACGAACCGCCAGATACGCCTGCGACTGCTGCGCACCTTCCTTTGCTACGTGGCCATCGCCTTCGTCATCGCGGCACCGATTGTCTGGCACTTCATGGGCGACTGGCTGTCGGGCTATTCCTACCGCATTTCGGCGTGGCCGTGGATTGTGGTGTCGGGCGTTTTCTGCCTGCTTACCTCCTTCGCCGCCGTGTTCGTGCAGAGCCACGTGGCAAGCAATGAGAATCCAATCCGCCACATCAAGGATAACGGGTAAAAAGCAAGGGGGCTGAATTCGATGCGTTTGGAGCCTCCAAACGCATCGAATTCAGCCTCCAAACGACCCGTTTGGAGGCTTCAAACGAAAAGGCATCTTTTGGCAAACGAAAAAGCATCTTTTGACGGACGAAAGACTATCTTTTGCGAAGTGAAAAAGTATCTATTATAGAATATAAAGAATAAAGAAATGAGCATATTTGAAAACCTGAAGTCTTACATGACTTTTCTGAGCCGCAACCGCGTGTATGCGCTCATCAACGTGTTTGGTCTCTCGGTGAGCCTGATGTTCGTGCTGCTCATCGGCATCTACACCCAACAGGAGTATTCCGTGGATAGCAGCCACTCAAAGGCCGACCGCATCCTTGCCCTCGGCGTGGACGACGGCAATGACCGCTTCGTCGGCTCGCATTGGCGCATCCAGCAGACGCTGCGAAAGAACTACCCGGAGATTGAGGCCACCTGCGGCACCTATCTGCGGAACGGGAGTCTCGTGACGCTGCTCAACGGCGAACAAATGGTAAAGTCCGTGCTATACGCCGACTCCACCTTCTTCCGACTGTTTGACTACGAACTGATTGCGGGCGACCGGGCGCATGCCCTCGACTCGAAAGACGGCGTGGTGATAGAGGAGCAGTTTGCGAAACTCTACTTCGGCGATGCCGACCCGATGGGCAAGACGGTGACCTTCGACAAGTCGCTGCCCCTGAAAGTGACGGGCGTGGTGCGGCAGATGGACAACGCGAGCCTGCGGAAGTTCGACCTAATTGTGCGCTATGAGCACGTGGGGCGGATCAATCCGTCGCTGACGGCAGAGGGCATGAACAATGCGACGGGTTGCGATGTGTATATCCTGCTGAAGGAAAACGTGGATGCGGCGCGCTTTGCGAAGGAGAAAGCCGCCGACATGGATGCGAAGTTCAAGGAGTTCTTCTGGTACTTCCAGATGCCGGGATTCACTCCGCATACCCGCCTCGTACCCTTCAAGGGACTTTATTTCTCGGAGTATCGGAGCAGCAATGGCCATGCCGGCCGTGGCGACCGCAAGTTGGTAAATATCCTGTTCGCCGTGGGTTTGGTGATTCTGCTGTTCTCCATGATGAACTATACCAACCTGACCACGGCGCAGTCGGGCTACCGCTCGAAGGAAATGGCGGTGCGGCGGTTGATCGGTTCGCAGCGCATCGACATCATTTGGCGGCTCATTGGCGAGAGCGTTGTGCTCTGCGCCGTGTCGCTCGGCGTGGGCATCGGGCTTGCCTACCTCGCCGCGCCGTATGCCGGCAGCCTGCTCAACACCGAACTGCGGCTTGAGACCCTGCTGCAGCCTGCCGACCTGCTGCTCCTTGCGGGCTTCACGGCGGTGGTGGGCGTGCTGGCGGGCGTGGTGCCGGCCGTGGTCATCTCGCGGGCAAAGCCCATCGACGTGGTGCGCGGCACGTTCCGTCTGCGCACGAAGATGGTGTTCTCCAAGGTCTTTATTACGTTCCAGAACCTCATCACCATCGTGCTGCTCGGCGTGGCGCTGACGATGATTCTCCAGACGCGCCACCTCATCAACGCCCCCTTGGGCTTTGAAAGGGAAAACATTATCAACTTGGGCAACCCTTCGGGCGACTCGCTGTTGGTGACTACCTTCGTGGAAGAACTGAAGCGGCTGCCCTGCGTGACGCTTGTCAGCAAGTGTATGGGCACGCCCTCGGACGGCGGAAACAACCAGACGATGGAAGTAAACCGCCGCACGGTGAGCACGCAGCAGTTGATAGGCGACGAGCATTACATGGAGATGTTCGGCTTGGAAGTGGAGAAAGAGTACCCCGGTGTGCGGGGCTTCTACTTCACCCGCCGCTACTTGGAAGAGATGGGACTGCGCGATACCGCGCGCAGCGTGCGCTATCCGTGGGATGAAGTCATTCCCGTCAGGGGCATCCTGAAGGAGTTCCACCTGCGCAAGATTACCGACCCGGACAAGGCAATCTACGTGTTTGTCAATGACAGGTACTTCGTGCCGTGGACATACGCCATCAAGGTGCAGGGCAATCCCGTGGAGGCTTGGCGGCAGGTGCAGGAGACTTACAAGCGCGTGTTCCACCTCGACTGCGATGACGAGCGGCCGTTCATCGACCAGGAGATAGCCGCCCGCTTCGAGCAGGAGCAGCGCACTTCGACCATCCTCTCCCTGTTTGCGGGCATCGCCATCCTCATTTCGCTGCTCGGTCTGGTGGCGATGAGCACCTATTTCATCCGTCAGCGCGAGAAGGAAATCGCGGTGCGCAAGGTGTTCGGCAGCACGGGCAGGCAGATATGGGTGCGCTTGGTGCGCACGTTCCTCACCTACGTGGGCGTGGCGTTTGTGCTCGCCGTGCCGATAATCTACTACTTCATGAGCGACTGGCTGTCGAACTACGCCTACCGCATCAGCCTTTCGTGGTGGATTTACGCCGCTGCGGGCGCGTTCTGCCTCGTGGTATCGTTCGCCGCCGTGTTCATCCAGAGTTATGTGGCAAGTAATGAAAACCCGATAAACCATATCAAGGACAATGGCTAATTTATTGAAAAATCTCAGAAATGCGGTGCTTGACATCCCCCGCAGGGGCAGGCACAACGTGGAAAAGATACTGTGTCTCGGCGCGGGCTTGGCAATGGGCTCGGTGATTATCGCCGAAGTGTATTTTGAACAGACCTACGACACATGGTTTCCCAACCACGAAAGGACGTACCTCGTGAACGAGGCCATCGTCAGAGACGGTGAGTTTAAGGAATTCCCGACGACCTCCGGCGCGATTGCCAAGGGACTGAAGGACAACTGTCCGCAGATAGAAGTGGCGACGAAAATCACCGACATCGCGTGGGACCTCAACCTGACGGTGGATGGGGAAAAGTGGTTGAAGGTGGACAAAGTGCCCATTGCCGACTCCTGTTTCTTCGATGTGTTCGGCAATCGCGTGGTGGAGGGCGACCTCAAGGAACCGCTCAGCAAGCCGGGCTTCGGCGTCATCAGCCGCTCGCTGGCAGAGAAAATCGGCGACGGGAGCGTCATCGGCAGGAAGCTCAAGGACAAGCACATCGACGGTATCGCCATGACCATAGGCGGCGTGTATGAGGATTTCCCCTATGGCTCGTCGTTCCACGGCGTGGATGTGATACTGGCATCCTCCACCTTCGGGTGGTTTGAGAACATCTGGGTGGGCACCGACCGCTTCTCCTCCTACATCCGTCTGCGCCCCGGCGCAACGCTTGACGACCTGAAACCCGGCGTGAAGGCGATGATGGCGGCGCACGAGGAGTTCAAACGGGCGAGCAATGCGGGCGTGGACTTTGACTTCACCTTCACGAATGTGCCGGAGGCGTACAGCCAAAGCCCCACGGTGAAGCGCATGTGCTGGATTCTCTTGCTGCTCGCGGGCGTGCTTTTGTTTAGCACGGTGATGAACTATCTGCTCATCGTGGTGGGCAATATGGCGGGTCGCTTCCGCGAGATGGCGGTCAGAAAGTGCTACGGCGCACGCCCCGCCGACATCCACGGCATCATCCTCACGGAGTGCATCGTGCATGTATTCGTGGGCATCGGCTTGGCGGCATTGGTGCTCTGGCTGTGCAAGGGCACGGTGGAGCAGTTGATTTCCGCCCCGCTTGAAGTGCTGCTGTTCAACCGTGGCGCATGGCTGCTCGGGCTTGTGGTGGTTCTGATTGTGCTGATTGGCGGCGTGTTGCCCGGCAGTCTCTTCGCCCGCATCCCCGTGACGGCAGCGTTCCGCGGCATCCACGATGCGCGGCGGCGGTGGAAACTCGCCCTGCTCGGCTTTGAGTTCGTGGCGGTGGGGCTGCTCCTCTCGCTGCTGATGGTGGTGCATCGGCAGTACACGATGATGGTAAACGACAATCCCGGCTACGACTATGAGAACGTGGCGGTGGTGACTGTGAACGGGCTGGACAACCAAGAGAACCGCCGCGCCGAGGAGGAACTTGGCAGAATGTCGGAGGTGGCAATGGTGACTTCGTGCAGTCAGTTGCCCCTTTATAGGCATAGCGGCAACAATGTCTATGTGCCGGAGATACCCGGCAAGGAACTCTTTAACATCGCCGACCAATACTTTGTGACAGCCAACTACCTCGAACTGCTGAACATCCCCATCGTGGAGGGGCGCGGATTTACCACCGACAGCGACTCGCTGCTGAACGAGGTGATGGTGGATGAGCGCTTTGTGGAGAAGATAAAGGCGGTGACAGAATGGAAGGGCAGCATCATCGGCAAGCGCGTGAGCATCACCGAGCATACTGAATACGGCGACCCGAATGGGCTGCTCACCATCGTTGGCGTGTATAAGAATCACCGTCTCGGCACGATGACAACGCCCGAGATGCGTCCGAGCGTGCTGTTCTATGCGAAGGCAGGGCCTTCGTGCCACCTTGCGAAACTGCACAACCTCACGCCCGAGACGATGGAAAGCCTGCGCGTGCAGATGAGAAGGCTCTTCCCCGGTCACGAGGTGGATGTGACGGACTACAAGTTCTATATGTGGAATGCCTACAAGTCGCAGGCATCTTTCCGTCGTGCGGTGACGATATGCAGCGTGATAATCCTGCTCATTGCCCTGATGGGACTTGTGGGCTACACCGTGGACGAGGTGACAAGGCGGCGGAAGGAGATAGCCATCCGCAAGGTGAACGGCGCGACGCTCGGCGACGTGCTGCGCCTGTTCGTCAAGGGCATCGCGGTCATCGCCATCCCCTCGCTCGCCCTCGGCGCGGCTTTCGCCTATTTCATCGCGAAGGAATGGCTGACGATGTTCGCGGAGCGCGTGAGCCTGAACCCCGCCTACTTCGCGGCAAGCGTGGCGGTGCTGCTGTCCGTCATTGCCGGCGTGGTGGTGGCAAACTGCTACAAGGTGGCGAATGCCAACCCCGTGGATTACCTGAAATCAGAATAAAGAATGTCTAACAACTTATAAAAACAGAAAGAATCATGATTAAAGTAGAGAACCTTTGCAAGTCGTTCCGCACGGAAGAGGTGGAGACGATTGCGCTGAACAACGTGACGTTTGAAGTGAAGGACGGTGAGTTCGTGGCCATCATGGGCCCGTCGGGCTGCGGCAAATCGACGCTGCTCAACATCCTCGGTCTGCTCGACAACCCCACATCGGGCCAGTATTTCCTCGGCGACCGCGAGGTGGCAGGGCTGAAGGAGAAGGACCGCACCAACGTGCGCAAGGGAGAAATCGGCTTCGTGTTCCAGTCGTTCAACCTGATTGACGAGCTGAACGTGGCGGAGAACATCGAGCTTCCGCTGACCTACATGGGCGTGCCCAAGGCGGAGCGCCGGCAGCGGGTGAAGGACATCATGGCGCGAATGAACATCTCCCACCGCGCCGCCCACTTCCCCCATCAGCTTTCGGGCGGTCAGCAGCAGCGCGTAGCCATCGCCCGCGCGGTGGTGTTCAACCCGAAGATGATACTTGCCGACGAGCCGACGGGTAACCTTGACTCAAAGAACGGCGCGGAGGTGATGAGCCTGCTGACGGAGTTGCACCGCGAAGGCACGACGGTGGTGATGGTGACCCACTCGGAGCACGACGCGGGCTTCGCCCAGCGCATCATCAGACTCTTCGACGGAGAGATTGTGAAGTAAAGTCTTGGTGGCTTCGGAAATATTCGCTATCTTTGTAGCCGTATCACAAAAATAGCGAATATGAAGAAGCATCTGGTCTTGTTTTTCCTGTCCGTCCTCGCAGTATCGTCGTGGGCGCAGTACAGAAACCCGGTCATTCCCGGCTATCATCCCGACCCGAGCATCTGCCGGGTCGGCGATGATTTCTACATCGTGAACTCCTCTTTCCAGTATTTCCCGGGTGTTCCCATCTATCATTCCAAGGACTTGGTGAACTGGGAACTCATCGGTAACGTGCTCGACCGTGCGTCGCAGCTGCCCTTGCAGGGCGCGTCGTCATGGCTCGGCATCTACGCCCCCACCATCCGCTACCACGAAGGGGTGTATTACATGATTACGACCAACGTGGGCAAGCGCGGCAATTTCATGGTGACTGCCACCGACCCGCGCGGCCCGTGGAGCGAGCCGATATGGCTCAGGCAGGGCGGCATCGACCCGTCGCTCTACTTCGAGGACGGCAAATGCTACATGGTGAGCAACCCCGACGTGGGCATCTGGCTCTGCGAGATTGACCCCAAGACGGGCGAGCAACTGACGGAAAGCAAGCTGCTCTGGCGCGGCACGGGCGGCCGTCACCCCGAAGGCCCGCACATCTACAAGAAGGATGGCTACTACTATCTGCTGATTTCCGAGGGCGGCACGGAGCTTGCGCACAAGCTGACCATCGCGAGGAGCAAGAACATCTACGGCCCTTACGAGGCGAATCCCGCCAATCCGCTGCTGACGCACTGCTCGATGGCAGGGCAGGGGAGCCAGATACAAGGCACGGGTCACGGCGACTTCGTGCAGGCAGGCGACGGCTCGTGGTGGCTCGTGTTCCTCGGCTACCGCAACTTCGGCGGCAGCTATCACCATCTTGGGCGCGAGACTTACCTTGCCCCGGTGGAGTGGAAGAGCGGGGAATGGCCCGTGGTGAACGGCGGAAACCCCGTGGACACGCTGATGAACATCAACCCGCTCGGCGTGGCGCAGCGCAGTCAGAAGCGCAGCATCACGACGACTTTCGACAAGCCGCTCGGTGCGGAGTGGGTGTATATCCAGAACCCGGATATGTCGCGCTATGCGCTTGCAAATGGAAAACTGCAACTGACCTGCTCGCCCACGACGCTGACGCAGAACGAAACGCCCACCTTCGTAGGCCGCCGGCAGGAAAGTGAGCACATGCTCGTGGAGACCCGCGTGGCACTACAAGGTGCAACGGAGGGCGCGGAAGCGGGACTGACCGTGTATCAAATACACGACGGTCACGCTGACCTCTGCCTTCGTCAGCGTGACGGCAAGACGGAAGTGGCGGTGAAGTGCCGCATGAAGTCGGTGGAGGCGGTGCTCGGCAGCGCGCAGATTGGCGGCAACGCAGCCACGCTCCGCGTGCGCAGCGACGGCGACAAGTATTTCTTCGACTGCTCGGAGGACGGGAAAACCTTCACGACGATTGCCGATATCGACTGTCCCCTGCTCAGTACGGAAGTAGTGGGCGGATTTACAGGCATGCTCATCGGCATGTATGCCACGGAGAACGGCGCAAGCGGCAAGCCCGCAACCGCCCCGAAAGCCCAGTTCGACTACTTCAAGTATGAGGAAAAGTAAGGCGGAATCCGCAGGGAAACCGACCCAAATCCACGCTGATTTCGCCTGAAAATCGCGCTGAAATCGCGATAAATGTACGTTTTACACCTCTATACAATATCCACTCTTTTTCGGAAGGGTGGATATTTTAATTGTCTGAAAACAAATGGATTGCAGAAATAAGAATGTGAAAAAATCCCACTTTTTGGTTAATGCCTCGCCTCCGTTTCACCTTTTTTATATACTTTTGCATCAGCGAACCTAAAACATAGGAAAATCCTAACTATAAACATTAATATTAATAAAAAGACAAGTATGAAGAAAAGCAGGTTAATCATGATGCTATTGGCGCTGTTCGTGTCAATATCATCTTATGCCCAAGGAATCGTGGGCACTGTGATTGACGAGAACGGAGACCCGGTAATCGGAGCCACCGTTGTCGAGAAAGCCAACCCTCAGAACGCGACAATCACCAATTTTGAAGGTGAGTTTGCGTTGAAAGTGGAAGAGGGTACAACCATCGTCGTGTCGTTCATCGGCTACGTGACCCAAGAGATTCCGGCACGCCAGCGGATGACCATCAACCTGAAGCCCGACGACAAGGTGCTTGACGAGGTGGTGGTCATCGGTTACGGTGTGCAGAAGAAGAGCGTGGTGACGGCCTCCATTGCCAAGGTAAGCGCTGACGACCTCGAAGGCAAGACGCGCCTCCGCGCGGAGGATGCGCTGAAAGGTATGGCTGCCGGTGTGAACGTAACATCGTCCTCTGGTCAGCCCGGCTCGCAGTCAATGATTCGCATTCGCGGTATCGGCACCATCAACGACTCTAATCCTCTTTATATTATCGACGGTATGCCGACCGACCAGTACGGTATGGAGTCGGTGAATCCGAGCGACATCGAGAGTATCGAGGTGCTGAAGGATGCCGCCTCCGGCGCCATCTACGGTGCGCGTGCTGCCAACGGAGTCATCCTCGTGACCACGAAGAAGGGTAAGCAGGGCAAGGCAAACATCAGCTATAACTTCTCCTACGGCTGGCAGAGCGCGTGGAAGAAGCGCGACGTGACGGGTGCGACCGACTACGCAGTGCTGCAGAACGAGAAGTATATCAACGGTGGTTTTGCCCCCTTGTATGCTGACCCCTACAACCTCGTGGATGCCAACGGCGACGCGGTGAAGGGCTTCGGTACGAACTGGCAGGACTTGCTCTTCAACGACAATGCGCCCATCGTGCAGCACGACCTGTCGATTAGCGGTGCAAGCGAGAAGGTAAACTACTACCTTTCACTCGGCTACTTCACACAGGACGGTATCGTGGGCGGTAACTATGGGCAGTCGAACTATGACCGTCTGACCATCCGCTCCAACAATCAGTACAACCTCTTTGATGCCTCGAAGGAGCGAAACTTCCTGAATAAGCTCGACTTGGGCGCGAACCTCTCCTATATGCGTGTGCATAGCACGGGCATCGACGCGAACTCCACATGGGGCTCTCCGCTCGGTTCTGCCCTCTATCTCGCCCCGACGCTCCCTGTAACCCTGCGCGGTCAGGTGGCTCAGGACATGATAGACCTCTACTCGGCATACGACCTGTATCGTGATGCCAACGGCAATCCCTACACCATCCCCGGCTATCTCGGCTCGTATCAGGAGCAGAACAACCCCATCGCCATGATGCAGGGCAATCCCACCCGTGGCTGGTCGCAGAAGTTCATGCCCAAGTTCTCCATTGATTTGCAGTTGTGGGACGAACTGAAATACCACTTCACATGGAGTGCGGAGCAGTCGTTCTGGGGCAGCGACGGCGCGACCTTGCAGAAATACTACCTCTCTGGTAACAACAATGCCGACCACACCTCGGCTTTCTCCGAGAAGGCAAACAACACGACATGGCAGGTGGAGAACACGCTGACCTACGACAAGACCTTCGGAAAGCACACCATCGGCGTAGTGCTCGGTCAGTCAGCCTTGAAGTTCAAGGGCAGTTATCTCGGTGGCTCGCATTGGAATCTGGTGAACACCGGCAAGCCCTCCATCGACTATACGACCGGCGGTAACCTCGGCCTCGCCACGGATGCCAACGGACAAATCACGGGTGCAACGAGCTATGTAGGCGTATATGGTGGTCCATACGTGGAGCATCGCCTCGCCTCTTACTTCGGTCGTCTGAGCTACAACTACGACGAGAAGTACATGTTCCAAGCAACGTTGCGCCGCGACGGTTCCAGTCGCTTCGGTATTAACAACCGCTACGGTACGTTCCCCTCTGCCTCCGTGGGTTGGAACATCATGAACGAGAAGTTCATGGAGAACACCCGCGACTGGCTGACCAACCTGAAATTCCGCGCCAGCTGGGGTAAGAACGGTAACGACAACATCGGAGACTTCGCCTATACCACGCTGACCGCAATGGGCAACAGCAGTAACTACTACTTCGGAATGGCAGAGTCGATGGTGTATGGCTCGAAGGCTAACCGCCTCGCCAACGAGAATCTGAAGTGGGAGGAGAGTGAGCAGACAGACCTTGGCCTCGACTTTGGCTTCTGGAACAACCAACTTACCTTCAGCGTAGATTACTACATCAAGAAGACCAACGGCATGATTATCGACATGCCCATCCCGAGCTACGTGGGTGAATCCCGTCCTTTGGCAAACGTAGGTGATATGGAGAACTCCGGCTGGGAGTTTGAACTGAGCTACAAGTTCAACGTGAAGGATGCACGCTTTGCCGTGAAGGGCAACGCCTCCTACCTGCACAACGAGCTGAAGAACCTCGGTAACGACACAGGCTTCCTGAACTGGGGCATCAGCCAGTTCTCCGATGGCGGCACCCGCGCGGAGAACGGTCAGCCCTTCCCCTTCTTCTATGGCTACAAGACTGCCGGCGTATTCCAGAATCAGGCAGAGATCAATGCCTACACCAACGCACAGGGTGGATTGATTCAGCCTGATGCAAAGCCCGGTGATTTGAAGTTTGTGGATATGAACGGCGACGGAGTCATCAACTCCGACGACCGTACGAACATCGGTAACGGTACGCCCGACTGGACTTTCGGTCTCAATATTGACGCAGAGTGGAGAGGCTTCGACCTCGGCATCTTCTTCCAAGGCGTAAGCGGAGCCGACGTGTTTGACGCTACCTATCGTCAGGACATCGCCTCGGGTAACTATCCCACATGGGTACTTTCCCGCTGGACAGGTGAAGGCACATCCAACAGAGTGCCCATCCTGAAGCAGGGCGACAGCAAGAACTGGGTATGCAGTGACCTCTACATTCAGGACGGTTCCTATCTCCGTCTGAAGAACATCACGCTGGGCTACACGCTGCCCCGACAGCTCACCCAGAAGATTCAGGTAAGCCGCTTCCGCGTGTATGTGCGTGCAGAGAATCTCTTCACATGGACGAAGTATTGGGGCTTTGACCCGGAAATCGGTTCCGGCTCTACCTCTCTCGGCGTAGATTACGGCGTATATCCGCAGGCTCGCACCTATACCGTAGGATTCAATATCTCACTCTAATCCCAAACCAATAAAGAAATTCATTATGAAAAATAAGCATATATCCATCATGGCAGGCGTGTTTGCGGCGTCAATGGCGCTCGTGTCCTGCAGCGATTCCTTCTTGGAGGTGAAGAATCCGACGGGTGAGCCTCTGGAAGAGTATTACACAAACGAGACGACGCTGAACGAGGCGCTTACCGCTGCCTACGCTCCGTTGCACTGGCCCGACTGGGACGGCACGGCGTATAACGACCTGACGGTCGATGCGGAGATTATGGGCGACGACTTCTGGGTAGGCGGATCGAGCATCACTGACAACCAGCATTGGCACCGTCTCTTCAACTTTGAGGCCGACGGCAACAACACGTTGGCTACGCTCTGGGGCGACTTTTACTCCGGCATCAAGCGTTGCAACGATGCCATCAAGTACGCATCGTGGGGCGGTGCATCCGAGAGCTTCACCCGTTCGATGGAGATGCAGGCTCGTCTGCTCCGTGTATATTACTACAATATCCTGTGGCATTACTACGGAAACGTGCCTTTCTATCTGGAGAACCTTGCACTTCCCTATACCGCTCCGCAGCTGACGGCAGACGAAATCTACGACCAGTTGCTCCCGGAATTGGAGGAAATCATTGCTTCCAACGTATTGCCGCTGCGCTGGCCGGCAACGGAGGCAGGTCGCGTTTCACAGGCATTCGCCTATATGCTCTATGCCGAGATGGTGATGTACCAGAACGATACGGCACGCTATCCACAGGCATTGACCTACATGAAGCAGATTATCTCTTCCTCTGACTACTCGCTGAACCCGAACTTTGCCAATCTCTGGGAGGAGAGCGGAGAGTGGTGCTCTGAGTCTATCTTCGAGATTAACTACAACGACGATCAGGCACAGCGCGACTGGGGTACTCCTCTGGCAGCCGGTGGCAGCGTGCTTCCGACCCTGATTTCGCCCAACAGTTGGCCCGGTGGCGATGGTTGGAATGGTGGTGAGGACGGCTGGGGCTTCCTTCCCTGCCGTTTGGAGACCTACAACATGTATGCCGAAGGCGACGTGCGTCGCGATGCAACGGTGTGGGACGTGCGTGGCGTTTCCTATCAGGAGCGTTATCAGGACACCCATCTCTGGTTGGCAAAGTATCGTCCTTACTCTGACAACAACAAGGACTGTCCTACCTCGAAGAACCTGAACTACAACAATAACAAGCGCATCTACCGCTATGCGGAGACATTGCTCAATGCAGCAGAGCTGCTGCTCCACACGGGAGGCAGTGCTTCGGAGGCTACGGGCTATGTGAATGAAGTGCGCAATCGTGCCGGTCTTGGCTCTCTCTCAAGTGTAAGCATCGACGATATCATCGAGGAGCGCCACTTGGAATTCTGCGGCGAGGGCAAGCGTTACTTCGACCTCGTGCGCTCGGGCAAGGCGGCTACCGTACTCGTTCCCGACAGCTACGGCTATCGTACCAACTCGTGGACACCGAACAAGAAGCACATTCCTTTGGCACAGTCAGAGCTTGATGCTGACCCGACACTGGTGCAGAACAACTATTAATTATTGAAAGTAGAATTAAACAGTTAGAAGATTATGAAGAATCTATTTAAATATGCAATGGGAGCGTTGTTCGCAGGCCTGACAATGACGGCCTGTTCCCCGGAGTCTTTCGACGGGGCGAACCCGAACGGGATTCCCTCGGTATCCGGCACGGACTTCACCATGACCGTTGATCAGGAGACCAATCAGATGGTTGCCAACTTCCCGGAAACGCCGGGCGTATATCCCATCTGGATTATCAACGGCACTTCCTACTCTACGCTGAACACCGTGGGCTATCAGAATCCCGAGGCAGGCACGTACTCCATCGAGCTGAAGCTCGGCAATCGCAATGGTTTCAGTCAGGGAAGCGTGGCAAAGACTTTCACTTTCAATGAGACAAAGGTGGACTATACCCCGCAGTTCAATCGTATCACGGGCAAGGAATGGCGCTTTGCCAACAAGGAGGCAGCCCATCTCGGTTGTGGCCCTGCAGGTACGGACGGTGCAGGCTGGTGGTCAGCAGGCCCTGACGAGAAGAAGGATTTCGGTATGTATGACGACCGTATTACCTTTACGGCAGACAACACCAAGGGCGGCACGTACAGCTATGACCCGGGTGCAGACGGCATGACCTATGTGAATACGGGTACTACAAAGTGGGGTCCGAGCGATGCAGACTTCGATGTAGCCATTGGTGCGCAGAGCGCAGCATGGAACTTTGAGGTGCTTGACTGGGAGGATGCAGATGGAAACGTAAGCAAGCAGACCTTCATTAAGTTGGCGGCTAACACCGTATTCCCCTACATCAGTTCTGATGCCCAGTATGAGAACCCGTTGTTCCGCGTGGAGGAACTGACGGCTCGTAAGTTGGTGCTCGTCTATGATGCCCCTGACCGCTCCATCGCATGGCGCTTTATCTTCACCAGTGAGGAGGGCGAGACCGTGTTCACGGGCTTTGATCCGAACAGCGATTGCAACATGTTCAAGACCGCACAGAATGAGATTACGTTCTGGTATGCTGATGCAGGTTGGTCACAACTGCCTGACCCGTCACTGACTGCGGGCAACAATAACTGGATTATCAACCTTCCGACAGCCAACAATGACCAGTGGCAGTCGCAGATGATGTTCCACACGGACATGACCACCAACAGCGCTACCACTTACGACTTCTCCATCTTGCTTACCTCCGACAAGGATTTGAACGGTGCAACGGTGAAGCTGACGCAGGAGGATAACGATGATGTATATTACTGCGCAGACCGTGTGAATCTGAAAGCGGGCGAGGAATATGTATACTGGAAGAGCGACATGCCGGGTCTTGACATCCCGAAGGTGAAGCTCGTGCTTGACTTCGGCGGTTGCCAGGAGAACACCACGATAGAGATTAGCAACTTCGTACTGAAGGAGCATGGCTGTGATGACGGCACCAAATTGCCGGCAGACGGTCCTGCAGGTGATGTGCCTGTATTCGACTGGAATCCCGATGCGGCTACCAATCTGTGGAGTGCCGTGGAGGATGGCTCTGCATTCGCTGAGGTAGGTCAGTGGTTTGCCAACAATGACTGGGCAGAGATTGCTCCCGCAGAATGGACACACGCCAATGGTGTATGGTCGCTGACACTCCCTGAAGGCATGGGTGGCTCACAATGGCAGGGACAATTCCATATTGATACGAAGCTGACGGCTTCTGCAAGCAAGAAGTATAACTTCTATTTGGTAATGGAAGCCGACCAGGATTGTCCGCAAGTAACATTCAAACTCACCGATGCGGGCGACAGCAACTACTTCTTCGAGGAGCGCCAGGATGTTTCAGCCGATGAGCCTTTCATCTTCAAGAGAGAAGGTCTTACTTTGAAGGATGGTCTGGATGCAGATGCAATCCGAATGTTCTTCGACTTCGGTGGTAGCCCTGCGGGTACGCATATCACCATCAGTAAGATCTATTTCGAGGAGGCTGTCGTTCTCTCCTATGAGGATGAGAACAACCTCTGGAAGGCTGTGGATGATGGCTCTGCATTCGTTGAGGTAGGTCAGTGGTTTGCCAACAACGACTGGGCGGAGATTGCTCCCGCTGAATGGTCACACAATGGCAATAAGTGGTCGCTGACGCTTCCCGAGGGAATGGGTGGCTCGCAGTGGCAGGGACAGTTCCATATCGACACCACGATTCCCGCAAAGGCAGGTGATCTTTATAATTTCTCTTGCACCATCTTGGCGGATAACGACTGCAACGGCATCACCATCAAACTGACCGATGCGAATGACGATAACAACTTCTTCTGCGCAGATCGTCACGATGTGCTTGCAGATGAGCCATTCGTCTATACGTTGAAGGGCGCATCCCTCGGTGCAGACGCTTCGGGTCTTAATCTGTTCTTCGACTTTGGCGGTTCTCCCGCAGGGTCTCATATCGTGATTAGTGACATTATCTTGGAACCAGTGCAATAACCAATAGTTCTTAATGCGATTCGACTCCACTCGCTTCAAACGCGGGTGGAGTTTTTCAAAGGCAAACTAAAAGAAGAAAGAAATGATGAAATCGAAAAGATGTTTGTGGGCGTTTCTGGTGTTTCCATTGTTCTCGCTCCTGGCTTGCAGTAGCAGCAGCGACGACGATGTGCAGCCCTCCGCCATCACAATCAATATCTCCCCCTCTGCTGTGACAGTACCCGCTGCGGGTGGCACGGCTACGGTCGGCATTACCGTTGAAGGCAACGGCGAGTGGGGCGCATACAGCAATAACGACTGGATAGGCGTAACGGCAGAGGGTACGGCCTCCACACGAGGCACGGTGACCATCAGCGTCGGGGCAAATGAGACGGGACAAGACCGCACAGGCTCTGTCACGATTATGTCGGGCACGCAGCGTGCCACGTTTGAGGTCACTCAGGGCATTGCCCTGCAAGTATCGGCAAGCGATGTCTATTCGTTGAGCAGGGGTGAGACACTCTCCGTAGAGGTGGCTTCTTCCGCCCAATGGACGGCAACATCAGATGCCACTTGGCTCAAGGCGGAGCGGAGTGGGGGAGTGGATTCCCGTGCAACGCTTGTGATTACGACGGAGGCGAACACAGGCTTGGCATCCCGAACTGCCATCGTGAAACTCTCCACCAACACGGGCGAGACGGCAGAGGTGGCAGTAAAGCAAGAGTCTGGCGAATCCACCGAGATTACTGCCCCCGAAGGCTACACGTTGGTGTGGAATGACGAGTTCTCACAAGATGGGACACTCGGCAGCGACTGGACACACGAGGTGCAGAACAAAGGCTGGGTGAACAACGAACTGCAGAACTACCGCAACGGTGTGGCAGACGGCAAGCGCGTGACGGAACTCGTGGATGGCAAACTGAACATCAACTGCTTCAAGGGCAGCGACGGCAATGTCTATTCGGGTCGTGTGTATGCCAAGGTGAAGGAGGGATGGAAGTACGGATATATCGAGGCACGCATCATGCTACCGAAGGGCAAGGGCACTTGGCCAGCCTTCTGGATGATGCCTGTGAACTTCCGTTCATGGCCAGCGGATGGCGAGATAGACATCATGGAGGAAGTAGGCACGAATCCCAACTACGTGTCCTCCAGTCTGCACGCCAATGCACACGTTCATTCCAACAACACGCAGGTGACGCACGAGATGAAATGCGAGAACGCCGAGGGCGAGTTCCATGTCTATGCCATCGACTGGACGCACGAGAACATCACGACCTATGTGGATGGGAAGGTGCAACTGTCGTATGACAATCGTGGTTTGGGGCGTGATGACTGGCCCTATGATGATCCTTTCTACGTGATACTCAATCTCGCATGGGGTGGCGACTGGGGCGGCATGAATGGTGTCGATGAGAGTGCCCTCCCCGTGACGATGAAGATTGACTACGTGCGGGTATTCCAAAAGAAATAGCCGGAAGACAGGCTCCCGGCTATGCTATGCTGAATAGGCTTTGCGCTCACTTGAGCGTGAAGCCTATTTTTCCTCTGATGTCTCGTGACGAAGAACCCACGTAGGCGGTGAACTTACCCGGCTCGGTCTTCCATCCACCATCGTAGAACTGCAAGTCTTGGGGCGTGATGGTGAATGTCACGGTCTTGGTCTCCCCTGCATTGAGGGCAATCTTCTCGAAGTGCTTCAGCTCCTTCTGCGGACGGAGCACCGAACACTTGTCATCACCGATGTAGAGCTGTACGACCTCCTTACCCTCACGACTGCCTGTGTTGGTCACATCCACGGTAAGGGTGATTGTTCCGTCGTTGGTTATCGTATTCGTTGAGAGCACGGGATTGCCATACTTGAACGTGGTGTAGCTCAGACCATGACCGAAGGCAAACTGCGGGGCAATTTTCTTCGTGTCGTGCCAGCGGTAGCCCACGAGGATGTCCTCCTTGTATTCCTCACGGATGCTGTCACCGGGATAGCTCAGTGCGTCAAAGGCGTGCGCACCATTATCAGTCAGTTTCACGGGGAAAGTGAAGGGCAACTTACCGCTCGGATTTACCTTACCACTCAGCACATCTGCGATAGCCTCACCTGCCTCAGAACCGATATACCATGCCTCCACGATGGCGGGCACTTGCTTCACCCACGGAAGCTCTACGGCGTTACCACTGAGCAGCACGAGCACCATTTGCTTGCCTGTTGCCGTGAGGTCACCAATCAGTTTGTTCTGTCCGAAGGGCAGGTCATACTGCACGCGGTCACCACTCTCTGAATCCTGCAGCCAGTTCTTGTTGAGACCACCCACGAAGATGATGAGGTCAGCCTCCTTTGCCTTCTCGATGGCTTCGTCGTGCAGCTTGTCCATCACTTCCTGTGGCACGGGGTCAATGCGGTTATACATGAAGCGACCACTCTGGTAGCCCTGTGCGTAGGTAATCTTGTCGCCATAGACAGCCTTCAGACCCTCAAGGGGCGAGATTTCACGCTTCACCTTCAATTCACTCGAGCCACCTCCCTCGGTCAGGCACTTCGTGGCGTTCTCTCCCACCACGAGAATCTTTCCATACTTGCTCGGATCGATGGGCAGAAGGTTGCCCTCGTTCTTCAGCAGCACGATACCCTCACCGGCTATCTGGCGGCAAGCATCGTAATGCTCCTGGTTCGTGAAAGCACCGAAGGGCTTCTGTCGGTTCATTGCAGTGCGGAAGATGAGGCGGAGAATGCGGCTTGCCTGTTCGTCAAGCACGCTCATCGGAATCTTCCCTTCCTTCAACTGCTGACGGTACATCTTCCCGAAATAATAGTCATCATAGGTGAACTCAGCCTCCGAGGTCAGTCCGTTGGTTCCTGTTCCCATCTCGATGTCAAGGCCTGCCATGGCAGAGCCGTAGGTCTCGTGGCAAGCTCCCCAGTCGGTCACGACCACACCGTCCCAGTTCCATTCGTCTTTCAGAATGTCGCGGAGCAGCATCTTGTTGTTGCTCACATACTCTCCACGGAACTTGTTGTAACTGCTCATAAAACTCCATGCACCACCCTCTACCGCAGCAGCGCGGAAGGCGGGCAGATAAATCTCGCGGAGCGCGCGGTCACTCAGATTCACGTCGATATGCCCACGCCAACGCTCCTGATTGTTCAGCGCGTAGTGCTTCACACAGGCAGCCACACCATTCGATTGCAGTCCCTTCACGTAGGGCACAACCATCACCGAGGCGAGGTAGGGGTCTTCACCCATATACTCGAAGTTACGGCCATTCATCGGCGTGCGGTAGATATTTACACCGGGACCGAGCAGGATGTCCTTCTCACGATAGCGGGCTTCCTCACCCACCATCTTTCCGTAGAGCAGTGACATTTCGGGATTCCACGTGGCAGCGAGACAAGTCAGTGCGGGGAATGCCGTGCATGAGTCATTCGTCCATCCAGCATGCGCCCAGTTGTTCCAATTAATTTCTGCCCTCACACCGTGAGGACCGTCACTCATCCAGATTTCGGGGATGCCAAGGCGTGGCACACCGGCAGAACTGAACTTTGACTGGGCGTGGGTCATGGCGACTTTTTCCTCCAAGGTCATGCGCGACAGCGCATCCTTCACTCTCTCTTCGATGGGCTTCGTGTCGTCCAAATAGACGGGCACGCCCTGTGCCTGTGCGGTCGTCAGACCGAAGGCGGCCAGTGCAAGACTGGCGAGCAGTTTTCTTGTTTTCATTGTCATTGGTTTATAATGTTCATAATGATTCCTGTCAGTTCGTCCATACTGTCGATGATGAAGTCTGCTCCGGCTTCCTCTATCTCCTCGCGTGTGGCATTCCCGTAGGTCACGCCACAGGTGAGCGTCCCTGCGCCCTTGCCCATCAGAATATCCACGGGCATATCTCCCACGACAAGTGTCTTATCGGCAGGGATGTCGAGTGCGGCGAGTGTCTTCAGCACAGGCTCGGGGTCGGGCTTTGCATGGGTCACATCGTCAGCCCCCACCACGTATGAGATATATTCGGCAATCCCCATCTCGTCAAGGAACTCACGGAGCGAGGCAGAGCTGCGCGATGAGGCTACGGTGAGTGTCAGTCCCTGCCCATGCAGGTGGCGGAGCGTTTCTGCCACGTGCGGGAAGAGTGCCGGTTTCAAGTGTTTCTTGTTGATGTCGAACAGTCGGCGGTATGTATCGGCACATGTGTCAATCTCTTGTTCCGAGAGTGCAGGGTATAGTTCCCGAAAGCAGGCGGCTAACGGCAAGCCGATGGTGGCAATGCAGGCTGTTTCGTCTGCGATGTCCAATCCCCTTTCCTCCATCGTCTGGCGCATCGTGGTCAGTATATTCTGCCGGGTGTCTCCCAATGTCCCGTCAAAGTCGAAGATAATCAGTCTGATGTGTCTCTCCCTCTTTGTTTCCATGCTTGGCTGTTATTGTTTATCGTTTTGTCCCTTTACGAAATCAGGCAGGTAGAATCCCAAGTGCGGGGGCTGATTATAGGCGGTGTTCTGCCATGCCACGCCCATGCGATAGGTGTGGTCGTGCATCAGCGTCGGCACGCGGTATTCGGTTGGTATGTTTGTTGTGAAGATGTTCAGCGTGGCGCTGTTGCTCGAATCCCAGAGTATCAGTTCCTCGCGCCAGTCACCGAAGAGATCGGCGAGCAGGCAGGGCGTTTTCTTCGTTCCGTTGCAGTCTTTCGAGTTGCCATAGTTGCTGAATGCCATCAGTGTAACGTAACTGCTCCCATCCCAGTAGGTGAGCGTGTTGCCATCGAGCGGCTGATCCTGTACGCTTCCATTCCAGTACATGCGGAAGTTCACGGATGTGCTCTTTGAGTTCACGATTTCTCCTGTCAAGGCGCTGCGCTGAGCGCGCTCATCCTGCGACCAGAACTCAAAGCCACGGCTGTCGGGGATGACATCACCGGCCATGCCTCGGCCATTGTCCTTACCGGCGTTTCCACCCTTGTAGAGTATCTCACCCGTGGCAGCATCGTGCAAGTCCCACGAGTAAGGCCCTTTCTCCTCATGCACCTCAAACACTTGCAATCCCTTGCGGTCGGGATTGAGCGTGCTCACGTGGATGGCATCGCCATGACCGAAGCCCGTGGCGTAGAGCACCGACCCGTCATCGTCGAGGGCGGCAGAGCCCCAGATGATTTCGTCCTTTCCGTCACCATCCACATCAGCCACCGAAAGGTTGTGGTTTCCGTTGCCATACATCGTGTTACTACCCGAGCCACTTGTCGCAGGGGCTGCGGTCACCTTGGCAGACTCGTTCATGTTCGCATCCACTACCGTGTATTCCGTCTTGGAGTCCGAGCGGTGCAGCCAGCGGTGCTTCAGCTGTTGCCCATCGAAATCCACAGCCCACAGATAGGCGTAGGTGTAATATCCGCGGATGAACACGCCACTCGGATTCTGGTCAGCCCCACTGAGGTATGCCACGGCTGCGAGGTAGCGCTCACCGCGGTTTCCGTAGTTTCCCTTGTCGTTCTTACCGCTGCGGTCGTCCCAGTTGAACGTGCCACTCTCCTCGCTCAGTTCCGCCTTGGCGTTGCGGTTGGGGAAGTAGGCGATGGTATGCACGGCAGCACCCGTCTGACCATTGAACACGGTCAGGTACTCCTGTCCTCCGTCGATGCGTCCCTTTGAGGTACGCCAGTCCTTCGTGTTGTCAGCGGCCTTGATATTCGCGTCAGATGCCACTTGGTTCACATAATTGCCCTGCCCATCCTTCGAACCGGGGGCAGTCTTGCACATCATCTCCGCACGACCATCACCATCGAAGTCATACACCATGAACTGCGTGTAGTGCGCTCCCGCGCGGATGTTCACCCCGAGGTCGATGCGCCACAGCTTCGTACCGTCGAGCTTGTAGCAGTCGATATACACGTTGTCGGTCATACCGTCGTTAGAGTTATCCTGTGCGTTCGACGGGTCCCACTTCACGAAAATCTCGTATTCACCGTCGCCATCCACGTCACCCACGGAACAGTCGTTGGGCGAGTATTCCCCGCCCTGTGTGCCCTTGGCGGGGCGGTCGAGGTGCAACTGCTTGTAAATCTGTCCCCACGGCTGTACGGCGGGCGAGGTTTCCAACACCCTGTCACCCACGCGGCACACCACCTTGTAGCTGTCGTTGGCAGAGCCTTCCGCATCGGCATAGTTGGTCACGCTGAGCCCCTCGGCTATCGTCTCGTCGTTACGCAGCAAGTCGAACACTATGTTCACATCGTCAGTGCCCAGCAGTCGCCAACTGACGAAGACACCCTGTGCCTCCTCGTCCTTCAGCGGCAGCGCCACCACGCCCCGGTCGAGCGCTTCCATCTGGCTCTCCGGCGTAGCCAACTCTTGTGGTGTCTTCACGAACGGCTCCTCGTCCTTGTTCGCGCTGTTGATGGTGTCAGTGCAGGAAGCTCCCCACAGCAGGCCACAGGTGAGGATGGCGGCCATCATCCATTGTCTGTTTTGTTTCATGATTAGCATAATTAGTAATTGTGCCTACAAAGGTACGAAAAATTTTCCGAAATCGTGCGGTGGTTGCAGCTTTTTTCGTTGTCGGATGTTGCTTTTTGAGAGGTAGGGCGGAAAGGAATGCTTCCCTTGTCCCATGCGGGTATCATCTACGAGCCAAAGGAATAATCCCTTCCAGGGTAAAGGAGATATTTCTTCACCTTGTGGGAGATATTGGAACGATTCAAAAGGATTATCCGAGCGAGGCGTGGATGGCATTTCTTTACCCGAAACGAATATGTAAAAGTTTCAGTAAAGCATTTTGTTTTAAAAAGTTCGTGTAATTCGATGATTGTCATGTAGTTGCAGAGATTCGAGGGGGACAAGGGGGATATGTAAACGCACAATCCCATATATGCGAGATTTGAGTTGCACTCAAATACATTTGTATATAGAGCTTGTGATTACCCATCCCCATTGTCCCCCTCTTTTTGATGTTTGTCTTGCTCTTATATATTGATAGTCAGTTTGTTACAAGTGAATTTCGTTACAACTTTTAGGTTGCCGCTCTTTCTCTCATTTTATCTCTCTTTCCCACTTTTCGCCCCTAAAAACAGGGCGAAAAAGTAAATCGCGTGATTTAAGTGGAACTTTAGTTTAATTTCTTCTCGCCCCTTTTTCTATATGAAATATCATTTTCTTGCTAAAAAGTTTGGTGGTTGGTGTTCTTTTCATTACTTTTGCATCCAAAGCATCCCCCGTAGGTGGAAGATACTACGGCCCGCCACTTCCTATTAAGGAGGTGGCTTTAATTTTAAGCAAATGTTGCGAAAAAGGTTATAATGTTACAACCTTTTCGGAAACTTTTTGTATCTTTGCACTGTTCTTTTGATGAATTTAACCCCGCATGAAGTATCTTAGCGTCAAGAAGGCAGTAGCAGCGTGGCAAGACATACAACCGCTGTCGGAGAAAGATAGGGAGAGGCTTAGCCGCCGCTTCACGGTAGATTTCAACTATAACAGCAACCATATTGAGGGCAATACGCTGACTTATGGGCAGACTGAAATCCTGTTGCTTTTTGGTAAGGTAATAGGTGAGGCAGATGTGCGTGATGTGCAGGAAATGGCTGCAAGCAACGTTGGTCTGCGAATGATGACCGAGGAAGCTGCATTGAAGGAAATGCCCTTGACACAGAATTTTATCCGAACGTTACACAAGACGCTGTTGCGCGAGGATTATACGGTGTATCGTAATCTGCCTGGTGGGGTGCAGACGAGTTATGTGATACACGCCGGGCAGTATAAGACACGACCTAACAGTGTCATTACGCGCTATGGAGACCGCTTTGAGTATGCTTCGCCAGAAGAAACTCCGGGACTGATGGCCGACTTGGTAGATTGGTATAATGCAGCAGAGCGGGAAGGGAAGCTCTCGCCTGTGGAACTGGCTGCTCTGTTTCACTACCGTTATATACGCATTCACCCCTTCGAGGATGGTAATGGGCGTATTGCCCGATTGATGATGAATTTTATCCTGACTCGTCACGACTACCCGATGATAGTCATCCGCAGCCGAAAGAAGAGTGAGTATATAGAGGCTTTGCATCAAGCAGACCTCGAGGTGGGGCCTGTGCCTGCTGATGGTGCCCATGCAGACATCAGGGATATTCGCCCTTTTTTGAAGTATTTTAATGAATTGGTGGCTACGGAGGTCTATAACGATGTGCTGTTTGTGGGCGAGAGAAATGAGAATGTTTGGTGGTATGACGGAGAGCGCATTGCATTCCGGACACCCAATTATACGAAGATTCTGAACGCTATGCGGACGCAGCCGACGCTAACCCTTGCGGACATGAGGGAGGAGACGGGTATCAGCTTGACGGCCATCCAGAAGCTGCTGGATCAGCTGATTGCCAAGAAATATGTGGAGCGCAGCGATAAGGATGGAAGTTGGAGAGTGTTCGTAACGCAATAAGGTTACTATATCTTATACTCCACAAACGCCTCCATCGCTTCGTAGCACGCAAGACCGAGGTCATCATAGAGTTTCGCCGTGGCACGGTTACGGTCTTCAGCACGTTGCCAGAATAGGCGCTCGTCATTGCCCATGAATGGGGCACTCTCCATCTGGCTCTGATGGCGCAGGATAGCGTTGCGTTTCTCTCGAAGTTCCTCGGGGCTCATGGGCACGCACATCTCGATGTTCTCGATTTCCCATTCCGCCCACGCACCCCGATACATCCATACCCTGCAATCGTTGAGCCACGCCGCACCCGCTTGCCTCTCCTCGTCGATGGCTGCAAGCACGGCATCGGTGCATTTACGATGCGTGCCGTGCGGGTCAGCAAGGTCTGCCGCCACATAAATCTGATGAGGTTGCACCTCAGCAATCAGTTGCTGAATTGGGCGCACATCCGCTTCGCTCATCGGTAGTTTCTCTATCTTGCCCGACTCGTAGAAAGGCAGGTCGAGGAAATGGATGTGGTCGCTCGTGATGCCGTTGTAGGCACAGGCAAGGCGAGCCTCGCCCCTGCGTATCAATCCCTTCAAGGTCAGCACGGCAGGATTATCAAGGTCATCAGCCTTCTTATTTTTCAGAAACGCCTTCACATGCTGATAACTGTGCTTGATGACCTCGTCTGAGCCATTGGCAAAGAGTTTGTTGAACCCGTTGATGAAGTGCATGAACCGAGACACCTCCTCGTCGCCCACGGCAATGTTTCCCGATGTCTCATAGGCTATATGCACATCGTGCCCCTGCTGCATGAGCCGTCGGATGGTGCCGCCCATCGAGATGACATCATCGTCGGGATGAGGGGAGAACACCACCACGCGCTTGGGGTAGGGCAGGGCACGCTCAGGGCGATAGGCATCGTCAGCCCCCGGCTTTCCACCGGGCCATCCCGTGATGGTGCGCTGCAAAATGTTGAACACCTCGATGTTCACCAATCCCGCAGAGCCGAATTGGTCGATAAGCCGTTGCATACCGTTCTCCACATAGTCGCGCGTGGAGAGTTTCAGCAAGGGCTTGCCCGTCTTGAGGCACAGGCCGATGACATCCTTCCGCAGTTCACGGTTGGGGATGTGGTCGAAGTTGATGGTGGAGGTCAGGTTTAAGTTCATTGCAGATTGTTTTGGTTTTGATAATCCCTACAAAGGTATCGTTTTTCCCGGAATTGGCAAAGGCTGTGCGTGTGTTTTAAGTTTTATTAGAGTTAGAGAGGTGTTGCCGATGCGAAGTGGCTTTGTTTCTCCCCCTGCCAGGCTTCACATAGCATCCACTTTTTGAGGATTTGTGCTTTTACTTAATTTACTGATTGTCAGTGTGCTATCTGCTTTGATATGGGTGCGATACTCCACTTTTCCCGCTTGTGCTGTCGGTATGCTATTGGAAATCTCCTATCTTTGCATCCGAAACCAATAACCAACGAGAAAAGAATGATGAAGAAAACCCTGATTTCCCTCCTGTCATTGCTTGCGGTGACGAGTGTAAAGGCTCAACTGCCTGTTTACCTCGACGAGACCCGTCCGGTTGAAGAACGGATAGAGGATGCGCTGAGCCGCATGACGCTCGACGAGAAGATAGCCGTTATCCACGCGCAAAGTAAGTTCAGTTCGCCAGGCGTGAAGCGCTTGGGATTCCAAGACTTCTGGACGGACGATGGCCCTCACGGTGTGCGCCCCGATGTGCTGTGGGATGAGTGGGAACAGGCAGGGCAGACCAACGACTCTTGCGTGGCATTCCCCGCCCTCACCTGTCTTGCTGCCACGTGGAATCCCGACCTGGCACGCCTTTATGGTGAGAGCCTCGGCGAGGAGGCACTTTATCGGGGTAAGGGTATGATACTCGGTCCCGGTGTGAACATCTACCGCACCCCGCTCGCAGGTCGCAACTTTGAGTATATGGGTGAAGACCCGCTGCTGGCATCGCGCATGGTAGTGCCTTATATACAAGGCTTGCAGTCGATGGGTGTTGCCGCCTGTGTGAAGCACTATGCGCTGAACAATGATGAGGAGTATCGTCATCAGGTGAACGTGGTGGTCAGCGACCGCGCATTGCATGAGATTTACCTCCCTGCCTTCAAGGCTGCCGTCACCGAAGGTGGCACGTGGGGCATCATGGGTGCCTACAACCTCTACAAGAACCAACACAATTGCCATAATGCCATCTTATTAAATCAGATACTGAAGGGCGACTGGAAGTATGACGGAGTGGTGGTAAGCGACTGGGGTGGCTGCCACGACACGGAAGAAGCCATCGTGAACGGGCTTGATATGGAGTTTGGCTCGTGGACGGATGGCCTGACGATGGGCGCCACCAATGCCTATGATAGTTACTATCTCGCCCTGCCCTACAAGAGACTGATTGCCGAGGGCAAATATACCACGAAAGAGTTGGATGAGAAAGTGCGCCGCGTGTTGCGCCTGTTCTATCGCACCACGATGAAGCGCACCCGCCCTTACGGATTCCTTTGCTCGGAGAGCCACTATGACGCTGCGCTGAAGATTGCCCAAGAGGGTATCGTGCTGCTGAAGAACGACCGCAATGTGCTGCCCATCAGGGATGCCAAGCGCATTCTGGTGGTCGGTGAGAATGCCATCAAGATGATGACCGTGGGTGGAGGCTCTTCGTCGCTGAAGGTGCAGAAGGAGATTTTGCCGCTCGACGGTGTGATGGCACGCTTCAAGGATGCAGAGGTGGATTATGCCCGTGGCTATGTGGGCGACACCGTGCAGAGCTATAATGGCGTGACCGTGGGCAGGAGCATCGCAGAGCATCGTGCTGCCGACGTGCTGCTTGCAGAGGCTGTGGAGAAGGCAAGGACGGCTGATTATGTCATCGTGTTCGGTGGACTGAACAAGAGTGACTTTCAGGACTGTGAGGGGCACGACCGTAAGGACTATGGACTGCCCTACGGACAGGACAAACTGATAGAGGAACTTGCCAAGGTGAATCCCCGTCTTGTCTATGTGAATATCTCGGGTAATGCCGTGGCGATGCCGTGGCTGAAGAACGTGCCTGCCGTCGTGCAGGGATGGTTTATCGGCTCTGAGTCGGGTGAGGCACTTGCTTCCGTGCTTGCAGGTGATGTGAGCCCTTCGGGAAAACTTCCCTTCACTTGGTATCAGCAACTGAACGATTGTGGTGCCCACGCCTTGAATACCTATCCCGGCACTTGGCGCGAGGGGCATAAGATTATCGACGAGGAATACAAGGAGGGCATCTATGTGGGTTATCGTTGGACTGACAAGCAGGGCATCAAACCCACCTTCGCCTTTGGGCATGGATTGAGCTACACCACGTTCAAGTTGGGTAAGGTGACTGCCGACAAGCCTCGGATGACTGCCGATGGGCAAATCTCGTTCACCGTCAATGTCACCAATACGGGTAGTGTTGAGGGTGCAGAGACCATACAGCTCTACATCCACGACAAGAAGTCGAGCATCGACCGCCCGCAGAAGGAGTTGAAGGCTTTCCAGAAAGTGAGCCTGCAACCGGGCGAGAGCCGTGATGTGACGCTGACGATAGGCAAGGATGCCCTGAGTTTCTACGATGAGACGACAGCCCAGTGGGTGGCTGAGCCGGGTGTGTTTGAGGCATGGGTTGGCACGGCTTCCGACAAGATTGCCGCCCGTGTGCCGTTCACGTTGGAGTGACAAGAAATATGAGTTTGTTATTAGTTAATAATTAAGTAAATTGTGAGTTCGTTTTAATTTACTTTGGAAGAACGCGTGCGTGAGGCATACGTTCTTCCTTCTTTTCTGAAATTTATGGGGGCAATCCTTGCGTAGTCATACGGAATTTTAGTAACTTTGCATACAGATAACTTAAAGACCGAAAGATATGAAGAGAACTATGATTGTTTTGGCAGTCGCACTCCTTGCGCTGCCGCTGAGTGCTGCCAAGCCCAAGAAGAAGGTGGCGCAGCCCATCAAGCCGATGAAGGAGTTCGTGGACGACCTGATGTCGCGGATGACCCTTCAAGAGAAGATTGGTCAGTTGAACCTGCAGGTGGCTGGTGACATCACCACAGGCTCTGCACAGGACACGGAAGTGGCTGGGCTGATTGTGGATGGTCAGTTGGGTGGCGTGTTCAACCTGAAGGGCACAGACAAGATTCGTGCCTTGCAGGAGATTGCCGTCAAGCAGAGCCGCCTTGGCATCCCCCTCATCGTGGGTATGGATGTCATCCACGGCTATGAGACTATCTTCCCCATTCCCCTTGCCCTCTCGTGCAGTTGGGATACGACTGCCGTGCGCCAGATGGCACGCATCTCTGCCGTGGAGGCTACTGCCGATGGAATCAACTGGGTGTATTCCCCGATGGTGGATATTGCCCTCGATGCCCGTTGGGGACGCATTGCGGAGGGAGCAGGTGAAGACCCCTTCCTGGGTAGTGCGATGGCAGAGGCATACGTGAAGGGCTATCAAGGCGACAGCCCGTCGCAATACTCGGAGAGTGAGGTGATGGCGTGCGTGAAGCACTACGCCCTCTACGGAGCTGTGGAGGCAGGGCGTGACTACAACACCGTTGATATGAGCCACCTGCGGATGTATAACCAGTATTTCCCGCCCTACAAGGCTGCCGCAGAGGCAGGGGCTGGCAGCTATATGTCGTCGTTCAACCTTGTCGATGGACAGCACGCCACCGCCAACCATTGGCTGCTGACTGATGTGCTGCGCGACCAATGGAAGTTTGACGGTTTCGTGGTCACCGACTACGGTTCGATTGGTGAGATGACCAATCACGGCTTTGGCGACTTGAAGCACAATTCAGCCCTCGCCCTCAAGGCAGGCACCGATATGGATATGTGTGCCCGTGGCTTCCTCACCACCCTTGAAGCCTCGTTGCAGGATGGTAGTGTCTCGGAGGCTGATATCGACCTCGCTTGCCGCCGCATCTTGGAGGCGAAGTATAAGCTCGGACTGTTTGAGGACCCCTATCGCTTCCTCGACCCCAAGCGCCGCGCCAAGGACATCTATACCGCTGCCCACCGCGAGGCTTCGCGCAACATTGCCGCTGAGACTTTCGTGCTGCTGAAGAATGAATCTCCGAAGCTCCCCAACTATCCTGACGCGCCTGTGCTGCCGCTGAAAAAGGAGGGGAAGATAGCCCTGATAGGCCCGTTGGCTGATGACCGTGCAAACATTGCCGGAACGTGGTGTGTAGCCTACACGCCCGAGCGCTATTCCACCATCAAGGAGGGTATGGAGCGTGCGCTTGCAGGTAAGGCGCAGCTGCTTTATGCGCAAGGTTCTAATCTCACCCGCGACCCGGAATTGCAGAAGGCTGCCGAGTTTGGCAAGACCATTCCGCGTGGCGATGAGGCTCAGTTGAAGGCTGAGGCGCTGAAGATAGCCCGCGAGGCTGATGTAATTGTCTGTGCGATGGGTGAGTGTGCTGACTTCTCTGGCGAGAGCAGTAGCCGTGCCACCCTCGAAATGCCCGATGTGCAGCGTGAGTTGCTGGAGGCACTTGTGGCGCTCGGTAAGCCCATCGTGCTGCTCAACTTCTCGGGTCGCCCCACCGTGCTGACTTGGGAACAGGAGCATTTGCCTGCCATCATGAACGTATGGTTCGCTGGCTCCGAGGCAGGTGATGCCATCGCCGATGTGCTGTTCGGTGAGAAGTCGCCCTCCGGCAAGCTGACCACCACCTTCCCGCAGGCCGTAGGGCAGTTGCCGCTCTATTACAACCACCTGAACACGGGTCGTCCCGTGGCAGAGGGTACTGACCGCTACTGGAAGTATTCGAGCAACTATCTCGATGTGCGTAACGACCCGCTCTATCCCTTCGGCTATGGTTTGAGCTACACCACCTTTGCATACAGTGACGTCACCACCGATGGCAAGACTGCATCCGTGACGGTGAAGAACACTGGGACGCGTGATGCTGATGAAATCGTGCAGCTTTACATCCGCGACATCTTCGCCTCCGTCAGTCGTCCCGTGAAGGAACTGAAGGGCTTCCGCCGCATCCATCTGAAGGCAGGTGAGGAGCAGACCGTAACCTTCCCCATCACTCGCGACCTGCTGACCTACTACGATGCCAATGGCAATCAGGTGTTTGAGCCGGGCGACTTTGAGGTGATGATTGGCCCGAATAGCCGCGAAGTGAAGCGTGCCACGGTCAAGATAGAGGCTGCTCAGTAGGGGATATAAGAAGGCATCTTATTGCAATAAGAATACATCTTATGATGATAAGGGGGGGCATTTTCTCACGAAGATGCCCCCCTGTTTTGTTACATTGTTACATGTTACATGTTACATTAAGGTCATTCCGATATGCAGAAGATAGCGTGAAAATCTCACTATTGATTTATTATATTATTATATATATTATAATATATATAATAA
>JAFLSG010000013.1 GCA_022511065.1 Prevotella sp.
ATTTTTATTGCAATAATATGCCTTTTTATGCGCGTGGGGAGGGTAAGGATGGGGAATACATCAGTTTACGGCTGAAACAGAGGGGTTTATACATCCTTAATAGATTTTAACACTGCATGAGGGGTCGGATTTGCACAGCGGCGGTTTTCGTTGTATCTTTGCAGCGTGAAGATAAGGAGTTAAGCCCTCTGCACTTCTGCCGCTGACCACCTCCGAAGCCTCTGCCTCAGCTGACCAGCTCTGCACTTCCGCCGCAGATGCTACAGACGAAAGTAATGGCTTGCCTACTGAAAAAGCAAGTCCGCAGCCTACAGGCTAACGGCTAAACTCCTTTAACTACTGAAAAAGAACTCCTTTAAAATCACCCCATCACGACCTCCACGACGTGCTTGCCGGGAGCATAGGGAATGAGAGTGCCGGTGAGGGGAGTGCCGTCGAGCGTGAGGGATGCGACACCCTTCTCCACGCCCTGCGGGTTGCTCACCGTGATGGTGTATTCGGCATCGCGGAAGCGGCGGGTGACGGTGTAGCCCTTTGCCGTCTGGGGCACACAGGGGTCGATGCGCAGGCCTGCATAGTCGGGCTTGATGCCAAGGATGTGCTGGCTCACGGTGAGCCACATCCAGGCGGCGGTGCCCGTCAGCCACGAGTTTTTGCCTTCGCCGGGTCGGGCGGCATCCTTGCCTGCCACCATCTGGCAGTTCACGTAAGGCTCAACCTTGTGGAGCGTCTGATATTTTTCCTCCACATACGAGGGGAGAATCTTGGCATAGTGGCTCCAAGCATCGTTGCCGCGACCGGCGAGCGTCTCGCCGATGATGACCCACGGGTTGTTGTGGCAGAAGATGCCGGCGTTCTCCTTGTAGCCCTCGGGGTAGGAACTGATTTCGCCGTACTCATAGACATACTTGGTGAAGGCGGGGTTGTTGAGCACGATACCATGCTCGCACTCAAGGTATTTCTTCGTCGCGTCAAGGCTCTTGGCAACCATGCCCTCGGCTGCACCTATCTGCGCCATCGTACACCATCCCTGACTCTCGATGAATATCTTTGCCTCGTCGTTCTCGTGAGAGCCTATCTTGTTGCCGAAGAAGTCGTAGGCACGGAGATACCACTCGCCGTCCCATCCATCGCGTTTCACGGCATCCACCATTGCGTCCACCTCGCGCTGTGCTCGCTGGGCCTCGGCTTCATAGGCGGCAGCCTCCGCAGAGCCTTCGCCGGCACGGGTTGCCAACTGGCGGCAGAGGGTCACGTAGTCGTTGCCCGTCACTACGAAGAGGCCGGCTATCATCAGCGACTCGGCGCGCGAGCCTTCGCTCTTGTTCTCCGTGGTCTGGAAACTCTCGTTGGGGTCCCACGAGAAGCAGTTGAGATTGAGACAGTCGTTCCAGTCGGCGCGCCCGATGAGCGGCAGGCGGTGAGGACCGAGATTGTTCACCACGTGATTGAACGACACCTTCAGGTGCTCAAAGAGGCTGACCTCCGAGCCGGGCTGATTGTCGAAGGGTACGGGCTCGTCAAGTATAGAGAAGTCCCCCGTCTCCTTGATGTATGCCACAGTGCCGAAGATGAGCCAGCAGGGGTCGTCGTTGAATCCGCCGCCGATGTCGTTGTTTCCGCGCTTGGTGAGGGGCTGATACTGATGATAGCAGCCGCCGTCGGGGAACTGGGTGGAGGCGATGTCGATGATGCGCTGACGAGCGCGGGCAGGAATCTGATGCACGAAGCCTACGAGGTCCTGATTTGAGTCGCGGAAACCCATGCCACGGCCGATGCCGCTCTCGAAGAAGGAGGCGGAGCGCGAGAAATTGAAGGTGACCATGCACTGATACTGATTCCAGATGTTCACCATGCGGTCGAGTTTGTCGTTGCCCGTACTCACCTTGAAGATGCTCAGCAGGTCGTTCCAATAGGCGCACAACTCGGCGAAGGCGGCATCCACTTTCTCAGTGGTGTCAAGCCCGGCGATGAGCGCGTGAGCCTTTTCCTTGTTGATGACCTGCGGGGCGGCGAATTTCTTATCCTGTTCGTTCTCCACGTAGCCAAGCAAGAAGATGAAGTCGCGTGACTCGCCTGGTTCAAGCGTCACCTCGATGTAGTGGGATGCGATGGGGCTCCATCCGTGGGCGTGGCTATTGCGGGGCTTGCCCTCCATCACCGCATCAGGCTCGTCGAACCCGTTGTAGAGTCCTATGAAGGTCTCGCGGTCGGTATCAAAGCCCTGTATGGGGGCGTTCACGTGATAGAAGGCGTAATGATTGCGGCGCTCGCGATATTCGGTCTTGTGGTAGATGGTAGAGCCTTCAATCTCCACCTCGCCCGTAGAGAAGTTACGCTGAAAGTTCTCCATATCCGTGGCGGCATTCCACAAACACCACTCCTCGAAGGAGAAGAGTTTCAGGTTCTTCTTCACATCGGAATGGTTGGTGAGCGTCAGTTTCTGCACCTCTGCCCACTTCTTGAGCGGCACGAAGAAAAGCACGGAAGCCTCCACGCCGTCCTTACGGCCCGTCACGCGGGTGTAACTCATTCCGTGGCGGCACTCATAGAAGTCGAGCGGTGTCTTACAGGGCTTCCATCCAGGATTCCACACCGTGCCAGCATCGTTGATGTAGAAGTATCGGCCTCCGTTGTCCATTGGCACGTTGTTGTAGCGGTAACGGGTGATGCGGCGAAACTTTGCATCTTTGTAGAAACTATAGCCACCCGCCGTGTTGGAGATGAGCGAAAAGAAATCTTCGTTGCCCAAATAATTAATCCAGGGCCACGGCGTCTGCGGGTCGGTAATCACGTATTCACGGTGCTGGTCATCGAAATGACCATATCTTTTTTGTTCCATAAGTTATGATGTTTCGTTAAAATCTCGCCAAAGGTACATATTTTAATGCGAAGAACGGTGTTAGAGAAAGTTAATAATTGTTAGATATGGCGCAAGCAACGGTGTGAGCAGTGGTCCACGCCGCCTGAAAGTTGAATCCGCCCGTCACGCCATCAATATCAAGCACCTCGCCCGCGAAATAGAGGCGGGGTATCGTCTTGCATTCCAATGTGGCGGGATTGACGGCTGAGAGTGACACGCCGCCGCAGGTGACGAACTCATCCTTGAAGGCGGCACGGCCCGCTATCTGATAACCGTCGTTGCAGAGCGTGTTCACCAGTCGGTTCAACTCCTTGCGATTGAGGTTCTGCCATCGGTTGGTTGCCCGCTCACCGAGTGCCTTTCCTATCAGGTAAGTCCACAGGCGGGTGGGCAGTCCAAGGGGGCGGATGCCGGCTATCTGTTTCTGCGGGTGAAGGGCAATAATCTCCTCCAATTCCTGCATCACTTCCGTATCCTTATGGCTCGTCCAACTGACGGCGAGTGGCGCGTGATAATCGTGGTCAGCCAGATGGCGGGCGGCATAGGAAGAAAGGCGTAGGATGGCGGGCCCACTCATGCCCCAGTGGGTGATGAGCAATGCGCCGGAGGCTCGGAAGGGAGTGCCGGGAATGTAGGCGGTGGCATCCTCCACGACCGTACCCATCAAGGCTTGCAGGGCGGTGTCGGCAATGGAGAACGTGAAAAGGGAAGGCACGGGCGGCACGATTTCAATGCCTCGGTCGGCAAGCCATCGGAAACTCTCCAAGCGGGGCGCGCCACCTGTAGTAACCACCACGTGGTCATAGCCTTGCAACTCATCAAGCGAGGCAATGCCCCTACCCTTCTCTATCCGAATGCCCAATCGGTGGGCGGCAGAGAGGAAGCAGTTGATGATGGTATGGGAGTCCTGAGTGGCGGGAAACACACACTCGTCTTCTTGCGTAACCAAACGCACACCGTGGCGCTCAAACCACGCATAGGCATCACGATGATTAAACGACTTGAAAAGCCGCTTCATCAGGCGGTGGCCTCGAGGATAGACGGCAGAGAGGTCGCGGACGCACTCAAAGGAGTTGGTGCAGTTGCATCGTCCTCCTCCAGACACCTCCACCTTTGCCAATACCTTCTGCGCACGCTCGAAGATAGTCACCTCCATAGCGGGCAGCATCTCCTTGAGGTTGATGGCAAGAAAGAAACCAGCGGCACCACCGCCTACGATTGCCGTCTTCATCTTCAGGCGGCATCAGACGGGGTAGATGGCAGTAGCAAGCAAAGCCATCGCCTGCTCGAGATAGATGCGGTCAGTCTCGTCAAACGTAGCCAGTTCCTTGCTGTCGATATCAAGCACCGCCCGAACCTCACCAGAAGCATCGAAGATAGGCACGACTATCTCCGAGCGCGAGAGGCTGCTACAGGCTATATGCCCCGGAAACTCCTCTACATCAGGCACGACGAGCGTCTCACGCCGCTGCCACGCCGAGCCGCAGACACCCTTGCCGAAGGGAATCTGATAGCACGCTGGCGTGCCCTGAAAGGGTCCAAGCACGAGCCTGTCGCCCCGCACGAGATAAAAACCAGTCCAAAACCAGCCGAACTCCGTATGGAGGGCAGCACTTACATTGGCGAGCACACTCACCACCTCTTGTGTTCCGTCAATCAATCCCCGCAACTGCGGTAGGAACACTTCGTATTTTTCCCGTTTATCCATCTATGGGTGCAAAGGTACATATTTTTCCACCAATCCCTCCATAATTCCGAAAAAATGCGTATTTTTGCATCGTGAAAAGATATGCCGCAATCCTTTTACTGCTGTCATTGGCCATCGCCTCGGTGAGGGCACAGGTATCGTTTGCCACCCTATGGAAACAGGAGCAGTCGGCGGAGCAGAGAGGTCTGCCCCGCACGCAATACGACGTGCTGCGCCAAATAGTCCAGAAGGCGGAGCGGGAGAAGGCTTACGGACAACTGATGAAGGCGGAGGTAAAAAGTGCGCGGGTGATGGCGGAAATTGCCCCCGACTCATTGCAGCCTGCCCTCAGTCGTATCGGTCTGCGGGAGAAGCAGGCAAAGGACGACATACAGCGCACTATTTATCGCCTCATCGTGAACCGCATCTGCCGGGACAATCCGTCGGTGGAGCGCCCTGGGGGGATGGACAGCATCAGACTGACCCCTGACTTGTGCAAGAAGTTAGCGAGTGTCAAGGCAACGGATTTTGAGCCGTTGGTTAAGAAAGGTGTGGATAGCCGTGTGTTCAATGATGACCTGCTGAGTGTGGTCGGCTATGAGACGGGCGACTATCAGGCATTGCACGACTATTATCAGCAAACCGGCAATCGTCCCGCCACGCTGCTTACCGCCCTTGAAATGCTGCGGCAGCATCGTCCAGAGGGGCGCGTTGCTTACAAAGATGCGCCATATCTCGCACGGATTGACTCGCTGATTGCCCTTTACGGCGACTTGCCTGAAGCGGGCGAGGCGGCCATTGAGCGCCACTTCTATATGAACTATACCGATGCCACTCCAGGTGATTTCTACGACTATGCGGCGGAGGCCATCAAACGGTGGGGCGGCTACAAGCGCACAGATGAACTGCGCAATGCGCTGACGGCACTGACAACACGACAATTTCACGCCACAGTAAGGCGCAACGTAAGTCTGCCGCAGAGAGAACAGTCCCTCACGCTCAACGACTTGCGTAACATCGACGAACTCACGCTGCACATCTACCAAGTGAGGGCAACAGGCGAAATGGAACTGAACCCGGACAACACGAAAGACTACGAAAGGCTGAAGCCCCTGCTCACACCACTATCCAACAAGACCGTCAGGCACGCATACAAAGGCAAGAAACCCTACGAACTATTCAGCGACACGATACCCATCCCCGCACTACCCAACGGCGTCTATCTTCTCGAAATGACCAGCAAGCCCACTACACAAACAGTGCGCCGCCTATATTATGTGAGTAACATCGCGGTGATGTGGGAACCACTACCAAAGCAACAGACACGCTATGTGGTGGTGGATGCCACGACGGGGCAACCGCTGAAGGGGGCGACCGTGAAATTCACGCCGACCGACCGCAACAAGAAAGATAAGGTGGTGACACTCGCCACCGACAACAATGGGGAGTGCCGCCATCAATTCGACACGCGCACCTTCCACCGCATCTATGCCAGTACACCGACCGACAAAAACCTGCCGCTTATCAACAACTACGGCGCATTCTCCTTCTCACCGGGTACTGACCGCATAGAGCGCACCCATATCTACACCGACCGCGCCGTCTATCGCCCAGGGCAGACCGTCCACGCGGCTGCTATCGTCTATGAGGCCACCAAGCCTGATGGTTATGATGCTAACAATGCCAGTTATGACGATAAGAATACTGGTTATAACGATAAGAATGCCAATTATAAAACCATCAGCGGCAAGCGGCTCACATTCTCCCTACGCGATGCCAACCATCAGCAAATCGGCGAGCAAACGGCCACCACGGATAAATACGGCGTATGCTCGGTAGATTTCCAACTACCCGCCCACGCATTGCCGGGCACATTCTCCATCTTGCTGAACGGCATGACACAGACTTTTCGCGTAGAGGAATACAAGCGACCGACCTTTGAAGTGACATTCGACGGCGTGACGCAAGATTACAGCAACGGCGACACGGTGACAACCACCGCCACCGCCCTCACCTACGCGGGAATCCCCGTGCAGGGGGAGAAGGTAAGGTACTCAGTGATGCGCCGCCCCGCCCTATGGTGGCGTATCGGGACACAACTATATGATGAGGAGGTGGCGGCAGGTGAGACCGTGACAGACGACAAGGGACGCTTTGAAATAAAGATACCGATGCACCTCCCGGAGGCGCTCCCCCCCGTGTTCTGCAACTTCATCGTCACGGCAGACGTAACCGACCAAGCGGGCGAAACCCACTTCGGGCAACTATCCCTGCCACTCGGCAATCGCAAGGCAGCCCTCTCGTGTGATATGCCCAATCAAGTGCGGGCGGACAAGATGAAGCCGCTGATATTCCATCTGCGCAATGCTGCCGGCAACGATATGGATGCAGAAGTCTGCTATCGCATTGACAACAGCAAGTGGCAGACGACCCAGACACGGCACGAAATCACTCTACCCCGTATGGAAAGCGGTAGCCATCGGCTGACGGCTGTCTGCAAAGGGGATACACTCACCCAAGAGTTTACAGTGTTCTCGCTTGATGACCGCCGCCCCGCTATCAAGACCGACGATTGGTATTATCTATCGGCTGAGCAATTCCCCAACGACGGCACTCCTGTCACTTTGCAGGTTGGTTCGTCTGCGGAAAACGTGCATATCGTCTATTCGCTCATTTGTGGCGACCGCCTGATAGAGAGTGGCTTTGCCGACAAGTCAAATGAACTCATCAACCGCAAACTGACCTACAAGGCAGAATATGGTGACGGCCTGCTGCTTACGTTTGCGTGGGTAAAAGAGGGGGTATATCATCACCACAAGGCATTCATACGCAGACCTCAGCCCGACAAGCGCCTCACGCTCCAATGGCAAACCTTCCGCGACCGACTTACGCCTGGGCAGCAAGAGGAATGGACGCTGACGGTGGCACATCCTGACGGCACACCAGCCGATGCCTCGCTGATGGCTACGCTCTACGACAAGAGTCTCGACCAGTTGAGGGCGCACGATTGGAGATTCGACCTCTATCAGTTCTCGTCACGCCCGTTCAGCAACTGGATGGTACCCTCCCACTCCACCTTGTGGCTATACGCCAATGCCTATATGAAATACTTGGAAGTCAAGCCACTCGATTTCAGTCATCTTGACGGCAGCATATTCCCGCAATTCTATCGGATGCACATCGTGAATGCGATGGCGGCGGGCGGTACTCGCAGAATGGCGAAGGCAAGCATGAAGATGGAGGCTATGGCGGACGAGGCAATAGCAGGGGAGATGGAAACAGCCGTCATGACATCTGCACAAGCAGACGACTCGGCGGAAGAATCGATTGAAGAGGGTGGACAGGCAACGGAAGTGCAGGTAAGGGAGAACCTGAATGAAACCGCATTCTTCTACCCCCAACTGACAACGGATGCGGAGGGTCGCATCGCATTGAAGTTCACGCTCCCCGAAAGCCTCACCACGTGGCGTTTCCTTAGTATTGCCCATACGCCCGATATGGCTCACGGAACACTCAGTGCAGAGGCCGTGGCACGCAAGGAAGTGATGATTCAGCCCAATATGCCCCGCTTCGTCCGCATGGGTGATGCGGCCACCATATCCGCCCGCATTTTCAACACGGGTGAGAAAGATAGGGCGGGGAAAGTAGTCCTGAGACTGATTGCTCCGGAAACCGATGCCATCGTCTATGAGACGACGCAAGCATTGGCATTGCCCGCCGATTCCACGATGGCTGTCACCTTCCAGATTCCATCTGCCATCTTCCAAACATCATCTGCCGCACCCCAAGCCTCATCCGCCACGCCCGGCGACTTCCATTCGCTTCTCATCTGTCGGGTGACGGTATCAGGCGATGATTTCTCCGACGGCGAACAGCATTATCTGCCCATACTGCCCAATATGGAGCGCGTAACCATCACCCTGCCCTTCACGCAAATGCAGGAGGGTGCGAAGGAAATAGACCTCTCCACCTTGATTCCCGCCGATGCTTCAAATAGGAAACTGACGCTTGAATACACCGACAATCCCGCGTGGCTGATGATTCAAGCCCTGCCCGCCATCGGCACTCCAAGCGACGACAATGCCGTCTCGCTCGCCGCATCTTACTATACCAACAGCATCGGCAGGCACATCGTGAGTCAGAACCCGAAAATCAAGACTATCTTTAACCTCTGGAAACAAGAGACGGGCAACGAGACTTCGCTGACGAGTGCGCTTGCGAAGAATCAAGAGTTAAAGGATATTCTATTGAGCGAAACGCCGTGGCTAATGGATGCCGACCGCGAGACGGAACAAAAGCAGCGCCTTGCAGACTTCTTCGATGAGAACACGATGCAAAACCGTCTTACGACCACCATCGGGAAACTGAGAAGCCTCCAACTCCCTGACGGCGCATTCAGTTGGTGGCAAGGTATGCAAGGCTCGTTCTATATGACCGCCACCATCAGCGAGATGCTCGTGAGGCTGAACGCGATGACAAGTCAGCAAGAGGCAACCCAAGAGATGCTCACCCAAGCCATCGGCTATATGGGCAAGGAAATCGCGGAGGATGTGAAGAAGATGAAGGAGGCGGAGAAAAAAGGCCACAAACCCACCTTCCCCGGTAACAAAGCGCTGCAATGGCTATACATCTGTGCGCTCGACGGGCGGAAATTGCCGGCAAGCGTTCAGCAAGCCAACGACTGGCTCATCGGCTTGTTGAAGAAATCCCCAAAGCAGCAATCGATTTACGAAAAGGCAATGACAGCCATTATCCTGTCCTCGGGTGATGCCGCGCAATCGGAGAAAGGGAATGCAAGATTAGCAAAGGAACACGCGCAATCAATCAAGGAGTACACCGTATATAAAGCATCACAAGGTCGCTACTATGACACGCCACGTACTGGCTATTCGTGGTGCGACTATCGCATCCCCACGCAGACGGCAGCCATCGAAGCCTTGCAACGTGTCACGCCCGAGGATACGCAAACCATCAACGAAATGCGGCAATGGCTCTTGCAAGAGAAACGCACCCAAGCCTGGGATACACCCATCAATAGCGTGAACGCCATCTATGCCTTCCTGAACAAGCACCGGGAAGCCTTGCAAACCAATCAGCAACCAACCACTTTCAGCATTGACGGCAAACCGCTCGAAATGCCCAAAGCCACCTCTGGACTTGGGTATGTGAAGACCGAGATGCCTGCTGATGCCCAAAGGCTCACCATCCGAAGGGGCACTGGAGCAACCGCTGTGGATTCCGAGGCTATTTCTGACGCAAATGAGCGTATGTCGTGGGGTGCCATCTATGCCCAATTCTTCCAGCAGACCAAGAAAATCAAGGATAATGGCAGTGAAATCAGCATCAAGCGGGAGGTATTGAAAGACAAGGCTCAGACCACTGACAACAAGGCGCAGACCGCCATCAACAAGGCTCAACTGAAAGTCGGCGACCGCATCAGAATCCGCATCACCATCAAGGCTGACCGCGACCTGGATTTCGTGCAAATCATCGACCGCCGTGCCGCTTGTATGGAGCCTGCCAATCCGATTAGCGGCTATCGCAACGGAGCCTATATTGCCCCGAAAGACAATGCCACGAACTATTACTTCGACCGTCTGCCGAAAGGTAAGCACGTGATAGAAACAGAATACTACATAGACCGCGCAGGAACTTATGAGACAGGCACTTGCACCGTGCAATGCGCCTATGCGCCTGAGTTCCGCGCCACCACTCAATCGCAAACAATAGAAACAAAACAATAACCAGTATGAATAAACGAATAATATTGCCTCTTATCGCGCTAATATGCCTTCCTGTGTCAGCACAAAGGCTCACCGTGACCAAGACCACCATCGACTGTGGTCGCACGGGATATGAGCAACCCATCACCGCCACGTTTGAAATGCGCAACAGAGGTTTGCGCCGACTCGTCATCGAGAGTGTGAAGCCCGATTGCGGATGCACGGCGGTGGAATACCCAAAAGAAGTTGGCGTGGGCGACAAGTTTCAGATTAAGGTGACTTACGATGCCCGTCAATTAGGTCATTTCCAGAAGATGGTGCAGGTGAAGAGCAACGGAACGAAGCAGCCTATCTATCTGACAATGAAAGGTGTGGTGCTGACCGAGATGGTTGATTACTCGGGCAACTATCCTCTGGCGATGGGCGACCTTTTGCTTGATAAGAACGAACTTGAATACGACGACGTGAACAAAGGTGACGAGCCGATGCAGCAGATACACATCTATAATAATAGCGACCAATCTATGTCGCCTAACGTGATGCACCTGCCGCCCTACCTCTCCGCCACCGTATCACCCGAAACCATCTCTCCAGGGCGTGGGGCAACCATCTCCGTGACGCTGCACTCTGAAAAACTACGCGACTACGGACTGACACAGACATCCGTCTATCTCGCACGCAACCCAGGCGAGAAAGTGAGTGCCGCCAATGCGGTAGGAGTGTCGGCAATCCTGTTGCCAGACCTGAAGGAATTCGATGCCGGCAATAAGGGATTGGCACCGCAATTGCAGATTTCTGCCACGGAGGTGGATTTCACATCGTTCGACAAGAAGTCTAAGAAGACAGAAAACATCGTGCTTTACAACACGGGACAGAGTACGCTCAAAATCACCTCGCTCCAGATGTTCACCACCGGCGTGAAAGTGACGCTGGGCAAGCAGGAACTTGCACCCGGACAGACCACGACGCTGAAAGTGACGGGCTATGCTGACGAGCTGAAAGGGCTGCGCACCAAGCCCCGCATCCTTATGATTACTAACGACCCCGACAAACCCAAGGTGGTCATCAACATTAACGTGAAATAAGAAACAAGATGGAACATCCAGAAAACAGTTCCGAATACGCAGGACTACAAGTGAATAGCGGCGTGGAACAGCCGTCAATCATCAATCCCTATCTGAAGCGCAACCGCTTCCGCCGCCGCGAGATTTCCGTTGGCGAAATGGTGGAGGGTATCGTCAAGGGCGATGTAACCATCCTTTCGCAAGCGGTGACACTCATTGAGAGCATCAACCCCGACCATCAGGCGAAGGCGCAGGAGGTCATCAACAAGTGCCTGCCTTATAGCGGCAACAGCGTCCGCGTGGGCATCAGTGGTGTGCCCGGGGCGGGTAAATCAACCTCCATCGATGAGTTCGGTATGCACATGCTCAAGGAGAAGGGTGGTAAACTTGCGGTGTTGGCTATCGACCCCTCTTCGGAGCGCACGAAAGGCAGTATTCTCGGCGATAAGACACGTATGGAGAAACTTTCTCAGCATCCCGACTCCTTCATTCGCCCTTCGCCATCGGCTGGTTCGCTTGGCGGTGTTGCCCGCAAGACGCGCGAGACCATCATTCTTTGCGAGGCGGCTGGTTTTGACAAGATATTCGTGGAGACCGTTGGCGTAGGGCAGAGTGAGACGGCTTGTCACTCTATGGTGGATTTCTTCCTGCTTATTCAGGTGGCTGGCACGGGTGATGAATTGCAGGGCATCAAGCGCGGCATTATGGAAATCAGCGATGGCATCGTCATCAACAAGTGCGATGGCGACAACGTGGAGCGTTGTCAGATGGCGGCTGCCAATTTCCGCAACGCCCTCCATTTCTTCCCGATGCCTGAGAGCGGTTGGTCGCCTAAGGTACTATGTTACAGTGGTTTCTATGGCACTGGCGTCAAGGAGGTTTGGGATATGATTTACCAATACATTGATTTCGTGAAAGCCAACGGCTATTTCGACTTCCGCCGCAATGAACAGGCGAAATACTGGATGTATGAGAGCATCAACGAGCATCTTCGCCTGTCGTTCTATAACAATCCGCTGATTCGCACCCAGCTTTCTGCTGCTGAGCAGACTGTCCTTCAAGGGCAAAAAACGAGTTTCATGGCGGCACAGAATTTGCTTGATACCTACTTTGCTGAACTGAAGAAATGATACAGATAGAGATTGACAACGGCAGTGGTTTCTGCTTCGGTGTGACCACAGCTATCCGCAAGGCTGAGGAAGAATTGGCGCAGGGGGCGACACTCTATTGCCTTGGCGACATCGTGCACAACGGTATGGAGTGCGAGCGTCTGCGCCAGATGGGACTTATCACCATCAACCACGATGATCTTCGCGAACTTCACGATGTAAAAGTGCTGCTTCGGGCGCATGGTGAGCCTCCCGAGACTTACGAGCTTGCCCGCAAGAACAACATCGAGATTATCGATGCCACCTGCCCTGTGGTACTTCAACTTCAGAAGCGCATCAAGACACAGTATGATGCCACTATTGCGGCTGATTTTCAAGCCCCTGCTCAGATTGTCATCTTCGGGAAGAAAGGACATGCTGAAGTGCTCGGACTTGTAGGTCAGACCCGTTCTGATGCCATCGTCATTGAGAATTTCGATGAAGTGGTGAAACTCGACTTCACCCGCGACATCTATCTGTATAGCCAGACCACGAAGTCGCTCGACGAGTTCCACCGTATCATCGACTACATCCAGTCACACATCGCTCCCGAGGCTACTTTCAAGAGTTTCGACACCATCTGCCGTAGCGTGGCGAACCGAATGCCGAACATCTCGCAATTTGCCACCCGTCATGACCTTATTCTTTTCGTCTGCGGGCGCAAGAGTTCTAACGGCAAGGTGCTTTTCAATGAATGCCTGCGCGTGAATCCTAACAGCCACCTTGTGGAAGACCCCGAGGAGATTCAAAAGGAGTGGCTTGAGGGCATTCAGACCGTCGGGATATGTGGGGCCACTTCTACGCCGAAATGGCTGATGGAGCAATGCCGTGATGCCATCCTCAAGATGCAATAGGCTCACGGTTAGATGCCCGAATCCCACTCGTTGGCAACCAGCACTTGGCACAGGAAATCGTGGTTGGCCTGATCAACCAAGCTGTTGTCAAGCGACTTGAGGTAAATCTGCGTGGTACGTTCCGAGTGATGCCCCAATCCGTGGCTGATGACGGACAAAGGTATCTGCTGCTGATAGGCATTGGTAGCCCAAGAGTGGCGGCTAACATAGAAAGACAAGTGAATGCCCAACATATCCGAAAGGATGCCCAGCCGCCTGTTGTAGATACGCCTCGCCGTAGTATATTGCGCATAAGCCTCCATCTCGTCAATCGAGGTAAGAATGGGAAAGATATAAGTATCTTGACTGCGCCCCCAGGTATAGCGTTGGATGATATCCTGCATCATTGGCTCAACCTTCACTTCCAAGCGCTGACCCGTCTTGTGGCGGGCATAGCGGAGCACACCATTACGAACATCCTCCTGCCGCAAAAACACCATATCCACAAACGCCATACCACGGGCGCAGAAGCTGAAGAAAAACAAGTCTCGCGCAAGTTCAAGCCCCTCGCGCACACGAGGAAATGTCTTCCTGCAAGGATTATGCCCCGCCTTAACCAACTGATACCGAATGTCGAGCCGCTGAAACCTGCGGAGACTCTCAACGGAAATGGCACGCTTGCGCGTCTTCCCCACCCCGCGATAGACGGACGCAAAGGGACAGATATCGGTAACCAGTTCTGAAGCCACCGCCCGGTTGTAAGCCGTGCATAGCGTCCGCAGGTAGCACGAAGAGGTGTTACGGCAGATTCCTATGCTCCACAGCCACTCCTGATAGCCGCATACGAGCGTGGCAGTAATCTCTTGAAGGGGCAAATCCGTCTTTCGCCTGCCAGACAGATACCTCACAAAGCTGTTGCGTGCCCCTAAAAACCTTTTTGCCGTTCCGTACTGACGACGCTGACCCATCGTTTGAATTTCGGCATCGATGAATGCCACAAACATCATTTCTTTCATTTTCTCTGATTTTAAGATTGGTGAAACTTGAAAAACAAAAAAGCCAGCCTATCCGATTGGATAGACTGGCTCATAGGTCGTCAGCAAGAAAATGCTCCTTACGGCCGCCGGTCAAGTTTGCAGCGCCTCAAATCAAGCATTCAGTCACTCATATTTTTCCCGATGATTCAGATGAATGAAATAATTGACCACATAGTCGAACATCAGCCACACGCTAAGATCGGCCATGAAAATCCACATGGCACCTGCCTGCTGGCACACGCCCAACACTGCCACCCCGACCATCAGCAGGGAAACGAGCACAAGCACGGCCATGACCCAACGGGCACCAAGTCCCGTGCGCAGCAGTTTATGGTGTATATGATTCTTGTCGGGCAGGAAAGGATTACGCTTGTTCTGCATGCGCACCATCACCACCCGCACGATATCGAACATCGGCAGCAGCATCGTGGAAAGCCCGATAATCATCACCGAATTGGAGAAGGTAAGCCCTGCCCCACTCGCCATGCAGATGAAGAGGAAGCTGACAAGGTAGCCCAACGTGAGACTTCCCGTGTCGCCCATAAAAATCTTCTTACCCTTCTCCACATTGCCGAAAACATTGTAGAACCAGAACGGGAGCAGGATGCCAAGCACGGCGAAGGACACCATCAGCAGAAGATGCTGTCCGCTAACAGCCGCCACCACGCCTAATGTGAGCAGCGACACGAAGCAGATACCTGCTGCCAATCCGTCGATGCCATCGATAAGGTTGATGGCATTCGTGATATAGACCACAATGAACACCGTCAAGGGCATGCCAAACCAAGCGGGAACCTCATAGATAAAGAACAGTCCGCTCAAGTCATGAATCCACAAGCCCGACAAGGGGAAGAGTGCAGCACTCGCAATCTGCACCATAAACTTCGCCTGATAGGACACGCCAATAAGGTCGTCCACGATGCCCACAAGAAACAGCATCATTATGCCAACAAACAGCAATGTTATGCGAATAACCAGGCTGGTTATTTCAACAGTCATATAAGGTATGCCGAGCATCAGCCATGCCCCCATCACCACGCACACACAGATGAGCAAAATGGGCAGGAAGGTGATGCCCCCAAGACGCGGCACGGGCATATCATGCACTTTCCGCTGGTCGGGGATATCGAACAGCCGCCTGCGATGACTCAGAATCAGCACCCTCGGAATGAAAAGCCAACCCAACACGGCAGACAGCAGAAACGGAGCCGCCACTGAATAAACTATCATTATCTCGTCCATCAAAATTCCCGGTTTTTGTTTTTGTAATAACTGATGACCACCTGCATCAGCAGCCAGCACAGCATGTCGGCAACCATCAGCAGTGAAAGATTCCACCCTAACCACACGCCCACGAAGTTCAGTCCGATGAAGAACAGGCACACGGCAAGCAGTGTGAGCAGCACGCCCATGGGCTGCATACCGCCCTGCATAAGACGGTGGTGGATATGGTTGTTGTCGCGCATGAATATATTACGGTGATTAACCACACGCGTGACAGCCACGCGAAGCACGTCGAACATCGGAATGAGCAGCGTGCCGAAGCACACCATCAGTACGCCATCGGGCAATATCGTGCCCCCCATGCGACTCAATGCAATCACCACAAAACTAAGGACATAGCCGATGACAAGTCCGCCCGTGTCACCCAAGTAGAGATTGCGCCAATGGATATGCTTGCCCGCCACATTGCGGAAAAAGAGCGGAAGCAGCATGCCCGTCATCGCCATGCAGACAATGAGCAGAAGTGGCTGGTTGGCCAACCACGACAAATACGCCAACACGGTGAAAGCTATCATGGCAAGGCCGGAAGCCAAGCCATCCACGTCGTCAAGAATCGGGACGGCATTGGTGATGTATAGAATCGTGAACACCGTGACCGGCATACCAACCGCCGCCGGCACCTCACCGATGCCCAACAAACCGTGGAAATCGTTGAGCCATAGGCCAGAAAGTGGTATCAAGAGGGAGGCAATAAACTCTATCGCCAGCTTGGAGGTGAGCGATACGCCAATCAAGTCGTCCATCACGCCCAACAAATAGACGGTAGCAACGCCCGCCAAGGCGAAAAGATACTGCACTATGGCAGATTCAGGCTCGCTGCCCAACAGGAAATCGGGATTGAGCGCCAAGGAAAGCACCACCGAAGTGCCAACACTAATGACCAGCACGGGAAACAACGAGATGCCACCAAGACGAGGCACTTTCTGCCGATCCTTGTCATGCGTCTCGGAAGGAATCACCAAGTCCTTCTTAACGCTGACCAAAAGGATGCGCGGAATGATATACATGGCCAGCACTACCGATAGCAGCAATGGCACTATGGTGAGACAAAGTTGCATCAAATGAATTCAAAAAGTTTACAAAAATACCGCAGGCTAAGCAGCAACGTATTGGAATAGACCCCATGCTGCTTCATAATGCTGCGATGCTCCTTCATAATCTGCCGCCAACTCTTGTAGCCCGCCGTGGAAGTCCCGCCAAGACGCATCGTAACGAAATCTTTCTTGACATATTGGGTCTTGATGCGGTGAATGAAAATCAGACGGAGCAAAATCTCGAAATCAGCGGCAATACGATAGGAGGTGTCGAAATAGCCATATTGGTCATAAACAGACTTGCGGCAATAGAACGAAGGATGAGCCGGCATCTGCCCAAAACGCATCATCCAGCGGCGAAAGAATGACGAAGAATAATAGCGCACACACTTTGACAAGTCAGTAGCCTTGACATAGTGAATGTCGCCATAGACGGCATCAAGGTCGGAATAACCGTCAAAAGTCTGGACTATCGTCTGAAGGATATCGTCAGACGTGTAGAAATCATCGGAGTTAAGAATGCCGATGACATCTCCCGTTGCCATCGCAAAACCTTTGTTCATCGCATCATAGATGCCATTGTCAGGCTCGCTGATATGCCGCATCCTGCTGCCGAACCTCTGTTCGTACTCGCGGATGATATCAAGCGTGCCATCCGTGGAGGCTCCGTCGATGACAATATATTCATACTCCTGGCAAGTCTGCCGAAGCAGGCTGTCCATCGTGCCTCTCAGCGTCTCCGCACTATTGTAAGTTACTGTTATGATTGAAATCTTCATTACGAAAAGTCATCTTAAAAACAAGTGAATGACGCCAAGCGTCGTCTTCAGGCGAAAGCGCAGCCTGTCCATGTATCCGTATCTGCTGGAATCGGAGGCAGAAGACGCATTGCCGCCATGTCGCCGGTATTGCATAAGCCTGTCGGAAACAAAACATACCGAATACTTGAACGCCGCAACATTTCCTATCCAGATGTCGTGCATCGGCGTGCCAGAAGGGAAAGGCAAGGCACTTTCTAATACACATCGGCGGAACGCCATGCAACAACCGAGATAGCCGTTGGTAATCCAAAGATTGTAGAACTTGCCCTTACGGGTACGATTAGCTTCATAGAAGGACTCGCAAAGCACTTCACCATCACCATCGACCACCACGCAATCGCTGACCACGCAATCAGAATGTCGTAAATGCTCCATACAAACCTCTACTTTCTCAGGCAACCATAAATCATCCTGATCGGAAAGGAAAATATACTCCCCCTTGGCCTGTTGCAAAGCCTTCTCAAAGTTCCAGATAGGAGAGTGGCGGTGAGCGCCGTCTATGATGCGAATCCGGGCATCATTCATCCCCTGAAGGATAGCAATGGTATCGTCCGTAGAACCATCATCTGCCACAATCACCTCATCGTCAATACCCAACTGACACAGAATGGAGCGAATTTGCCGTTCAATGAACGGCGCACCATTATAGGTGGCCATACATACTGATATCATCGAACTATCCGGAATAAACCTGTCAGAAACTTCAGATTGCGTGTCCGCCAAGCCAAGGCACAGGCATGCCGCAACGCATCCACTTCCACCATTCTGCGTATAAGAGGGTTACGATGCGCAATCTTTGCCCCCTCTAAATAGAACTGATATCGTTGCCATAGCTTATCGGTGCAAGCTTCTTCATTGGAAAACGACTGACGAGCCACACTATCAAGCACACAAAACTTATCTGTAACCGCAGCTAAGCGGGAAAAAAAATCGAAATCCGCGAAATCAAGCCGAATGGCTGAATTATATCCTCCCGCCCGCTTAAAGGCCGACAAACGTATGCAGGCACCACTATTAACTGGCAGGAAATTATTCAAACTATAACAACCTGCGGAAAGATTTACCCCCTGTCTCCTACCCCGCCCGCGATTAACAGGTGAAAACGGGCGGTCACCTTGATAAACCACCTGAGGCACAAACAAATCCACTTTCGGGAAAGCCCCTAATGCCTCTTCCAACTTGGTAATATAGTCTTTCTGAAAGCAAGTGTCATGATCCAGTAACAATAGGGCATCTACCCCACCGATACTTTCCGCCAGGCAGGCACCGTAGTTATAAGCCGCAGAGACACCGCCATTGGAAGCGTCATGGTAATAATAGATAGTCCCAGGAGTGGCATAACGCTGATTCTGCGGTTCTGGAGAATTATCATAGATCAGATAGCTTCCCTCTTGAAAACCGCTCAGCAGAGAGCTATGGGCATTCGTCTGCCGGAAGTCTGCCCTGTAAACTACTACTATGGGAAAGATTCTCATCTTGTGATAATCGGAAACAGATGACAAATGCCAGCATCACCATGCTCATGCCTATCGGATTATTGACATAGGGATTAAAGCACGACTGGAGATAAATCATCAGTGCGGCAGTAATGTAAAAGTCCGCCGTTTCCTTATATTTAGAGGGAACGGTATTGCCATATATCAAGATACCCACCAACAATGCGCCCCAGAAGAAAAGTCCCATAAGGCCTTGGTGATGGAATATGTCAAGGTAGGAGATTTCCATATGAACAGGACGCTCTGGTACTCCCTGACCAAAGCCATGCCCAATAAAGAGCGACCACCATGTAATCCTTTCAAACACTTCACGAATAGTTGTAAAACGAACTTCATCACTCTCTTCCCTATTTTCCGCAAAAGAATCACCAAAAGAGAACAACTCCATCGCTTCCGCCACTTCATAAAACAAGAGTGCAATCAATACAATGCCGATAATCTTGTAAATATTGACTTCATGTGTTTTCAGATAATAAACCAACAAGCCGAAAGCCAATAATACATAGAGACCACGGGTATAGGTGAAATAAATCGCCCCGATGGTCAATAACATCCAAACATACTGCTTTCTCTTAAAGAATCCCAATGCACCAATCGGTAGAAATATAAAACCTTTATAAAACAAAGCGCTACCCACTCCCCTAAACATAAAAGAGCCGGAATCATCTACTGCCTGATAATATCCTTCCAAGCTGAAAAAGCCCAAGATATCGGTGACCAACATATAAAGTAAATAGAGCACTGTCATCACCTTTACTGCCCACAGCAAGATATCCAACACCTTGCCGATAATCAGCTCAGAACTTAGCATGTAATAGAAGAACAGCAGCATATAGAAATAGGTGAGCGGCTTCAAGTCTTCGAAAAGATATTCCTGTGGCGAATCAAACACGATTCCAAGCATGAAAGACACAACCATCATCATGAGATACGCCAATATGAAACCAAGCACAGCCTTGGGGAATTCATCTGTACGGATGAAAAGATAGGCACTGATTACCAAACCAACCAAGAAGTTAAGCATGCGGAGGGTAAGCGAGCCAACAATCGGCAAATCCTGTCCGCTGCCCATCAGAAACAGCTCACCCAGGACTACATAGAAGAAGTATCTAAGATACTTATTGTCAGCAAGGCTACTTACTACCATAACGACCAATAAAAGCGAACAACCAACTACACCACTTGCTATTCAATAATGGCGAGAACATCTTCCCGACACGATACTCCTTACTATGAATAAGAGTCTGATACTCATCACTCTCCATGGGATTGAAGAAATGGCGGGCGTAGATGTCCCTATGATTCTCCCATATCTGCTTTCGCAAGCGGGCATAAGACTGACGAAATGCGGACTGATTGCGGGAATCACTCTTGATACGGTAAAAGAATAGATGTTCATCAAGACGAACCACCACATCATCTTCCTTCAAGAATGAAAGCCAGAAATCCCAGTCTTCCATCCCCTCAACCATCGCAGGATTATACCCGTCGGTCTTATCAAAGTCTTCTCTACGAAATAATGCCGTACACACCAAAATATTCCGGCAGATAAGGCGAGAGTAATCATACTCGGGCAAGTCATAGTCTGCATTCTTGATGCCAAACATGCGCGTATTGGTGCAAACCACCTTCACATCCGGGCGCGCCTCCATGATAGCCACTGTCTTCGACAGATAGTCAGGCGCTAATATGTCATCGGCATCCAAAGGCAGGAGATATTTCCCCTTACTCTCCTTAATGCCGCTGTTCCGGGCAATGCTGACACCTTCATTCGCCTTGTCTATATATTTGAAACGGACATCCAACTTACAATAGTCTGCAATCTTCTGCAAAGAATCATCAGTAGAGCCGTCATTAACCACGATGCACTCAAAATCCGTATATGTCTGCCGACGGACACTCTCAAGTGTTTCCACCACATATTGTCCCTGATTATAGCAGGGTACTATCACCGATACCATCATCAATTCAAATGTGGGAAAAGAAGCCGAAGATAAACCACGGCAAGTGATATGGGCAACACCATGTGAACATCCCGCAGCTGTTTCCTTATCTGTAAACCATTAAGACGCACACATCTTGTCCATCTTGTACTCATCATCTCGCGCTGCTTTTCATAGAACTGGCGGAGCAGAGCAGGGGCTTCCTGATTGATGGAATATAGACTAATCATCCTGAATATCTGGATGGTATTGTGGACATCTTTATTCTGCTGAAGCCCATGTGCGGTAGCAAAGTCACACATCTCTTTCAATATCACATTCAATGAATAGCAACGCTTATCGGAATCTTTCCTTACACTAATACTACCTTCACGTATTTTATAAAGATAAGTCTCGCTCTTCACCACATACATGGACTTGGCAAGACAAGCAATCTGAAAGCTCCACAACTCGTCTTCATTGATAATCCCCTCGCGGAAACGTATCTGATGACAGTTCAGAAACGAAAGGGAATAAAGTTTATTGACTGACATCATATACCATTCCTGACGCATATAGGCATGAAGGACGGCATCCCCTTTCAGCACTTCAGCATCATCCAACCGCAAAGGTGTCTTCGGACGGTCACTACCCACTATCCGATAGTCGCTGATGACAAAGTCAAACCGCTCATGATGCAATGGCTGCGCCAGCAGTTCTATGCAATCAGGCGTAATCTCGTCATCGCTATCAAGAAAATACACATAGTCACCCGTAGCAGCAGACAAACCAGAATTGCGGGCAGCAGACAAACCACGATTATGCGGGTGACGAACAATCTTGAAATCTATGTTACCCGTATATTCCTTCAACAGGTTCTGAATAATCTGCAAACTATCGTCAGTACCGCAATCATCAATGAAAATGCACTCCAACTCCCCTGCATACGTCTGCCGCATCACACTTTGGACGCAATCCGCAATGTAAGGGGCAACATTATAGACGGGTATGACGATGGATATCTTCATCTCTTTGGCCAAGGGAAATATGACTTTCCTTTCGTGAACTTTGGAATCACTATGCAATTGACAAAGTACAGGATTTGAAATAACACTTTGGAATTAAACACCTTGAAATAAGAAGTGGAAAAGAAATCCCATCGCCAATGCCTGTACTTTACATCAATATCAATGTTACTATTCTCCACCGCAAACTTCCTATCAACAAGGAAATAAGCATATTTCAATGCCCCAAGCCTGTCTTTGGGCGCCAAATCTTCATTGATGGCAGAAATTACCGCCTCACGCGTCGTCATTCTATAACAGGCATCCGTCATTTCATAATATGAATGTCCTATCAAGATAGACGGCTTCCCCCAATAGCAGGCCTCTACGCCTGTGGTAGAGCCGAATGTCACCACTTTATCACAGGCATCCATCAAGGCATAGGAACTCACCTCACTTTCAGGCGGAATAACCGTAATATTCTGGTATTTCTCCAGTTGATACAGATCGATGTGCCCTTTATGGGTAATTCCTTTCAGGTTCGGATGAATTCGCAGGAAGAAATGGATGTCTGCATCCGCGTGTTGCAACATAAATTCCGTCGCCTCATACTGAGAGGCAAACAAGGTATCCTCCTCCCATTCATCACCCAAGGCAGCAATCTCATCCTGAGAGGAATTGAATATCACGATATTCCGCTGTCCTTGCTTAAATCCCTCAGGAAGCAGACCATCTTGCTGCATGGCAGTATATACTTTCGTATCGCCCACCAAAATGCCATTCCGCCGCTTCTCATAGAAAGAAGATGCCTCACGGGTCTTGTTTTCCAACGACAGAGGTGACTTTTCCCACAAGTCTTCCACCATCTGTCCATAAAGACTGATATTCAGCGGCAGATTACCCTTAAAGAGTATGCGCTTATAAGGCTCCACATGGCCGCCAACACCTTCCAACGAAACAAACTCGATACCGATGCTTTTTGCAATATCATAAAAAAGCCGGTTCTCATAAAGGCGACCATTGTAAATCAGCACTTGATCAGGACGGATATCATCAAGCAATGTGTAAACATAATCAACAAAGTCGCAGAGCCGAGACATCAAGGGAACGGCAAATTTCTTAAAACGCTCAAAATTCACCATATCCAGGTCGCGGGTCACGTCATAATACATGGAAAGCACAGAGCTACCCACTTGGACACCACGATACTTGACTGCCTTCACATCAGAAGCATCATGTAAGTCAAATTCATGTTTTTGACACGCAAAATCAGATGGGTGAATCGGAAGCACCTGCACGCCCTCACCATAGTCCTTCAGATTCTGGCGATACATAAAGTGACAAAAGCGGCAGATGTTGGCGTAACCACCCAAATTCATAAAACATGACGTAAGGGCGCAATGGCAGTATCCAAGATAGACGGTGTCGCCATTTTTCTTGCTTGCCAGGATGTCATCCCATATAATCCCGACATGCGGGGCAGCCAAAGAACATGAACTATAATAGAACTTCTTCATAAGATGCCTTCTTATTATGCCAAGATGCCTTCTTGTTTCAATAACATGCCTTCTTATTACGCTATCATACCACCTTATTCAACTCTTCATGCCGATAGAATATCCAAAGAGTCCCCATGATAAGCATGGTCAGGAGTATCTTTCCCAACAATGCCGCCTGCATCGCTATGTTTGCAAGCACCAAGTCGGCAATAATTACCACCAATACTCCTACAAGAATCTTGCGGCTACCCAACCACTCTCTTACGCTATGCTTGTAATAGCTTACCACGAACGGAATCAGCAACTGGCTCCAATAGGAAACGATGGTTGAGAATATCGCAGCACGATAGCCGAAGAACGGGATAAGTGCGTAGCACAAGGTGAAATTCAGCACACCCGGAACGAAGACAAGCCACAACAGATGCAGCGTATTCTTATGGATAAACACCGGCGTGCTTATAAACAGATAGAATGCCTGAACTACATTGGCAAAGCACAACAAGCGGGCAATATCAGACGACTGGGCAAGCTGGTCATTACGAATCAGCAATGAATAGATTTCCGGCATCCATACACAAATACTGAAAGAGGCAGCCAAGGCTACCGCCTGACAGAGGTAATAGAGTTTCCGATAAGTCTTGAAGTCCGCATTCCGATAAGCACGCTGCATCTGAGGAATCAGGGCCGTCACCAATGCGGTAGTTAAAATCACCCCATAATCCCCCATGGTACTTCCATGGGTGAACAATCCAATTTCGTCATAAGAGATATTACACTGACTCATCACGATGCGGGCAGAACTGGTCAATAGCACAAAACCCAACGTATGGGGCACCAGCGGCAAAGCTATCTTCAGCATCCGCTTGACCCTTCGGAGATTGCGGTCAATAATGGGCCAGATATTATAGTCCACCCATACAAACTTCACGAACACGGTGAAGCAGAAGATGGAAGACACTGCCCCCGAGGAAACCAATCCCCAATAGCCTTTATGAAAGTAATATATAAGTACGAATGAGGTCAGTATTCCTAATACCGACCCTGCCAGATTCGTGAATACTAAATGCTTGGGCAACTCCAATAACGGGAAAAGATGTTGCGCCAATAATCCGTTAGCCAGCAGGAATATCGTCATGGAGGCCAATGCGCACAAAGACAGCAGTTTCCAAGAAAAAGCCATCGGCAATGTATAAGACAACACCGCCATGTTGAGGATTCCAAACAGGAGTGATGAAAATAGTAACAACCCTAAGATTCTCCCCCACACCAAATGATAGTGACGGGGATATTCATAATAGCTATTTGTCAGATGCACATTCAAGCCTAACGAGGCAATGGGTATCAGCAGACTGGTATAGGAAGACACTACGCCATAAATTCCATAATCAAAAGTGGAAAGAAACGGGGTGGTCAATGGCAATATGACAATACTCAAAAGCATTGTCAGCTTGGGAACAACCCCATAGTAGAGCGTATTTGCAACAATCTTCCGGGTGGACATCCAACTAATCCGAATAAGTTATCAAATGATGCTCCAACAGCTGATTCTTTATGGGAATCAGTTGGTCGATAGGCACACCTAATATATTACTAATCCCAATCAAGTCATTCTTACCGTCGGCATAAGCAATGAAGTGCTGCATAGTGCGCACTGAGTCATACGTACCCTTCTGGCTGATTGTAGGGTAAAGCCCCCGCTTGCCCAATTGAGGCTCGCACTTGCAAAGCATCTGGTAATGATGGTTGTTTTCCAAGGCATCTATCACCTTCACCATCGCCTCATAGGCTCCTTGCAATCCCTCTGGACTTATCAACGACATATCATCAGCCGATGTATGGTATTCCGGGTATTTATGAAACTTGCTTCTGCAAAAGGCACATACAGGTAAATCAACCCCTGCAGCCCCATATTGACGCTCATCAGAGCCACGCTGGAGATAGGAGTATTTTTTATAAGTGGGATAATGATGCTTTAAGACATTTTCCAAGACACGGTCAGCCAATGTATCCTCATATTTGGTAGAAACATAGGAATAAGTTCTGTCATCGCCTACGCAAGTCAAGACAAATCCCGCTTTCACATGCTGTTGAAGCCCTTCTAAATTACGGCTCAAATACGTAATGGCTCCTATCGTTTCAGGTATAAATACAAACCGATATGTATAACGGCGCTCAGGCAATGCTTGAACATATTTGATGAGTTCAGTTTGCACGCAAGGGCCTGACAACTCATTATTTGCCATTGACGGATGACAAAGATAAGTGGAAAACAATATCTCGTCTGCTGATTTGCCCGGCAACAGCAATTCCCCATAGGTAAGGCTTCCGTCTTCTAACGTGCTGTCTATGCAGACTTCGTATTGCGCATCGGTTAATTGCTGCTTCTGACGCTCTGACATGCAAAATCCCCACCGCTCTTTATAATAAGAGGTGACATAGGGAATCCAATCAGGTGTTTCCGGCTGGGTATATACATGCTCAAGTAATTCTTCACGGCTCACTACCTGATGTATGGGGATGGAATAGCCGAGGACATGTAAATTTGAATTGCGGAAATCAATAATCGTTTCCCCCTGCATATTGCGGATATATCCCCCCTTGATGTTCCATTCCTTAGGAACAGTCCAATCAAAGACTTCTGTGCCTGACGGCACTTCAGAAACCTTGATCTCCGGCACGACCTCACGAATCAAGGAGAGTGAATCCCGGAAGCCATTTCCCGTAATGCTCCTGCAAATAGGAAACAGACGTTCCGCCAATCCATACATGACTTCTCCGTGACTCATCTGCTATATGACATTGATTGCAGCATAACAATCCCTCAACGCCAAATGCCGGTGGATGCTAAAACCATTTTTATTGACACCATCCACATCATGGTATTTGCCTACATAAATACGGTCGCCATTATGATCTGTATCACAGCACCATACAAAGTCATGCCACCACAAATGATCATTATTCTTACAGTAATAGGCAAAAAATGTATAAGCACACAATATCGCTGACGGGAAGGCATAATGCTGGGCTATCAGAGTATCAGGCATCACGGCGCGCGACTCGTTTACAACCTCCTTTTTCAGCAGATACCATTTGGTTTCCAATGAAGTATCTATAAAACTCTCCTGCATGTACCAATCCTGATTATAGAAACAAGGCTCGCTAACATCCGGATCTATGCCAAAGACTTCCCTAAGGCTGCGAATAGTGATGCCGGGGATGCCCAACACTAAGATGTAGTCCTGTGCATACTTCTCCAAATCCTCCAAAGGATAGTTGATTGCAGGGATTTCACAAGCACCCTGATAGCCTATTCTTTCAAGAAATGGCCTCAACTCCTCATATCCCAAGAAGGACTTGCCAAACAACGCCTTTAAGCGCTCAATTGTGCTTCTTTCCATCGCTGATACTCAATCACTTCATCGGCATTGGCAAGATGTCCCATTGCCGTATATCTCTCTATGCGCTCCATCTCTGCTTCCAAACGCTCCAAGCGCGTTCCCCATCCTGCATCCGTGAACCAAGGCAGGTTGCGGGCTGGTGCATTATATAGTGAAATGTCACTCTTGCTATCCAAGATTTCGCGCAAGAAAGTAAGGTAGGCACGATATTGATGTTCATGGGAGGCCACAAGCACTAATCTTTTCCAATTCCGCTCTCTCGCCATCCTAATCACCTCCACGGCTTGTTCCTTCGTATTCTTGGATTTATCCTCATGAAGAATATCGCTTTCAGCCACGCCTTCCTTCAGTATCAAGGGATATATTTCCGAAAAGGGTATGCTGCCATAGTCGTAATCAACGATGTCACCACTGAACACAATTCGGGGGGCTACACCTTTATTATATAGTCTCACCGCCTTGGAGATCCGGAAGAAGCCATCACCTTCCAAAAGAATGATGGCATCCGAGACTGCCAGGCAATCATTATCAACTATTGCAAGAATTTTCTCCCTATCAGTTATCATACAATCAAATGTCTTCCCAGAAAATAGGATCGTTGGCGGGAATGTCCTTATTGACGGTCTTGCCAATGATTGTCTCCTTGTATTTTGGAGGAATACCCAAAGCAGGGCGCAGCACATCAATATCGGCTTCGGTGATAACCTGCCCTTTCTTTAGTGCATTCTTGGCATAGAGACAACGGCGCTGAACATAAACCGTCTCACTTTCCTCCTCAACGACTTCCTTGCAAGTGCTACCCAAAGCACGCTCTACCTCACGAATAGACTCTACCATAAACTTAAACTCGTCTGGTTCCATGGAGTGAGGATGGTCGGGACCTTTATCGTGCTTGTTTAGTGTGAAATGCTTTTCTATCACACGACCTCCCAACACCACGGATGCCAAAGCCACCACATGACCGGGAGAGTGGTCAGAATATCCTGTCACCACATCGAAAGCAGACTGATAAGTCTTCAACACGTTCACATTGGCGCTGTCAATCTTTGACGGGTAGTTCGTAATGCATTGCATCAGCACCAGATCCTTATTACCAGTATTGGCAATAGTGCGCACCGCCTCATCTATCTCCGACATCGTCGCATCGCCGGTGGCAAGCATCACGGGAATACCCTTTCGAGCCGTATAGTCAAGCATCTCTAACCACGTAATCTCACCAGAACCAATCTTGATGAAAGGCAACTTCATATCAGCACAAAGATCAACGGCTTCCTTGAAATAGGGAGACGTAGAGAAATCGATGCCGACATTTTTACAATAGTCGGCAATCTCCTGATGCCATTCCATCGGGAATTCTACTTCCTTGAATACCTCACTCACCGTCTTACCCCAACTACCGTGAACTCCTTTCAAAGTCATCTTGGAGAATCCACCCTCTGATACGATCTTAGGAGTAACGAAAGTCTGGAATTTAGCACAATCGGCACCAGCCTCCTTGGCAGCATCAATCAAATGCTTTGCCTTGTCAAGACTGCCATCAAAATTACCACCAATCTCAGCGATGAAATAGGTTGGATAATCCGCCCCTATCATCCGATTGCCAATCTTTATATTCTTATTAAAGTGCTGCATATTATTATTTTTTTGATTATTTACAACTTACCTTTTCGCTATTAGTTCCTGTTCTTTCTGTATTACTCCGGCATTCAGTGTTCTTACCTCCGTATGCTCGTCAAGATATTCATAGACCTCACTATTGGGAATGGGACTACCATGATATAAATCATCATAAATCCGCCGTGCTACCTCATAATCCAAATCAGTATCAACCGTCAGCCTATAATCGGAGGACAAGTCTAAATGATAAGGAACCTTCATGGTCTTGAACAATTCTAGATGGAGATATAAATAAGGTGTGACATGTTCTCTTTCAATGTCCGAAGAAGCATTGTCATACGCCTGGTAAAGTCCCTTTGCATAAAACACCTCCACCGAAGTTCCCAAAGGCGCTCCAGCAGAAGAGACATAATCATGCCCGGGAAGACTTTCTATCTCACGCTGTACTTGCATCCAATCTACAAAAGGATTATCGCATGTTGCCCTCACGACAATCTCTGGATCATATGCTTTCACGCATGAATAAAAGCGCTCCAATACATTCTCCTCGCTACCACGGAAACAAGGAATGTCCTTTTCAGCCAATAAAGCCGCCAAAGCATCGTTTGTATCGCCCACAGGAATGGCAAACACCACCTTATCTATATTCCCGCAAAGGCTCAGCCGATGATACACGTGTTCCACGATGGTCATTCCCGATTTTCCCAATGGCATCATCACTTTATTGGGAAGTCTTGAAGATGTCAATCGAGCCTGCACAACGCACAAAACTTTCATCTTTACCATATCGTCCATCCTCCATCCACTTGGATGTTCTGACCAACCACATATTGAGACGCATCAGATGCCAAAAAAAGTACCGCGCCTTTCAAATCATCAGGATTTCCCAACCGATGTGCCGGATTCTTCTCCGAAAGTCTTTTGACAAATTCCTTGTTTTCCTGCACTTTTGCAGAGGGGAATGGCCCCGGAGAAATACAATTGACCCTTATATTGCGGTTAATCAGATAAGCCCCGAAATAACGCGTCATCTGAATGACACTCGCCTTGCTTGCACTATAATTCACGGGAATCAGTGAGGATTCGCATGGTGGTTCATAGACTGACAAGTTTGGAGACACGATTCCATACATCGATGCGATGTTCACGATGGTTCCGCCCTGCTTCTCCATGTATGGGATAACTTCACGAATACACTTGTATGTACTCCCGGCTATACCTTCAACACACCGTTCCCAATCGTCATCCGAAAGATTTTCCGATTTTTTCCCAATACCTGCATATTGAGCAGCATTGTTAATCAACACATCAATATGTCCAGCTTGGGCAGCAACTTCCTGAAATGCCTTTTGGATACTTGCGGAATCCATAATGTCAATCTTGACAAAATGAAAGTCAGAATTTTCTCCATAGACAGAACAGAATTTATCCTGGTTTGTCCCAGCCACATAGACAATTGCCCCAGCATCAGCCAATGCCGCCGTCATCGCCCTACCCAGATGACCACATCCACCAGTAACGATGGCAACTTTATCCTTCAAGGAAAAAAGGTCGAGCGTACTCATCAACTTACTTTACCTCAAATCCGGGAATCTCTTTGCGGAATTTCTCACGAAGTGTCTCTACCGTCTCCCAGGATTCATTGACGTCAGAACTGAAATAGAAACCTTGAGGAACATACTCTCCTTTATAATGGTCCAAATACTCTTCCGTTGTATGAATGAACGCTATGGACGGGAGAATCACATAATACTTACCGATGTCAATCGTGCTCATAGAGTCGGTCACGGTAATCATTTCCTCGTGCAATTTCTCTCCCGGACGGATACCAACCTCTATTTGCTCCAGGTTTGGTGCGATGGCAGTAGCCACGTCTGTTATCTTGTAAGAAGGAATCTTTGGAATGAAAAGTTCACCGCCTATGTGATGACCAAGCGCCCACATCACGACATCCACGCCCTCCTGGAGAGAGATGTTGAAACGGGTCATACGCTTATCGGTTATCGGTAACTGCGTTGCTCCCTCATCCCGCAATTTGATGAAATAAGGTATCACGGAGCCGCGACTACCCATCACGTTGCCATAGCGAACGACAGAGAAACGGATATCACGTGAGCCTTTGATGTTGTTGGCAGCAATAAACAACTTGTCTGAAGTCAGTTTAGTCGCTCCGTAAAGATTGTTGGGAGCGCACGCCTTGTCAGTTGATAAAGCCACGACATCCTTAACCCCGCACTCAATGGCAGCATTGATGACATTGACAGCACCGTTGATATTGGTCTTAATACATTCCCGAGGATTATACTCAGCCGTATCCACCTGCTTGATGGCGGCGGCATGAATAATCACATCAACCCCATCGCAAGCAACTTTCAGACGGTCACCATCCCTAACATCTCCAATCAGGAAACGAAGCATCGGATAATCCTTCGCGGGATATTTCTGCCTCATGCTATATTGCTTCAGCTCTCCCCGTGAGAAGATAATAATCTTTTTAACCTTAGGATAATCCCGGAGGATTGTCTCTACAAATTTATTACCAAAAGAACCTGTTCCGCCGGTAATCAATACGGTCTTTCCATTCAGCATATTTCTTTTTATTTTTTCAGTCCTAACAATGGTTTCAGTTCGTCTTCCTTATACAATATCCACGTTGTGGTGCATAAGAACACGAGCAATACAAAAATAAGCACAATCCTGCTTCGCTTGGGACCGGCTTTCCTTAATGGAACGGTAGCCCCCTGAATCGTTGTGAAAGCCGGTGTTTCTTCCTGAACTTTCGCCTTCGCTGCCAAAAGTTGGGCACTGATGGCATTATAGTTGTTGTATTGCAGCTGCATTTCGTTCTCCAACCGGATCTGACGCTGGCGGACTGCCTCTATTACGAGATCCTGATTGGAATCCATGAAGTCAGCATACAAATCACAGGCCCGCTCGTAATTGCGCTTTGCCTCTTTATGGAGATTCTCCACGTAAGCAAGATCATGCCGCGCCTTCTTCGTGCGATAGTCCGTCAAAAACGCCTGAAGCTTCGCCGTCACTGAATCCGCCACAGTAGCCACCACCAAGGGGTCCTGATCGGTAACCTCGATGGAAATCACGTCGGTCTTCCTGTCTATCTTGCAAGTAACACTACCCATGATTGCGTTGGCAATAATCTGCTGCTTCATCGTCAGGCGGAAAGGATTCACCACGTTGGACTCTTCCGTGACACTATCCTTGTCTTTTGATTTGAACACACTGAATACCGCCTTCATCGCACTTGTCCACCACGGCGATTGCTGCTCGTTGTCCAAATAGTCAAAATAGGTCATCACCCTGTCATCTCCATCCATCTGAACCTGTACGTCAAACATCGAAGTCATAAAATCCACAGATCTCATCAGATTGGGATACAGATTCGGAGTGATGGCATCGCCAGACTTGTTTGAACCTCCCCCTATGTTCACGCCAAACGTGCTGGCCAATGAAGCAAGAGAGCCGAGCGTGCCACCGCTACCCGTCTCCGGAGCAAGAAGTACCTCGCACTTGTAATAATTAGGCATGCCCAAAGTAATAAGACACCCCAATACGAAAGCAACGGGAAGCACTTTATAGTATAGTTTCTTGTGCTTCAACAACGCAGACTTGATTCTCTTTGAATCAACCATCTGCTCATTTGAACGTTTTGTCTGTTCTTCCATTTATTTCTTGACTAAAACTTCTTTATTCGTTTTTTCTTCATCTATCAGCAACAGCCATGCCTTGGGTACGAAATCAACAATGGCTGCCATCGCCACATGCTCAAGCTGCACCACGACATGCTTGTTCCCCCTCACGCGCTTAATAACCCCTTCCACACCGGCAAACTTTCCTTCCACGATTCTGACGCGCTGCCCAGGCTTCTCAATAAGCGGGGTATTCACCACGACATCCGCATGGTCGTAGTCGGAAGCAACCCTGATGAAATTATCCATCTGCAATTCGGGAATGGTCATGATTTCCGAAATCATGTTCTTCCCGTCAATCCCCATCACGGGGTGCGTCATGTAACGCAGAGGCAGCAATTCTTGCCTCGTCTTCTTCAACTCCGTGATGCTTTCCTGCGAGGAATGCAGGAATATCAGGTTGTTAATTACCGGCTTCAGCTCCTGATGGCGCGGATGCCGCCCCTTTATGGGCACATAATGCAAAGGCAGAAAACACTCCACACCCAAGCTGTCAAGATAATCCTTCACCTGCATCTCACGCGAATAAGTGACACGCATCGGAAACCAGTAGCAATCTTTTGGATCTATCATACAGCCTTCAAGTAAAGACAAACCAAGGGGACACCGCCATTTTGCATGCGGCAACCAAAAAGAGATTCATCCACTTCAGTATCCATACAGCACTGATTTCCAGCGACTTTATAATACTTTACCTTTTCATCCAAACATCTTATGCGACATTCTTGAGGGATGATAACCATAAAAATCGTTGCAAAATTACAAAAAACAATCAAGATTTTGGCATTAAACAGCATAAAAAATGGCAATAAAATGCGAGTATTGCCTAATTATCATCAAGACCAGTATTCTTATTAGAATAACATGGCTGGTTATTCTGATAAGATGCCACTATATGCTACTCCAAATTCCCTGCCAGAAACTTGCGGAGAAGCGGGGCGGGAAGATTGCGGCGGCGGGCGTAATCGTGCAGTTGGTCGTCGCCAATCCTTCCCAAAGAGAAATAGCGGGATTGGGGATGGGCGAACATAAGACCGCTGACGCTGGCATGGGGGCGCATGGCACCGCTTTCCGTGAGGTGGATGCCTATTTGCTTTATGTCAAGGAGACCGTCGAGAAGGAAGTTCAGACTGGCATCGGGCAAGGAGGGATAGCCGACGGCGGGGCGGATACCTTGAAACTTCTCTGCTTGCATCTCGGCGATGGAGAGATTTTCATCGGGAGCATATCCCCAGTATGTCTTGCGCACTTGTTCATGCATCCGTTCTGCGGCTGCTTCTGCCAAGCGGTCTGCTAAAAGTTGCGCCATCATTTTCCTGTAAGCGTCTGAAGCGAAATCGGTTTCCAATCCGCTATCTACGGATGTTGCGAATACTCCTACCGTGTCTCGGATGCCTGATGAGAGAGGGCGGAGGAAGTCGGAGAGGCACAAGCAAGGGGCTGTTTTTTGCGTAGGATGCTGTTGGCGGAGCAAGGGGATTCGGAATGGGAATTTACGATGAATTTGGGAGGAAATGTTGGAACTGTAAAGAGAAGATGGAGTGACATCAGAAGAGGATGGAGCAGAAACAGGGGAAAATGAAGTGGGAACGGGAGGGGCAGAAGAAATCGGAGCATGAAGCACGATATCATCACCATCGCCATTCGCATCATAAAGTTCAAAAAGGGCGTGAGCATGATACTTACCTTCCAAATTCGCCAGCGTATCAAGTGCTTCCGCCTGAAGACGATGCTTTTCGCCCTCATCCTTCACCTGCCACGCAAAGAAGAAATAAGACCAATTGATGTAGGGAGTCAGTTCGGAAAGGGTGTAAGTAAGTTTCATCCGACAGGCTTGCTTCATCTGAATTCAACTTGCTGCCCGATGTAATTGGCATCCACCTTTCCCTGACAGAATACCGTGTGACCGTTGCAAAGTGTGCGCTCCACACGCCAAAGATACATGTGTCCTTCCATCGGACTCCATCCGCATTTGCTCAAGATGCACTCCTTCGTAACCGTCCAACCTTTGTTGGGGCGAATCAGTACCATATCCGCCTGATAGCCTTCACGCAGGAAACCACGACGGCGCACTTCAAACAGACGGGCGGGATTATGGCACATCAACTCCACCAAGCGTTCCAAAGAAAGCACGCCCTGATCCACCAACTCAAGCATCGTGACCAACGAGAACTGTATCATCGGCATACCACTCGCCGCCTTGGCGCATCCACCCTCTTTCTGCGAAAGCAGATGGGGCGCATGGTCAGTACCTATCACGGTGATGCGCCCATCGTTCAGCGCATCGCGCAAAGCATCGCGGTCGTTCAGTGTCTTGATGGCGGGATTGCACTTGATGTGCGTCCCTAACGCCACATAATCCCGATTGTAAAAATAGAGATGGGACACGGTAGCCTCAGCAGTTATCCGCTGCCCTCCCCTATTGGGCGGAATCAGTTCTAATTCCTTGGCGGTAGTCAGATGAGCAACGTGCAGACGAGTGCCATGTTTCTCTGCCAATTCCACAGCCAGGCGAGTGCTTTCATAACAAGCCTCCGCGCTACGGATTTCGGGATGATGCGACACATCGGGGTCTTCACCATACCGATGCTTTGCCGCCTCCATGTTATGGTTGATGATACCCGTATCCTCACAATGCGCCATAACGGGCAAAGGGGCAGAAGCGAAGATGCGCTCTAATGCCTCGCGACGATCTACGAGCATATTGCCAGTAGAACTGCCCATGAACAACTTTATGCCAGGAATGGTGTGCGGGTCAAGTTGCGGAAAAAGACAAGTATTTTCATTGGTAGCCCCAAAGAAGAAACTATAGTTCACATGACTATGCTTCGCGGCAATATCGAACTTCTCCTGCAATGCCTCTAAGGTTGTGGTCTGCGGCACGGTGTTCGGCATGTCGAAATAAGTAGTCACCCCGCCCGCAGCAGCCGCAATACTCTCACTATCAATGTCAGCCTTCTCCGTTAGTCCCGGCTCACGGAAATGCACATGGTCATCTATCACACCGGGAATGATAAAACAACCCGAAGCGTCGATGATTTCATCATACGGCCCTTCGGGAATATCATTTGATGTACTCCTTAAAATGTCATTTCCTTTGATGATGCGACTGATGGTCTCACCTTCAATGATGACGGAACCAGCAAACACTTCCCCCTCATTGACAATGGTGCCTCCCTGAATGAGTGTTCTCATCTTTACGGAAGGTTGGTCAGCGGGACAGACGGCACTACCAATGAATCAGGCTCTACCACGGAAGGCGCAACGGGCATCTGCACATCATCGTCGATAAGCCCGCTCTGACGAGCCTGTATTTCATTTGCCACGCGATAATACTCCTTCACATAAGGGTCATCCTTGAATTTCTGCGTGGCCTTGCTCATGATGTCCTCAATCTGCGGTGTCAGCACTGGATAGGGGAATCCGCCCGTCATCAGCATGAACACGCCAGGCCCCAGTACATTGTCGAAGTTCTCTACGATGAAGTTCGTCACAAGACTATCTTCCTGCTGCGCCAATCGAGCAGCCTCCACAGAGAGTTGCCGGTCAATGATGTCCTCATCTATGCCGTCGAGCATCATCTGACTCTGGCGATGAGAGAGTTCATTCATTTCGTTACCAATCCGCGCATGGCGGGTGATGAACTGATACAATTTGTCGTTCAGCGGAGTACCGCTAACCATACGGCTCGCATTGTCAATACGAATCTCGATACTTCCCTGCTCCACGACGACAGGCATCATCAGAGGCTCATCACCCATGTAGAGATTAGCCATCTTCACAGTATCGAGCACACCCGCGAAGCGGAATTTACCATGTACCACCTCGCAGGAATCCATATTCTTCAGTTCCCTATCCTTGACGGTTTTCAGATAAAGCTTGCTGCCGTCCAACGACGACACCGATGACGAACCTTGTATCGAATAAGATTCGGCACACGACACCAACACGACCGTCAGCAGCAGTAGGCATAGACTTTTGTTCATAAACTTATAGTTTCGCGGCACAAAGTTATAACGATATCTTGAAGTATGAAAAAAAATTTGCGCATTTTAAAACAAACGTGCAATCTTTTATGTTTTTTTTGAAGAAACACCCGCCTCTTTCTCCAACTCACTGCCAATACGGTGCGTGGAATACAACTGAAGGATGGCGGCAATCAGCAGCGTAATAATCCATTTGTTATACACATATTGCACGTAATTGATCTGGCTCAGCCCGAAGAAATTGCCGTCGTTGGCAAACATCAGCACCGCCGTCAGCAGAAAGAGGAAATCACTGATAAGCATCATCCGGCGCAGACGGCGGATGGTGAAATTGCTGCCTTCGTAGCGCTGAAGCATCTGCATGGAGGCAAAACCTACGGCTCCCACCGCATAAAAGTAAGGTGCGAGAGTCCACATCAACAAGCTCGTGCCGGCACCCACCACCATGAGCAAGGCACCGAGCAGAAACACTGCATTCTGGAAATTATTCAGTTGTCTCATGAATTGTCAAGGGTTTGGGGGCGCGCTCATCGTCGCTGAGCACAAAGATGTCTTCGTCGTCCGTCTTCATGAAGTACCGCTCCCGCGCAATTTTCTCTATTGCCTTGGGATTCTTGTCCAACTCACGAATCTGCACAGAGTCACGCCGGAATGCGGTTTGATAACGCTCGATGTCTTCCGTTAGTTCGTTGATGCGATGGAGGTTCTTGACATGCCCCCATACGCTGGTCTCGCTGAAGAAGCCAACGACCACGACGCCGATGACGCACACCATGACATACTTCCACACCTGCGAGTGCCAAGCCTTGGAAGCCGCCTTCTTGATTCTTTCCGACACATTCTTCATTTCGTCTGCAAAGTTACGAAATTATTGAGAATCTATCATTCATAATTAGGAGAAAAATCGTAACTTTGCAGCATTATTCAATCTTTAACAATATGGAATACATCGTTTCGGCAAGGAAATACCGCCCCATGACCTTTGACACCGTCGTGGGACAGGCGGCACTGACCACTACGCTGAAGAACGCCGTGAAGAGCGGGAAGCTGGCGCATGCCTATCTGTTCTGCGGTCCTCGCGGCGTGGGCAAGACTACTTGCGCGCGTATCTTCGCCAAGGCCATTAACTGCCAGAACCCGACGGCAGAGGGCGAGGCTTGCAACGAGTGCGAGAGCTGCCAGTCGTTCAACGAACAGCGGTCGCTTAACATCTTCGAGCTTGATGCTGCCAGCAACAACTCCGTGGAGCACATCAAGACACTGATGGAACAGACACGCATTCCGCCGCAGTTAGGTAAATATAAGGTGTTCATCATCGACGAGGTACACATGCTCTCCACCGCTGCCTTCAACGCTTTCCTGAAGACCTTGGAGGAGCCACCCGCACATGTCATCTTCATCCTCGCCACGACGGAGAAGCACAAGATTCTGCCGACCATCCTCAGTCGCTGCCAGATTTATGACTTCGAGCGGATGACCGTCCGCAACACGATAGACCATCTGAAGCACGTGGCTGACAAGGAGGGCATTACCTACGACGAACAGGCATTGGCGGTCATTGCCGAGAAAGCGGACGGTGGTATGCGCGATGCATTGAGCATCTTCGACCAAGCGGCATCGTTCTGCCAGGGGAACATCACCTACGAGAAAGTGATTGAAGACTTGAATGTGCTTGACTCTGAGAACTATTTCCGCATCATCGACCTCTGCATGGAAAACAAGGCGCACGAGATTATGGTGCTGCTCAATGGCATCATCAACAAGGGTTTCGATGGCGGATTGCTCATTCAGGGACTTGCCAAGCATGTGCGTAACGTGCTGATGGCGAAAGACCCGCAGACGCTTCCCTTGCTTGAGGTGAGCGACCAGCAGCGTGAGCGCTATCAGCAGCAAGCACAGCGGTGCAATCCCCGTTTCCTCTTCCAAGCCCTGAAGCTGATGAACCAGTGCGACATCAACTATCGCCAGTCGTCAAACAAACGGTTGCTCGTTGAGCTGACGCTGATAGAGATTGCCCAGATTACGCAGCCCGACGAGGAAGGAGCCAGCGCGGGGCGTCGCCCCAGAAGATTAAAATCCCTGTTCAAGAAAGTGATGCAACAGCCTCAGCCCGTGAAAGCAGCTCCGCAGGTGGCTGCGGCTAAGCCTGTTGCGTCCCCAAAAATCTCTACGCTTGGCTTCTCGTGGAATAATCTGCGGAAGCAAGGTTCGGACTCCAAGATGCAGATTATCCCTGGCGCCATCGGCGACAGGAAGGAGGGAAACGAAGGTAATGCCTCGTTCTCCCAAGCCGACCTTGAGCTTCAGTGGATGGCGATGTGCAACCGCATGCCACAGAATCTCAGCGGCATCGCCGCCCGGATGAAGAACATGAACCCCGTCATTACGGAACTGCCCAAGGTGGAGGTTGTCGTGGATAACGACCTCATCAAACAGGAAATAGAGAACATTCACAAGAACATCGTGAAGACCCTACAACTCTATCTCCATAACTCAGACATCACGATTGACATCCGCATCGCGGAGCGACAGGAACAAGTGAAAGTGCTCACCCGCCGCGAACAGTTCGAGCTGATGAGCCGAAAAAATCCTGCCATAGAAAAACTACGGCAGGCATTTGACTTGGAACTGGCTTAAATAAAAGTCCCGTTTATTCTCCTATCAATTTCTTGATGGCCTCCAGACAGGCAGAACTGCTGACCGGCTTTGACAGGAAGTCATCGCAACCAGCTTGCAGCGCCAACTGGCGGTCGCTGTCGAAAGCATTGGCGGTCAAGGCAATAATCGGCAGTTCCGGGTGCTTCGACTTGATGGTCTTGGTAGCCTCCAAACCGTCCATGATGGGCATCTTAATATCCATCAGCACGATGTCATAAGCCTTCTTATCTGCCATATCTACGGCTTCCAATCCGTTCTTCGCACGCTCAAACTGGTAACTCTTCTTCAGTATATATGACATCAAAATGAAGTTGCTGTCATTATCTTCTGCAATCAAAATCGTTTTCATATCATTATCCTATTTTTCTATTTTTATGTTTCAATTAATTCTTCTTCCAAAGACTGCTCATTTCCTCCAGCGTCTTACCTTTCGTCTCGGGTACTAAGCGCCATACGAATACAGCGGCGAGAACGCAGATGATGCCGTAAAGTCCGTATGTAAACCAGTGACCGAAGTCCTTGTCATCACCCAAGGTCATGTTGAACATCGGCACGAAGGTAGAGCTGACAATCCAGTTGAATATCCACTGGAACGCCACGGCGATTGCCACCGCCTTGCCACGGATTGTATTGGGGAATATCTCCGCAATGAGTACCCAGCAGATGGGTCCCCATGACATCATGAACGATGCGGAATAAACCATGATGGACATCATGCACGCAATGCTCAGTGAAGGATTGCCGAAGGTAATTGCCACACCAAATGCACCGATGGCCATACCGATGGAGCCTGTAATCAGCAACGGCTTGCGACCCCATTTCTCTACCGTGAAGATTGCCACGAGGGTGAAGAGGATATTCACCACACCCATCACGACGGTGTTCACCATCGGGTTCGTCATGCCCATGTCACCGAAGATACGCGGTGCATAGTACAGTACGGCATTGATTCCCACTGCCTGCTGGAACACGCTGAGCATGATTCCGATGAAGATGACTAACCATCCGTAGGTAAACAGGCGCTCAGTCTTCTCCGTGATTGTATTCTTAATGTCGTTCAGAATGCTCTGGCCCTCCTGTGCGCCATTGATGCGCTGCAATACAGCGAGTGCCTTGCTGTCCTTGCCCACCATGACAAGATAGCGCGGTGTCTCAGGCACAAGGCAGATGAGCAGGGCAAACAGTCCTGCGGGCACGGCCTCACTACCGAACATATAGCGCCAGCCCGTGGAGATTGTCCATGCCGCCTCGTCGGGATTCAGAATCTTCAGCGACTCTATTACGGGATTCACGTTGTTGCCAAGAATGACGAAATTCACGAAATAGACCACCAACTGACCGAAGATGATGGCAAACTGGTTCCAGCTCACCAACGTGCCTCGGATGTTCGACGGAGCCACCTCTGCGATATACATCGGGCAGATGGCAGAAGCCAATCCCACACCGATACCACCAATCACCCTATATATATTAAAGGTGATGAGCAGGCTGAACGAAGGCACGCCGTACTCATAGAACAGGAATTCGGGGTTCATCGAGCCTAACGCCGACACGAAGAACATCAGACCCGCGAATATCAGCGAGTTCTTGCGCCCCCAGTTACTGGCGAAATACCCCGAGAGGCCACTGCCGATGATACAGCCGATGAGTGCGCTGGCACACGTAAATCCGTGCCAGGCATCGGTGTAAGTGAAGTCACTTGCTCCCAAAAAGAAAGCCTGAAGTCCCTTTTCCGCGCCGGAGATGACAGCCGTGTCATAACCGAACAAAAGGCCGCCCAATACGGCCACCATCACGATGGTAAGTAGGTAGGATTTGCTACCAGTCTGGTCTTGTTGCATGGTGAATAGTCTTAATAAGTTACAAAATTACGTCTTTTTTCCCTAAAAACATCTTTTTTCCTTAACTTTTTAACTAATTTTGCATCAGAAACCGAAAAAGTTTATAATCCAATGACCAAAAAACTTATGAAAACAAAACTTCTAACTTGTGCATTAGCACTTTCCGCACTCACCGCGACAGCACAGTCGCACGTGATTGACATCAACACGAAAAAGCTCGGAGCGCCCGTTCAGCCGACCATGTACGGTTTGTTCTTCGAGGACATCAACTATGCCGCCGACGGTGGTTTGTATGGCGAGCTGGTCAAGAACCGTTCCTTTGAGTTCCCCGACAGGCTCATGGGCTGGGAAGCCTTCGGCACTTTCGAGGTGAAGGACGACGGTCCTTTCGAGCGCTGCCCCCACTACGTTGAGCTGCGCGACCCGGGTCACAACGAGCGTATCTCCGGCCTTTCCAACGAAGGTTTCTTCGGCATCGGACTGTTAGAGGGCGAAGACTACCGCTTCTCCGTATGGGCAAAGGCTCCGCAGGGAACGGCAAAGATTCTCGTGCAGTTCATCGACCGCGCCACGATGGAGGAGCAACAGCAGTTTGCTGAGGCAGAACTCACCGTGAATGGCAACGAGTGGAAGCAGTACGAAGTGGTACTGAAGTCGCCCAAGACCATCCAGAAGGCACAGCTCCGCATCTACCTCGCCGGTAAGGAGACCGTTGATCTGGAGCATATCTCGCTCTTCCCCGTGAACACTTTCAAGAACCGCAAGAACGGTATGCGCCGCGACTTGGCGCAGGCACTCGCCGACGAGCATCCCGGTCTGCTCCGCTTCCCCGGCGGCTGCATCGTGGAGGGCGTTGATCTCGCCACGCGCTACCAGTGGAAAAACACCGTGGGACCTGTTGAGAATCGCCCGCTGAACGAGAACCGTTGGGAATATACCTTCCCGCATCGTTTCTTCCCCGACTATTTCCAGAGCTACGGACTGGGCTTCTTCGAGTTCTTCCAGTTGTCGGAAGACATCGGTGCAGAGCCGCTGCCCGTGCTGAACGTGGGTATGGCTTGTCAGTTCCAGAACTGGGATATGGAATCCGCACACGTGCCTTACGACGAGCTGCAGCCTTACATACAGGACTGCCTCGACCTGATTGAGTTCGCCAACGGCGCTGCCGACAGCGAGTGGGGCAAGGTGCGTGCCGAGATGGGACACCCCGAGCCGTTCAACCTGAAGTTCATCGCCGTGGGCAATGAGCAGTGGGACGACCTCTATTTCAAGCGCTTGGAGCCGTTTGTGGCAGCCATCCGCGCCAAGTATCCCAACATTCAGATTGTGGGCACGAGCGGTCCTGACTCTGAAGGCAAGATGTTTGAGAAGGGCTGGGATGCCATGCGCAAGCAGAAAGCTGACCTCGTGGACGAGCACTTCTACCGCAACGAGAACTGGTTCCTCTCTCACGGTCTGCGCTATGAGAGCTACGACCGCAAGGGCCCGAAAGTGTTTGCCGGCGAATATGCCTGCCACGGCAAGGACGGTCGCAAGTGGAATCACTACGAGACTTCCATCCTCGAGGCTGCCTTCATGACCGACTTGGAGCGCAATGCCGACGTGGTATATATGACTGCCTATGCTCCCCTGTTCGCTCATGTAGAGGGTTGGCAGTGGCGTCCCGACCTCATCTGGTACGACAACACGCGTATGTTCAAGTCCGTCAGCTACTATGTGCAGCAGATGTACGCCGAGAACAAGGGTACTAACGTGCTGCCGATGACGATGGGCAAGCAGTTCGTGGCAGGTCAAGAGGGACAGGACGGCCTGTTCGGCAGTGCTGTCTATGACAAGGATACCAACGAGATTATCGTGAAGGTCATCAACACCTCGAAGACCGCACAGCCCATCAGCATCAATCTGCTCGGCATCAAGGGCGAGCGCACCGCACAGACGCTGACGCTCTTCCACACAGGCATGTACGACGAGAACACGCTCGACGAGCCGGAGAAGATTGTCCCGAAGAGCGGCACGCTCCAGTTGGAGGCAGGTCAGAAGAACACCGTGCTCAACGATGAGTTGCAGCCCATGTCCTTCCGCCTCTACAAGATTCAGAAGTAACCTAATTTAGGTCACTCCATTTCCTGACGGGCAATTGTGAGCAGGATGTCACCCTTCCGAAGCTCCAATTGCCCGTTTGGCACAATGAAACTATTGCCGCGCTTCACCATCATCACCAATGTGCCCGCAGGGAAGTGCATGTCCTGCAAACGGTTGCCATCAGCAAGTGATTCTTCCGTAAGCGTCATTTCTGACAACTTCGATTCCAACTCATCGGGCAATTCAATGCCGAAGTCGTTGCCCGTCTTTGGTTCATCGGTTGCCAAACCCAACCAATGGGCGGCTGCCGTAATCGTAGTTCCTTGCAGGGAGAGCGAAAGCAAGGTGATGACAAACACGACATTAAACAGGAAATCAGCATCCTCGATGCCCGCAATGACCGGATAGGTGGCAAAAATGATGGGCACGGCACCGCGCAATCCCACCCACGAAAGGAAGAACTTGGCACGCATCGGCACGCGGAAAGGTTGCAGGCAGAGGAACACGGACACAGGACGAGCCACAAACATCATGAATAGTCCAATAGCAACAGCAACTAACAGCACGTGAATCATCTCACCGGGATTCACCAACAGGCCCAAGGTGAGGAACATCAGAATCTGCAGCAACCACGTGATACCCTGCATAAAGGTGTTAGTCTCGCGACGATACGACAATCGACTGTTGCCTGCCACCACGCCTGCCACATACACCGCCAGATAGCCATTGCCTTGAAACATGTCGGTAAACGTGAAGATAATCAGGATGGAGCAGAGCATCAGCACGGGATAAAGCGACGGATTGGGCAGATTGATACGATTGACTATCCACACTAATGCCCGGCCACCCAAGTAACCAAGCAAACCGCCGACTGCCAATTGTCCGACAATCTTCGTGGCAAGCTCCATGCCCGAAAACTCACCTGCCTGCACTATCATATCCACTAATGCCACAGTCAGCACGTATGCCATAGGGTCGTTGCTGCCGCTTTCCAATTCGAGCAGCGGGCGCAGGTTGTGCTTCAGGCCGATGTGCTGCGAACGAAGCAAGTTGAACACCGAAGCAGAATCCGTTGATGACACCGTGGCTGCAAGCAACATCGACAAGGGGAGCGACAGCCCGATGTCAAGCCGCGTCCATTCCGAAAGATAGAAGATAAGCAAGCCGGTTATCACGGTCGTAATCAGTACGCCGAGGGTAGATAGCACCAAGCCTTGCGTAACCACAGGCTCTATGTCGCGTCGCTTCGTGTCCATGCCACCCGAAAAGAGGATAACCGAGAGCGAGAGCATGCCGATGAGCTGGGCGTCCTCGTGGCTATGGAATTCCAATCCCAAGCCGTCGCTGCCGAAAAGCATGCCCGTGAAGAGGAACAACAGCAAGGTGGGGACACCGAAACGGTAACCCCACTTGCTGATAATGATGCTCACGAAAATGAGCACCGCACCCAGAAAGAAGATGTTCTCCGGTGTGAACGTCATACAAGTCTTATTGTATCAGTTGCACGATAGTTTTCACATCCTCTCCCTCGTAGAAACAAGGTTGGGCGACAGGAGAATATTTGAAGTCCGCAAAACGGAAAAGCTGCAGGGCGCAGAACTGATGGTCATCGCTCAAGCAGACCTCCAAGCGGAAATGCCCGATTGGAGCCACTGCCGGCTTACCACTCCGCTGCAGTTCGGCAGCCATCTTGTCAATCGGCATATTGAGCAGGCGTTTCAAGCGCTCGCCGTCGGTCGGGGTATATTCCAAGATAATGGGTTTGACAGGACTTTGCGTAGGCATGAATAGCGCCTTGGTGGAAAACAGTGATTTCTTGATTGTGATATTCTGATATGCGGAGAGGGCAGCAGCCATCTCCAAGTTTCTGATACTTGCCATAGTTGTTGTAAAGTTTTGAAATTTATAAATTGTGGAAACGGCCTCATCATCGTGTGATAGGCCTGATGTCTCAAAACTTTACTGTCAGCGAATGATGTGCCTCAGCGCAATGACATAGTAATCGCGCGAGGCCGACAGACAGAACGGAGCCGTCTCCAATCTGCGTCTGCCGTCGTAAGGCGTATGAAGGAATTTAGTAATGCGCCGTCGTGCAAGCCCGCTACACGGACTGACAGTCCGCTCATTCTTAGAGCCGTGTGTAGGCATGATGCGCTGAGGCCGCGAACTGCACACACGATAGAGTCGGGCGGCATCTGTCAGCGTTGCCTCACGGTGTTGCCGGTCTTGGGACTTCACTACTGCGCGCGAATGCTGCGAAACCTCCTTTGTGGGTGCAGATTTCTCGCCCTGCCAGTTCAGAAGAACCGTCAGCAGCACAGTGCTCAGAGCCGCCAGTACCTGCAATGTTCGTAGCATCCGCTTCATTTCTGCTTGCAAAGGTAAGCAAAATCCTCGAGAAAGTCACGGCATAGACATTATATATTTGTATATCTCAGAAATAATGCCTAACTTTGCCGAGTGACAAAAACTGATGTTAATAACTTGAAACATTTGGGATATGAGAACTTTTAGATTAATCGGCGTATTATGCCTGATGATTGCTGCAAAGACGGCATTCGCGCAAAACACATTGTGGGAAGCCTATCGTGACTATTGGTACACAGGTGTAAGCGTCAATCAATGGGAAGTGGAGGGCGACCAAGCCGCAGACTGGCCCATCATCGCAAAGAACTTCAACTGGGTGGTGGCAGAGAACTGTATGAAGTGCGAGGTGGTGCATCCCAAGGAGGGTGTCTATGACTTCACGCTTGCCGACCAGTTCGTCAATAAAGCCAAGGCTGCGGGACTGAAAGTCCTGGGGCATTGCCTCATCTGGCATTCGCAGTGCGCCCCTTGGTTTCACTACGACGACGAGGGAAATCTGGTGTCTGCCGAGGTGCTGAAACAGCGCATGCGCGAGCATATCTATACGGTGGTCAGTCATTTCAAGGGGCGCGTCGATGCGTGGGATGTTGTCAATGAGGCTTTCGAGGACGACGGCACGCCACGTAAAAGCCTGTTCTATCAGATATTAGGCACCGACTACATCCCCCTCGCCTTCCAATATGCCCACGAGGCAGACCCAAGCATCCAGTTGTATTACAATGACTACTCGATGAACAAGGCGCAGAAGGTGGAAGGTGTCGCCAACTTCTTTCGCCCGCTGATTCAGCAGGGACTGCCCGTGACCGCCATCGGCATGCAGGGACACATGGTGCTGGAGGGCAACAATCTTGTCAAGGAATACGACCATGCCATCAAGACCATCGCATCCGTCGGCGTTCCCACCTTCTTCTCTGAGGTTGATCTGACGGTGCTTCCCAACCCCTATGGTTTCTCGGGCGCAAATATCAGCGATGCTTTTGCCTACCGCCCCGAGATGGATCCCTACACAAAAGGACTGACGAAAGAGAAAGAGGCAGAGATTGAGCAGTTCTGGATTGATTTCTACCAGATGCTGCTGCGCCACCATGAGAACATTCTGCGCGTCAATTTCTGGTGTCTGAACGATGCCATTTCATGGCGCAACGACTTCCCCATCAAGGGCCGCACCGACTATGCCACGCTGTTCGACCGCGAGAACAAGCCCAAGCCTTTCGTGCAGAAACTGATTGATTTGGTGAAGCATTAACCAAAAGAAAAGAATCATCTTTGTTGGAAGTGGTTAGTGCCACTAACCAGTTGAGGTTGTTTGTCCCCCCATTGGCAAACACGAACAGACTGCTGTCTGTATGAAATGTTAAATTTGAGCAGAAATTCTAACAAACCGCTCTCCAAAACTCGCGTATTTTCCACCAAACCATCTGGGCGGGGAAAATACGCGAGTTTTGAATAATTACAATCCTTTGATTATCAATGTCTTGTAAAATCATTACAGATTTCAGCCCCTAAAAACCCCATAAAAAGGCGGTTTTTAGGTGTTTTCCCAGCGTGATTTTCTTCAATTTTATGCCAAATAGAACCGAATTTCAGGCTATTTTTCATCAATTTTTGTGTCTGTTTTCATAAAATTCCGTGTTACTTTTTACTAAATTCCGTGTTACTTTTTATCAAATTCCGTGTTACTTTTTGGAAAAATGTAACACAAAAGTTAGAAAAATCCAGCTCAAACTCCGATTTTGCGGAGCTTATTATCAGATTCTGTCAAGCACAGTTTCAAACCCCGCCGAACTGCGTCTATTTCACTCTCCCGCCAAGTGTTAAATTTTGGATAGTTTTATTGACAAATAAGAAGAGAGGATAACAGAAAAAGTGATAAACAAAACAAATGTTCCTGCAATTAACACCTCGTTTCAATATTTATTCGTATATTTGCATACGAAATACAAAGATGTAAAAGCGACAGGCTGCGATGCACTTGACGCATTTGCCTAAAAATCCAAAAGAAAATAACGATGAGTAACATGGAACAAAAAATAGGTATTCAACGATTTATCGAGGCACAAAACTCTCCATACGCAGGATATGAGCAAGCATTGAAAGAGATTACTGCCGGTAGGAAAAGAAGTCATTGGATTTGGTACATCTTTCCACAAATGGCAGGGCTTGGATTCAGTCCCCAATCCCAGTATTATGGCATCAAGGACAAAGAAGAAGCCGAAGAATACCTTCATACCCCCTTGCTACACAACAGGCTTTTTGAAATCACGGAAGCCCTGCTCACTCATGTGGGAGTGCCGGCAGCCTCTATTCTTGGCAGTATTGATGCAATAAAGGTACGTTCCTGTATGACCCTTTTCGATGCCGTCTGCCCCAATAGTGTCTTTCAACAGGTACTTGATACTTTCTTTCATGGAGAGAAAGATACAAAAACGCTCAAACTTTTAATAGAGAGAACCTCTGAAAGTTGAAACCGAAACCAACTACACTTCAATGAGCAATAAGATATCCATACGATTTTTCAATGACCGTGAAGTTCGGGCTGTTTGGAGCAATACTGAT
>JAFLSG010000014.1 GCA_022511065.1 Prevotella sp.
ACGACCCCGAGATTACAAATCACGTGCTCTGGCCAACTGAGCTAAAGAGGCATTTCTAAGCAGCCGCTCTCCTTTTTCAGATTTACGACCTGTCGGAAAACGGCTGCAAAGGTAGATATTATTTTTTAATCCACAAAACTTTTCCGAGTTTTTTTTAGTAATTTCTCGATTTTTCCTTGAATTTCTGCAATTGCGTCCGCATCGAGTCCACACAGAGGTCGATGCACTCCTCAAACGTGTCGCTCGTTTTCTCCACGAACAGCTTCGTCCCCGACACAGCCACAGACAGGCTCGCCTCCTTGTTCTGTGCCGTGGCGGGCTTCACCACTTTCAACTGCACCTCCACATCCTGTATGTCCTCGTAAGTCTTCTCCAGCTTGCTGACTTTCTTCTCGATGAATGCCTGCAACTTCTCGGTAGCGTCGAAATGAATCGACCGAATCTTAATCTCCATAATTACCTCCAGTCTTTAAGATAGTTATTAATTTATAAAGGTTCAGGCTCTCGGATGAGCCTCTTTGTATATCCGCTTCAACTGCTCAAACGTCGTGTGCGTATAGATCTCCGTGGTGCTGACGCTCTCGTGGCCCAGCAGGTTCTTGATGCTCTCCAACCCTGCCCCGTTGTTCAGCATGGCGGTGGCAAACGTATGGCGGAGTACGTGCGGGGAGCGCTTCTTCATCGTCGTCACTTCCGACAGATGCCGCCGCACGATGGCATACACCTGGCTGCCCGTCATCCGCTCACCCTTGTCACTTCTGAACAATGCCGTCGTGCGTCCGCTTGCCTCAGCCTGTCCGTCCCGGCATTCCATATACTCCCGCAGCGCCGTCGCCAGTTCCTCGCCGAAGGGAACGATACGCTGCTTGTTGCGCTTTCCCGTCACCTTCAACTGCCGCGCCGCGAAATCTATGTCGCCGTCGTCAAGCCCCGTCAGTTCTGAGCGACGGAGTCCAGCCTCATAGAATAATAATATAATGGTACGCGCGCGAACACTTTCGTATTCCTCGCCCCACGCCCGGCCATCCAACAGGTTGTCCATATCGTTCTCCCTGAGGAACTGCGGCAGGGGCTTCGACTTTCTCGGCCCCGTCACACAATGCGCGGGATCGTTCGGCATAAGGTTTCGTTTTAGGCAAAAACGATAAAAGGAACGCAATGCACTCAATTTCTTGTTAATCGTTGAGGCAGAGTTTCCTTTATCCATCAGACTCTCCATCCAGTCACGGATCACATCGGTATCAACCGATGCCAGAGAGAGCTGCTTATCCTTGTCTGTCACATACGAATGAAACTCCCGAAGGCTTTCCTCGTATGTCCGCACCGTCTGCGGAGACGCATTCCGCTCATAGCGCAGGTAGTCCAAGAACTTGTCCGTCATCATAGCCTTATTTTTCTGGCTACGAATTTACGCAGAATTCCCGAAACCACCAAATTTTTCGGGGAATATTTTTATTCCTCGCTGGCGCGGAGCTTCTGTACGTAAATGGCGTGCTCCATCTTAAGGCGCTTAAGCACAGACGGCTTGTCGAACTGCTGACGTCTGCGGAGTTCTTTTACAACACCTGTCTTTTCGAACTTTCTCTTAAACTTCTTGAGGGCCCTTTCGATGTTCTCGCCTTCTTTTACCGGTACAATAATCATTTGTCTTGACTTTAAAATTTTATGTTAAACTTATTATTTATATGCTTTCTGGCATTGTGCCATAAAAAGCGGGTGCAAAGTTACAACTATTTTGCGAACTGAACAAATTTTCACCAAATTTTATTGAATAATGATTTATCCAACTCGTCCAACAGTCATTTCCACAACTCAATCTTCCCAAGCAGGAAATCATAAAGCCCTACCACCAGGATGCCGTCCTCATTGTAGCCGGAATGATAGCGGTCGCCCGCAATGATGACCTTCCGAAAGCCATCATCCACATGCAACAGTGACTCCTGCTCCTGATTCACCTTGTCATCAGTCGGCATGGCATACGCCGATTGAATATACAGGCGCTCGTCGTGGCGATTCACTACAAAATCTATCTCGAGACTCCGCCTTTTGAGTTGCCCGTCCTCACCGCGCCTGAAGCTCCCCACCACACCGACATCCACAACAAACCCGTTGCGACACAGTTCATTGTATATCACATTTTCCATCGTATGGGGCGGTTCAAGTTGGCGAAACTCCAGGATGGCATTTCTGATGCCAATATCCTCAAAGTAGTATTTCGTTTCAGTTCCGATATATTTCCTGCCCCTCACATCGTAGCGCAAAGCCTCGCTGATAAAGAAAGCATCTTGAAGACATTCTATATACTTTGCAATGGTAGCCGGTGCGACATCCAATCCTCCCACGGTCTTGAAAGTATTTGAAATTCGCCTCGCGTTAGAGCTCGACCCCATGATGGAGGCAAGGATTCTTATCAACTCGCGCATACCCGTAGGATTCTTCAAACGGTTGCGCTCCAACACATCCCTCAAATACACCGTCTCGAAAATCTCACGAAGATAGTTCTGCTTTTCCTCTGCCCTTGCCAATTGAGCAACAGCCGGCAACCCACCATATCTATAATACATCTCCAGAGCCTCGCCCTTCTCGCCGCCAACCACCTCATAATATTCGGCGAAACTCAAAGGATGGATACGAATCTCCCACCCGCGTCCACGAAACTCAGTGATGATGTCTCTTGAGAGAAACTTGGCATTCGAGCCCGTCACATACACCTCTGCGTTAGGCACATTGAGATAGGAGTTCAGCACATCCTCAAACTCTTTGACCATCTGCACTTCGTCAAGCATGATATAATACCTGTCGCCATCCACCATCAGACTGTCTATATGCCGAAGGAGCGCATCTGGGTCACGCAACTTCTTATTCCTGCGATCCTCCAGATTCACTTGAATGATGTGATTTTCACTAACACCTCTTTCTAAGAGCCACTGACGAAAAAGGTTAAACAACAGGAACGACTTGCCGCATCGACGGATGCCGGTAATGACCTTTATCATGCCATTCCCTTCCGCTCTGCACAGCTGCTCCAAGTAATATCTCCGTTCAAAAACCATCGTTTTACTTCACATTTCTGTGTCATGACACAGATTTATGCTGCAAAAGTACCACTTTTACTTCTATTCTCCAAAAGAATTGATGGTTTATCCGCAAGTGAAGAGCCAACTGAACAAATTTTCACCAAATTTTATTGAATAATGATTTTTAATTTGTAACTTTGCCCCAAATGAGACAGCGTTGCATTTACTAAAATTCAAGGTTATGTCAGATAAAGAATTCTCCGAGAAACTAAAGTATGGCTTGGAGTTAGCAGAAAAGAGAATGCTACAGGAAAAAGCATTGCGTAATGAAGACGTCATCGTCTGCGGTGCAGACACCATCATACGGCGTATTCCCGCAAAAGAAGTAATCGCTAATAATCCGATATTTCAGTAGTTCTCTGAATTTATTGGTATTGAAGCGCGTATTTTTAATAGAATGATTATGACAAAGAAACAGCACCTCTCCCGCTATGAACAGTCGTTGTTTGACATAAAGGAAGGGCGGGTGTACGAGGCAAAAGATGTTGATGATTTGTTCAAGCAGATACTGGGCTGACGGCATTCTGCATCAAATCCGTCCAGATGGGCTGCTCATTTGAAGCCAACATGATGACGAATTAGAATTATTGATGCACGTTATTTAATCTTAAAAACGTTATTCTTTCTTAAATTCGCACATCCAAGACACGGTGTGCAATGATGTTTATGGAGGGGAAATTACGGGATTTTTCGCACCTGATGAAGGGGAATTTTGCCTAAAATAGAGCAGAATTTTGCATCAAGTGGAGCGAAGATTTTACGGGAAATGAGGGTGGAAATTTGCGCAAAACATGGGCAAAAGTTTGCACAAAACGAGGAGGAAAATCTGCGGGAAATATGGGCGGGAGTTTACGCCCTCAGCGACGGGGGAAAGCGTCTGCGCAGTGCTGGGAGGGATTTCGCGCGCCCGCGCGCAAAAATTCATCTCTCCCTCTATCTTTAGCCCCCTATAAGGGGGGCGTAAGAAGATAGAGGGGAATTCCCCCCTTCTAAATCCTCCCCCCAAGCATTGGCGGGGCGAAATTCGAGTTGGTTACCCGTATCAGCTTCGAGGTCTTTCGCACGCGTATGCGCATGAAGGCTCTAAACGGGTCGTTTGGAGGCTGAATTCACACCGTTTGGAGGCTGTTTTCACCTCGTTTGGAGGCTTCAAACGCATCGAATTCAGGCTTCAAACGGATTGAGTACAGGTTTTAAATGGATTGGGGGGCAGAAGGCAAACTGCACGGATATGGGGCAGAAAGCCCCCAAAAGCAGCAAGGGATGTTCCCAAAAGCAGCAGGGGATGCCCCGAAAAACAGCAAAGAAAATCGGCAAAAATCGACCAAAATCGGAAAGAATCGACAAGAATGTGCAAGAATCGGAAATCAGTTTTTGAAACTGCCATACCTTTGCAGCGGTCAAGGGAAGACCTTCGTGGCAGCCGAAGAAATGACCGCGACCTCCAAAGTGCTCTTTGAAATGCTGACTAACAACTGATTGGCAATGCCCTCGCAAAGTCTATCTTGTGCTGACTACGGATTGGCGATGCCTCATGAAGTTTGGCTTACAGTGATTACACCCTGTGCTGAGCGAGTGAAGCAGTCAAGGGTTTCGCATACTAAACTCACAACCGCAATACTGCTGATTGTAGAAGCCGAATGCTTTTAGGAGTTGGTTGCGGCGGTCGGAGAGGCCACCTTTTCGCCAGTTCTGCGCCCAGAAGTGCGTGTTGGGCACGGCAGACTCGGCGGCAAGGCCTGCCCGCGTGATTTGCTCGATGCTCTTCCAACGGGAGGAGGCGAGCGTGGTGGTGAAGTATTCCAAACCGAGGGACTGCGCTTGCTGGGCGGCGACCGTCAGGCGATGACGAAAGCAGAGTTCGCAGCGTGGCCCGCGCTCCGGCTCACCCTCCAAACCCTTCACACAGCCAAGCCACGCCTCGTGGTTGTAGTCGCCATCAATCCACCGCAGTCCGAGGCTCTCAGCATGGCGCTTACTTTCTTCCTTACGAATCTCGTACTCCTGCAATGGGTGGATGTTGGGATTGAAATAGAAGATCGTGGGGCGGATGTCGTGCGCCATCATCCACTCTACAATGGCGGATGAACAGGGGGCGCAGCAAGCGTGTAGCAGCACCTCACGGATGCCTTCGGGGGCGAGGATTGGGGGTTGTTTCATCAGTTACAGGATGGCTATCCATCAGTTACAAATAGAGCAAAAACATAAATTCGCAAAATATGATGCGTCAAGAATAGAACCATAAAGCGGGCAGAGTGCTATGATGCCATAGAATCTTTGAGCTTCGGAAATGTCAGCAATAACAAGGGACTTGGGACATCACGACCCAACGGGAGCCGTCGCCTCACGCAACCAATCTACCTCGTCGGGAGCAAGATGGGGTGCGAGCGCATCGAACACCCGCTGATGATAACCATTCAGCCATTCAATCTCCTCGCCCGTCAGCATCTCCACGGCAATGGGAGCCTTGTCGATGGGGCAAAGCGTGAGCGATTCGAACTGGAGGAACTTACCGAACTCTGTTTCCATGTAAGGCACGATGAGCAAAGTGTTTTCCGTGCGACAACCGAACTTACCCGCGAGATAGATGCCCGGCTCATCGGTAACGGTCATGTTCTCCACAAACGGGGCGGGCTTCCACTCCATACGCAGCTGATGAGGGCCTTCGTGAACATTCAGATAACTGCCCACACCGTGACCCGTGCCATGCAGATAGTTCAAGCCCTCGCGCCACATATCCTTGCGGGCGAGAATATCAATCTGCGTGCCACTCGACCCAGAGGGGAACTTGCAAAGTTCCACTTGGATATGCCCTTTCAGCACAAGCGTATAGATCTTCTTTTGCTCGTCGGTCACAGGACCGAGAGCAATAGTGCGCGTGATGTCCGTCGTGCCGTCAAGATACTGCGCACCGCTGTCGAGCAGCAGCAAACCTTCGGGCTTCAAGGGGATGTCAGTCTCAGGGGTTGCCTCGTAGTGTACGATAGCGCCATGCGCCTGATAGCCCGCAATGGTATCGAAGGAGATGCCCCGGAAATTCGGCTGCTCAGCGCGGAGTGATGTCAGTTTCTCGTCGATGGTTATCTCCGTCTGCCCTCCCGCCTCCACGGCAGGCTTCAGCCATTTCAGGAACTTCACGAGTGCGATACCGTCTTTCAGCATTGCCTGTCTGAAGCCCACTATCTCGGCGGCATTCTTTACGGTCTTCATCCGCTTGATGGGCGACTCGGCGTCTATGATTTCCCGCGTCACCGCCTTGTAAAGCGTATGGTTCACCTCGTCGGGGTCTAACAGGATATTGTACTCAAAATAGTCCTTCAATCCCTGCGCCACACGGTCGTAGTCGTCCACTTCCACGCCCTCCGCCTTCAAGTAAGCCTCCACTTCCGCCGTCAGCTTCACCTTATTTATATAGAGCACAGCCTTCTGCGTGGAGATGAGCAGATAACTGACAAAGACGGGATTGCAATGCACGTCGCTGCCACGCAGGTTGAGCGCCCACGCGATGTCATCAAGCGCAGTCACGAGCAGACCATCAGCATGCTTCTCGCGCAATGCCTGACGGATGCGTGCCAACTTCTCGCGTGCCGGCTCACCGGCGTATTCCAATGGATGAATCTCCACGGGATTGAGTGGTATCGCGGGGCGATTGTGCCAGATGAGCGCCAAGGGGTCAAAGTTGGTGCGCACGGTGATGCCCCCTGCCCTGCGCAGGTCAGCCGCCAGTTCCTTCACCGCATTGGCGGAATTCACCATGCCGTCGATACCCACCTCGTGGCTCTGCTCATCCTTCAGTTCTTCGGCAAGCCACTGGGCAATCGTCGGCGTGCCCTCCACCTTCAACTTCATCAGTTGGTATTCCGTGCCCTTCAACTGCTCCTCTGCCGCCAAGAAATAACGGGAGTCCGTCCAGAGGGCAGCCGAGTGGAGCGTCACCACCGCCGTACCCGCCGAACCATTAAAGCCGCTGATGAACTCGCGCCCCTTCCAGTGGTCGGGCACATACTCGCCGTTATGGGGGTCGGTACTCGGAAATACAAACGCGGCAAGATGCTCGCGCCGCATCACTTCCCGCAGGTCAGACAATCGCACATTGATATCCATACATTTCATTTTGCTAATTAGAGTTTACAAAGATACGAAAACTTACCCACATCTTTCACGGATTAGCACAGATTAACAATCCAAAGCGGCAAAATATTCGGCATTTTTCGTAACTTTGCAGCAATTACGAATATCTATCAACTTATTAAATAAATTACGATTATGGCATTTTTAACAAACGACAAACTGACAATCGTAGGCGCTGCCGGTATGATTGGCTCAAACATGGCTCAGTCGGCTCTGATGATGGGTCTGACAAGTGAAATCTGTCTCTACGACGTATTCTCTCCCGAAGGCGTGGCAGAGGAAATGCGCCAGAGTGGTTTTGACAACGTAAACATCGTTGCCACGACCGACGCTGAGGTGGCTTTCAAGGATGCGAAGTACATCATCTCCTCTGGCGGTGCGCCCCGTAAGGCAGGCATGACCCGCGAGGACTTGCTCGCCGGCAACTGTAAGATTGCTGAGGAGCTGGGTCAGAACATCAAGAAGTATTGCCCCGATGTGAAGCACGTGGTCATCATCTTCAACCCCGCTGACCTCACGGGTCTCGTTACCCTGCTCTACTCTGGTTTGAAGCCCGGTCAGGTTACTACGCTGGCAGGTCTCGACACCACCCGTCTGCAGTCTGCACTGGCTAAGAAATTCGGCGTGATGCAGAACGAGATTACAGGCTGCGCTACCTATGGCGGCCACGGCGAGCAGATGGCAGTATTCGGCAGCCATGTGAAGGTGGCAGGCCGTGCACTGACTGACATCATCGGCACAGCTGAGTTCCCCGCAGAGGAGTGGGAGCAGATGAAGAAGGACGTGACGCAGGGTGGTGCGAAGATCATCGAGCTTCGCGGACGCTCTTCGTTCCAAAGCCCCTCTTACCTCTCCGTTGAGATGATTCGCTCCGCTATGGGCGGCGAGCCCTTCCGCTTCCCCGTGGGCACATACGTGAAGACTGACAAGTATGACCACATCATGATGGCGATGAAGACGACGCTCGACCAGAACGGCGCTCAGTTTGAAGTACCGCAGGGCACAGCCGAGGAGAACGCTAAGTTGGACGCTTCCTACGAGCACCTCTGCAAGATGCGCGACGAGTTGGTTACGCTGAACATCGTGCCTCCCATCTCTGAGTGGAGCAAGATTAACCCGAACCTCTAAGCATCGGATTTCGGGGATTGAATCCTCAGAAACAATCACGCGGATAGCTTCTCACGAGGCCATCCGCGTTCTTGATTAGAAACCTAAAAATTAGGTCTAAGAAATACTTAAGTACGAACAATATGTTCGCTAATATTCGGAACGCTTTCCGAATGTTTCTTTTGGGCTTCCCTACACAGCGCGCTTCATTTCTTTTTGGCAAACTTGCGCTGCTTAATCAGCCTTCTTATTCTTTTAAGAAGCCTTTTTATTCTGCTTAGAAGCCTTCTTATTTTCCTTATCAGCCCTGCCTGACTTTGCAACCTCCTTGCACTGCTTGGCTGCCGACCGAGCCATATCAAGTTGCTGCACACCCCGCAAACTCTCCATCTGATTCTGCCGCATTTCCCGAACATCCTGCAAACCTCGAGGGATGCAAAGCACATTTCCCGAACATTCTGCAAACTACCGAGGGACGCAAGGCGCATTCGCCAAAGGTTAGGGCAAGCCCAGAGTATCAAATTTAGTGGAGGATTTCATGATGTTTTCAAATGAACTGAAATCATCTGATTCCGCCCCCTCACCTTTAGCATATACGGAGAGTTCAACAAGCGGGGCACCATCTTTAGCCTTTGCTTTGTCTATCTTCAGTATGTAAAAACTACCGCCTTCAAATTGAAGGATGTGGGTATCCCTGTACTGAGCCTCCATCTTGGCATCTTCCGCATCCTGATGAAAAGCCTTTTTCAGTTTTTCGGCATACTTGCCCCCCTTGCTATAAAAGGTGAATCTCAGCACTATGCAAGTGATTTTCTTGGTCTTCGGGTCGCGCTTCACAACCTTGCTTCCCACTCCTTCTATCTCTTCAAGTTCCTTTACTACCGCCTTGATGTGGCTTTGAGCCACAGCATAATTGCAAATCAGCAATGCTGCTATCGTCATCATTAAACTCCTTACTTTCATTGTTGCCATCAGTTAATTGTTAATGCTCGGTTGCCTATATCACGGGGATTGACTGGCTCTCATCCCAGCCCTCGTTCTCTATCAGTTCAGCCACCTCGCGCTCCGTTTCCTTCAGTTCGGGGAGAATCGCGCGAAGATTAGTGATTTTCTTGCCATCACGGATGATGTAACTGCCTTCATAAAGCGCATACTCGTCCGCTTGATTCTTGTACTCCCACGCGCCATAGCCGATGGTGAACAACAGAAGTAGCGAGGCGGCTGCCACCACCCACTTGCGGATGGGCATCAATCGCGTGCGCCTCTTGCCTCCAAGCCCCGCATACCAGCGGAACATCTCTTGATACTCCTTCAGACTCTCCGCCACCTCATCGCAACTGAAATAGTCGTAAAGCCTTTGCTCATCGGCGTTGCTCGTCTCTCCCTTCAGGAAACGGGCCACCAACTGGCGCATTTTCTTTTCCGCATTTGTCTCTCTCTTTGTATTCATTGCCATCTCTCATTGTTGTTGCCTCTTGATTGTTTACCACATGGATGTGATGCGCTGCCGCATGGGCATCTTCGCCTACCGCACGAACATCTGCAGCATCTTCTTCCGCGCCCTCGACAGGTTGGCTCTTACTGCCTCCTCCGTGCTGCCCGTGATGCGGGCAATCTCGGCGGTCTCCAAGCCGTCTATGTGCTTCATCCGCAGCACCGCCTGCTGAGCGTCGGGCAGCCTCTGCATCAGTTCGATGACCTGCCTTTCTTCCTCCCTGTCTATCAACTCACTCTCAGGCGTATCATCAGCCACCGCATCCGCCGCATCCAAGCCTGTGGTCAATGGAACGAGGGTTGCACGCTTGCGGCTCAAGCAGAGACGGCGCACCATCACGACCGCCAAAGCCTCCACGGAGCGATAGCCGCCTAACTCTCGCCGCATCGACCAGAGTTTCAGCACCACCTCTTGCGTTGCATCCTCCGCCTCGCCGCCATCTGAGAGATAGCGCATGGCCTCTGCATACAAGCGTGGGCGTATCTGCCGTATCACCGTTTCGAACTCCTTCTGTTCCATCTTCACTTATAAGACGCAGAAGGATGCCCGCGCGTGACATCGGTTAGGATTCTTTAACAAAAAAGTGCGCTGATGCGCCGAATGAAGCATGGCGGTGCGACAATCGCCGCACCGCCATCACCTTAACCTAATAAAACAACACCCTGCTGCTTCTTGCCGTCCATCATAATCTTGAGCGGCTTCTCAAAGCGGACATGGCGTACATATTCCGTTTCCTCTACGGCAGGCATGGCATCCAACAACTCTTTTTGGAAGATGCCGTCGCCGGTGTAAGTATTGATGGTGAAGTAACCGACCCCAAACGAGGTAAGATTCTGGAAGAAGTGCGTGCCCTGAGAGGGGTCCACGTGATAGTTCTTCAGCCCCACCTCTACAATGACGCGGGCGGCTGAGATATGCGGCCACTTGACGGGAATACCCAGCCAGTAGTCGCTCGAGCCCCATCTGCCGGGTCCTACAAGCACATAGTTCTTGTCTTCGTCGAGGAACTTTCGGTTGATTTGCTCAATCTCGCGAGCAATCAACGGATTGTTGGCAGCCGTAAAGTCATCGGAGGTCTTCACATAGACGACATCCACCACATCCTCCGAGATGCCATGCCCCAAAGAGTTGGCGGAGCGCAACAAGCATTGCTCGTCGGGCAGCGCACTCAAATCCTCGTCGAGCACTTGCTTGGAATCTACAATCGGGCGAATCTGCAAGAGATAGAACTCACCCGTGCGGTCGTCATTCAGATTGCAAGCAAACTCAATCTCAACAGGGCGGCGCATCTCCTCAGAGCCATATTTCTGTGCCATCTGAAGCAGTTCAGGCAGGGGGAACACCCCATGCTGAAGCACACCGCAGAACGAGATAATCTTACGCCCGCCCTCATAGATGCCCTCGCGGATAACCTGGTCTTGCGGGTCGTAGGTCGATGCGATATAGGTCAGCGCCCCATCGGCAGCCGCCTGCTTCACGCGCAGATTCTTGATATTGAAACCATCATCCACCTTAAAGTCATCACCCACGTGCGTCATGTCAAGGGCATAGAAGCGTGTCTGCGTCTCGCTGAGTGCCGTCTCCGTCTCACTCGTCTGGAGCACCTGCGTGGGATGATAGGGCGAAACGCGGAGCGTCTGCCCGCCATCCACGATATACTTACCCAATCCGAGTGCAAGCGAAGCGATACCCTCCTCTGCCGTCTCGTCGCCGATGGGATAGTAGTTCAGCGAGCGAAGCACGCCTGAGAAGTTGGGATAGTAGTAGTCGCCGTATTGTTTACCCACCACCTCTTGCAAGATGACTGCCATCTTCTCTTGGTCGATGACATTCGAGGTGGCGGTCATATATGCCTTGGAGTCCTTATAATACACCGACGCATAGACACCCTTGATGGCGCAAGCAAGCATCCGCAGCATCTCATACTTATCTTGCAAGTAGGGTATCATATAGGTGGAGTAGATACCGGCGAAGGGCTGATAGTGGCTATCCTCCAACAATGAACTGGAGCGCACAGCAATCGGCGACTTCACGGCATCGAAGAACGTAAAGAAGTCGGCTATCAGCGCATCGGGCAACTGTGCCCGCATAAAGTGCTGCAAGATTTCCTCGTCGGGCGCATCGCTCAGGGCTATCGGATAGAGGTTGTTCTTTTCCATGAACTCATCGAAGAAGTCAGTACATAGCACGACTGTCTTGGGAATCGATACCTTCGCGTTCTCAAACTGGTTGAGTTCGGGGTGGCGCTTGATGATGTTGTCGAGGAATGCCAAGCCTCTGCCCTTGCCTCCCAACGAGCCTTCACCGATGCGGGCAAAGTGGCTGTAAGAGTCGAACTTCAGGCGGTCGAACACCGCCACCACGCCGATGTTCTTCATCCTTCGGTACTGCACGATGGCATCGAAGATAATCTTGCGGTGGGCATCCACATCCTGCAACTTATGCCAAGTGACGTGCTTCAGGAATGCCGATACGGGGAAAATAGCACGGGCACACAGCCAACGGCTCATGTGGTTGCGGCGGATATGGCGTGAGAGAGAGTCGGCGGGTATCTTGAAGATATTGTCCTGCAACTCCTTCAACGATGTGATGCGGGCGATTTCCTCTTGCGTCTCGGGGTTGCGGAATATGAAGTCGCCGAAACCCATGTGCTTCTCCATCAACTCGTGCAAGTCCACGTTCATCTTCGTAGAGTTCTTGTCGATGAAATGGAAACCCTCTGCCTTCGCCTTCTCTGCGTTCACCGTCTCACTACTGTCAAGTATCAGCGGCACATATTCATCGCGACGGCGAATCTCACGCAGCAGTTTCAGACCTGCCTCTGGGTCGCCCTCCTCCACATGCGAGAGTCTGCCTTGAACGGTCTTCATCGGGAAACGGGTGTCGGAGATTACACCGAGCGTATTCTCGTGGTATTTCTCATAGAGTGCCATTGCCTCCTCATAATTCGTGGCAAGCACCACCTTGGGCCTGCCTCGCTTGCGCTGTGCGGCGGCGTGAGGATTGAGTGCCTCGGTAGAGAATCGCTTGGTCTGCGCGAGGATGTAGTTGTATAGGTTGGGCAGCACCGATGAGTAGAAGCGTATGTTGTCCTCCACGAGCAGAATCATCTGCACGCCTGCTTCCTTTATGTCGTGCTCGATGTTCATCTTGTCCTCTATCAACTTGATGATGGAGAGGATGAGGTTCGTGTTGCCAAGCCAGCAGAACACGTAGTCGAACACCGACATATCCTCGTTTTCGATGCGCTTCGTGATACCGTGAGAGAAGGGGGTCAGCACCACGCAGGGGATGTTGGGATGCTGGCTTTTCACCTCGCGAGCCACGGTGAACGCATCGTTGTCGGCATTACCCGGCATACATATCACGAGGTCGATGTCCGTCGTCAGCAACACCTCGTTCGCCTCCTCGGTGGTTGATACCTGCGTGAACGTGGGCGGATAGCGCAGTCCTAACTCGGTGTATTCATCGAAGATTTTCTCATCCACGCGCCCATCGTCCTCCAGCATAAACGCATCGTAGGGATTCGCCACAATCAGCACGTTGAAGATGCGGCGCGTCATCAGGTTCACGAACGACACATCCTTCAGGTAAAACTTGTTCCACTCCTGTGGTATCTTGCTATTCTCTTCCAGGGTAGTATTGTCTGTCATATCCTATATTATGGTTTATTTCACGATTCTTTTCTTTCCGTTCACGATGTAGATACCCGGCGGCAGACTTTCGAAATCGGTGCCCATATATTGCCCGCCGAGCGAATAGATACGCCCTTTGCCCGCCTCGCGCTGACTGCTGAATGGCAGTTGGATGCTCGTGCCTTGCGACGGCGTGCCGCTTGCATGGAAGCGGAACGAGATAGTGCCATCGGCATTTCGGGTGATGTCCGTCAGTGATTTATTCAGCAAGCCTCCTTCGCCTTCTGCGGTGTGGTAGATAGTGGCGGCGGGTGTTGATGTCACCGTCAGACTATCCGATGCGCCGCGAGGATACAAGTCACCCTGCTCTTTCCCTATCACCGCATGGTTGTCGGCATGGAAGATGGTCATTCGCTGATGATTGTTGATGGGATAGCCCGCCGCATGGAAGTCATCACCAGAAGCCACGAGGCTGTTCGGAATGTTCCACCACCATATCTCCTCGTCATAGTCCACGTGCGTAATCATCAGTCCGCAGTCGGGCAGGGCTGCATCCCATCCCGTGTACTGCCTGTTCTCCACAAGATAGTATTCATCGGGCCACGCATCGTTGTAGATGATATAGGTCTGCCCACCCTCTGAGGCTGGCGGCACGGAGGTTATCACCGTATCGGCACTGAGCACCACCGGCTGCAGCCATCCCGCCGTCATCTTCTCGTAGGCAGTATAGCCCGCAGGGCAGAACGAATTGCCGTTATAGTTGCCCCTGTCCAAGAGGTCAAAGTGCCCCATCCCGAAGCAATTGCCGCCGAGCGTGTCGTAGAAGTCAGGGAAGCCGAGGCAATGCGAGAACTCATGGCAGAACGTGCCGATGCCTTCAAGCGTGCCATCCACCGTCACCTCGTTGCTGCAGGCATAGGCATCAATGACCACCCCGTCGAGCGTGATAGCCATGTCCGTCGCCGAGAGATACCACATGTGAGGCCACACATCGTCCTCATCGCCGCTCTCCGCCTCTCCTGTGCCCGCATAGAGCACATACACCTGTTCCACCACACCGTCACCGTCCCAGTCATAGTCGGCGAAGTTCACCATCGCGCCTATTGCCCGACAGCCCTCCACCACCATCTCCATCGGATTCCGATCGTCACCGTCTTCCGTATTCGCCCCATAATATTTCCGCTCGTGGGCGAGCCTCACGGGACCCACCACATCAAACTCCAGTTCAAACAGTCCGCTGCTCTGGTCGTGGAAATAGTCAGCCACGCTGCCCCTGAAACCCTCATCGGTCGCATAGCCCCGCTCGTTGAACACCTGCCCGAATTTCGCCGCCGTATGCTCCTCCCGGAACGCCACATCCGCGTATTCCACCAAGATTACCAGTCCGCGCTTCATTCCCAAGTATGCCCCGCCATCGTCTATTTGGCGGGTTCTTGCCGTTGCCTGGTGAAATCTGCCTGATTTATGCTGAAGCAACGCATCGTTTCCGATAGCATCGCCGCTAAGCGAAGCACCATTCCCAACAACAAGATTCCGAACATCATCCTCCCGAACAAAAATGCTCCCTCGACGAACATACCGCCCACCGTCAGCATCCACCCAGAAATGCCTCCGCTCATCCCCCTGCAACTGCGCCCGCACTTCCGTGCCATCCGCCAATATCAGCGTCCGCCAAACATCTCGCTTGGCGGGGATGCCCATCATGCAGACGGCGTGGAGCACAAGGGTCAGTATCAGTATCGTTCTTCTCATCTTTCCGTATTGCGTGCAAAGTTACCACTTTTCCGCGTCATTCCACAATTTCACACCCAATATTCTGCAACAAAAAAGGGTGCGCCCCATTACGAGGCACACCCCAACCAACACTAATTAATACAAATGAAAAACTCTACTCGATTACCGCCGTGTTCTTCGTAATCTCTAACGATACCAGCGGGTTGTGATGACAGCGCAACTCAGTGAGCGCCTCGTTGCGCGTCACGTTCAGCGAGGTAATCTGGTTGTTGTAGCACCACAGCTCCACCAACTCCGTGTTCCACGCCACGTTCAGGCGCGTCAGTTGGTTGTCATAGCAGCGCAGCTCCACCAGTTTCGGATTCTTCGAAGTGTCGAGCGCCGTCAGCTTGTTGTCATAGCAGCGCAGCTTCGTCAGTTCCGGGTTGTGCGTCACGTCAATCTCCGTCAGCTGGTTCAGGCAGCACCAGAAGAAGGTCAGCTTCGGGTTATTCGAAGTGTCGATGGCAGTGATGCCGTTGCCGTTACACCACAGCTCCTTCAGCTCCGGGTTGTGCGTCACATCGAGCGCCGTCAGCTGATTGTAGCAGCACCAGAGGAAGGTCAGCTTCGGGTTGTGCGTCACATCCAGCTCCTTCAGATTGTTGCTGTAACAGCGCAACTCGCTCAGTTCTGCATTCTTCGTCACATCTATCTCGTTCAAGTGATTGCAGTAGCAGTTCAGCTCCACAAGTTTCGCGTTCTGGGTCACGTCAAGCTCCTTCAGCTGATTGTTGAAGCAGCTCAGCACCCTCAGTTCGGGGTTTTTCGACACATCAATCTTGGTCAGCGTGTTGAAACTGCACTGCAACTCCTGCAGTGCGGGGAACAGCTCGATGCCCGTCAGGTCGCCGATGCTGCTGCGGTGTACGTCAATCAAGGTCACCCCCTTGATGGCGTCCTCCGTGATTTTTCCGCCCCATGCGTAATCCTGTTCAAGCAGGTACTTGCGGAAATTGGCATCCGGGAAGTTCTTCTCGTCCACTAAAATCACTTTCTTTTCTTCCATAATTAATTTCTCCTATCTCTTTTTAGTTATAATTTATTCGCTCTTTAGGGTCATAGTGTCAGTAGTTGCATTATAGTCATCAATATCAATTTCTTTGCAAATTTACATGATTTTTCCAAAATAATACAATAATTTGCTAAAAAAAGCATAGTTTTGGGTGCATTTTTTATGAAATCGGCGGAAATGGAGGGGTAAAATGCCCTTGATGGCTTACTTTTGAGTAGTGGAATAAGCAGTAATCTTAACGGAATAAAGCGTAACTTTATGCAAATAAAATGCAATGTTAGGAGGTGAAGGGAGGCGGAAATGGAGAATGTAGTGCCGTTTGTCACATGTCATATTAAGCACCTTTCAATTTGCGGATGAAGCATCGCAAAATGTTACATTGTTACATGTTACATGTTACATTAAGCACCTTCCGATGTGCAGAAAATAAGAGAAAGTAATTATATATTATTATATATATTATAATATATATAATAATATAATATATATACGTTATTTATTCACACACTCTTTTTGAGAATATGAAACGACCTTAATGTAACATGTAACATGTAACAATGTAACAATTCGGAATTGAAACGACCTTTGTGTGACATGTGCGAATGTGACGAAAACGAAGAGGAGTGAAAAAATTTGGTGGTTTCGGAATTTTTTCGTACCTTTGCATCTTAGAATAACAAAGAAAACCAATAACCGAAAGAATGAAACGAATCTTACTTTTGATGGCCCTCGTGGCAAGTGTGATGACTATGAACGCAGCAAAGAAGAACTTGATTGACAGAATCGAGCCGACCGACTGGTATGTGGGTATGAAGAACCCCACGGTGCAGCTGATGGTCTATGGCAAGGGCATCCGCGATGCGGAGAGCGTGACGACCGATTATCCCGGCGTGGTGATTGACAGCATCGTGAGGCTCGACTCGCCCAACTATCTGCTCATCTACCTCAACCTCCGCGAGGCGAAGGCGGGCACGATGACGCTCACGCTCCAGAAGGGCAAGGCGAAGGAGCGGGTGACCTATCAACTAAAAGAGCGAGAGATGGCGGGCGACAAGCGCATCGGATTCACCAACGCTGACGTGCTCTACATGCTGATGCCCGACCGATTTGCGCAGGGCGCGGGCCACAATCCGCAGGTGGCGGGGATGCGCACTTATAAGGAAGACCGCACGCAGCCATCGCTGCGCCACGGAGGTGACTTGAACGGCATCCGCGAGCATCTTGACTACTTCACCGACCTCGGCGTGACGGCGCTATGGCTCACGCCCGTGCTGGAGAATGACTCGCCCGACTCGGACAACGGTTTTGCGACCTACCACGGCTACGCCACAACAAATTACTACCGCGTGGACCCGCGATTCGGAACGAACGAGGACTATCGCCGCCTCTGTGACGAGGCTCACGCCAAGGGGCTGAAGGTGGTGATGGACATGATATTCAACCACTCGGGACTGGAGCATCCGTGGACGATGGACATGCCGGCAAACGACTGGCTCAACGTGCCTGAATGGCTCGGCGGCGACAGAAGCCGATACCTGCAAACCTCCTACAAGCTCACGCCCGTGCTCGACCCCTATGCCTCGGAGGTGGACTTGAAGGAGACGGTAGAGGGGTGGTTCGTGCCCACGATGCCCGACCTCAATCAGCACAACCCGCACCTGATGCGCTACCTCATACAAAACTCCATCTGGTGGATTGAGACGGTGGGCATCAACGGCATACGCATGGACACCTACCCCTACGCCTACGCCGATGCAATGGCGCAATGGATGAAGGAGCTGGACGAGGAATACCCGAACTTCAACACCGTGGGCGAGACGTGGGTGACTGAACCTGCCTACACCGCCGCATGGCAGAAGGACTCGAAACTCGCCAAGACCAACAGCTACCTGAAGACGGTGATGGACTTTAGTTTCTTTGACAAAATCAATCAGGCGAAGAGCGAGGAGACTGACCCTTGGTGGAACGGGCTCAACAGGCTTTACAGCAACTTCGTCTATGACTATCTCTATCCCAATCCGTCGTCGGTGATGGCATTCATAGAGAACCACGACACCGACCGCTTCCTCGGCAACGGCCGCGACACACTCGCCCTGAAACAGGCTCTCGCCCTGCTGCTCACCGTGAACCGCATCCCGCAACTCTATTACGGTACGGAGGTGCTGATGAACGGCACGAAGGAGGTAACTGACGGCAACGTGCGCAAGGATTTCCCCGGCGGTTTCCCCGGCGACGAGCACAATGCCTTCACCCGTGAGGGGCGCACGAAGGCGGAGCAATCAATGTTTGCATGGACGAGCCGGCTGCTGAAATGGCGCAAGGGCAACGAGGTGATTTCAAAGGGCACGCAAAGGCAATTCATCCCCTACAACGGCGTATATGTCATCGCCCGCGAATATCAGGGCAAGACGGTGCTGACGGTGCTCAACGGCACATCGAAGCCCGCCACGTGGGAGGTGAGCCGCTATGCGGAAGTCATCAAGGATTGCAATGCCGCAAAAGACATCCTGACCAACCGCCGCTATGACCTCTCGAAGAACGTGGAGATGAAGCCGAGGCAGAGCCTTGTGCTTGAGTTCTAAGGACACGCTCCCGCAAACAAACAATCAAACAATATTCAACCATCAAGGTTCAACCACCTAAAACATACAACGATGAATAAGACATCCCATCAGAATCGTGCGGCATCCCGCACTTTCCACCGCTACGCCAAGCGTATGCTGACATCGGTCGCCATGTGGCTCACCATCGTGGCCTCACTCATCCTCTCAATGCCCGCAAATGCCGCAGAGCCATTCGTGGCGTTCAGCGCGTCTGAGAATGCGCTTCCGATACACAATGGTACGATAGGCATGGATGCAAGGGAGCATAGTTGCGTGATACGTGCCGCCAATACGCTGACGGAAGACATGGAGCGCGTAACGGGCGTGAAGCCCCTGATGCTGACCGACGGCGGTGCGAGTGCCACCATCCTCATAGGCACGGTAGGCATCAACCCGCAGATAGACCGGTGGGTGAAACAAGGCGTGCTTAGCGACCTGAAAGGAAAAACGGAAAAGTATGTCATCAAGACCATCGGCGACCAGTTGGTCATCGCGGGCAGCGACAAGCGCGGCACGGTGTATGGCATCTATGAGTTGTCAAAGCAGATGGGTGTGTCGCCGTGGTACTATTGGGCTGATGTGCCTGTGGAGAAGCATGCGGAGGTATATGCCTTAAAGGGCGAATATACCGACGGCGAGCCGGCTGTGCGCTATCGGGGCTTGTTCCTCAACGACGAGGCGCCCTGCTTGACTTCGTGGGTATATAACACCTTCGGCACGCAATACGGCGGGCACGACTTCTATGAAAAAGTGTTTGAATTGATATTGCGCCTGAAAGGTAACTATCTATGGCCTGCCATGTGGGGATGGGCATTCTATGCTGACGACCCCGAGAACCTCAAGACGGCAGACGCGATGGGCGTGATGATGGGCACATCGCACCATGAGCCGATGGCGCGCAACCACCAGGAATATGCCCGCGACCGCAAGGGATGGGGCGCATGGAACTATGCGACCAACAAGGAGAGCCTTGACCGCTTCTTCCGCGAGGGCATCGAGCGCATGAAGGCGACGGACGACATTGTGACCATCGGCATGCGAGGCGACGGCGACGAGGCGATGGGCAAGGGTACGGACACCCGTCTGTTGCAGAGCATCATTGAGAACCAACGCAGGATTATCAAGGAAGTGACGGGTAAGCCCGCGAAGGAGACACCACAAATTTGGGCGCTCTATAAGGAGGTGCAAGACTATTACGATGCAGGGCTTCGCGTGCCTGACGATGTGACCGTGTTGCTTTGCGATGACAACTGGGGCAATGTGCGCCGATTGCCGACCGCCGAAGAATTGAAGCGCAAGGGCGGATGGGGGCTTTACTATCATGTGGACTACGTGGGTGCGCCCCGCAACTCGAAGTGGCTCAACGTGACCCCGATACAAAACATGTGGGAGCAGTTGAAACTTGCCTACGAGGGGGGCATCCAGAAACTATGGATTCTGAACGTGGGCGACTTGAAGCCGATGGAATATCCGATACAACTGTTCATGGACATGGCTTGGAATCCCGGGGCTTTCCGCGTCGATAACCTGCTCGGGCATACCCGCCGATTCTGCGCTGAGAGTTTCGGTGAGGCACAGGCAGACGAAGCCGCAAGCATCCTCAACCTCGTGAGCAAATATAATGGCCGCATCACCGCTGAAATGCTCGACGCCACGACCTACACCGCTGATGAGTTTGCACAGGTGGTGGCAGACTATCAAGCCCTCGAAGCGCGTGCCCTCCGCCAATATATCACGCTCGAGGAGAATCAGCGTGATGCCTACCGCCAACTGATACTCTTCCCCGTACAGGCGATGGGGAATATCTATGAGATGTACCACGCACAGGCGATGAACCATCTGCTTGCGGCGCAAAACGACCCGGAGGCTAACCTATGGGCTGACCGCTGTCGTGAGGCATTCAGGCGCGACTCGCTGCTCTGCCGGCAATACAACAAGGAGATGGCTGGCGGCAAGTGGGACGGTATGATGACGCAGAAGCACATCGGCTACACCTCGTGGAACGATGACTTCCCTCATGATGTATGCCCCGAACTGAAGGAGGTGAAAGGCACGGGACGCCCCGTATTCTCGTCCCGTGACGGCTATGTAAGCATCGAGGCAGAGCATACTTTCAGTCGCACCGACGCAGCAAATGCCCAATGGACGGTCATCCCCTACATGGGGCGCACGCTGAGTGGTATCGCCCTGATGCCCTACACCGTGCCAACAGACGATGCTACCCTCACCTACCGCTTCAAGGCACCGGAAAATGCTACGGATGCCAAGATTCACATCGTGGTGAAATCCACGCTTGACTTCCTTGATAAGGGCGGTCATGTGTATGATGTGCGTATGGACGGTGGTGAGACGGTCAGCGTGAACTTCAACAGCAACCTGAACGAGAAGCCCCAGAACATCTATTCCGTCTATTATCCCACCGTGGCTCGCCGCGTGGTGGAGAAGATTGTAGAACTGCCCTTGAAAGCGAGCGCTGACATCCACGAACTGACCCTCCATCCGCAAGACCCGGGCATCGTGTTTGAGAAGATTGTCATTGACTTCGGTGGGTATCAGCCGCAGTATTTGTTTGGCAAGGAGTCGCCGAAAGTTTTTGAGGAGTAGTAAGGAATAAAAGATACAAAGCAAGGCGTGAGAAGAATGCAACGTATGAATGCAAAAGAGATTATGAGTGTAAGGCGATTTGTGAAAGTAAGGCAAAACACGACAAGATTTATCGGCGTCATCCTCTTCGCCTTGCTTGCGATGTCCTCGCAAGCCAACAGCAGCAAAAGCATAACACTCCCCCAAGGCATCATACTCGGTGGTGAGTTAAGCAATTCAGCGGCGACATCAGTAGCAGACATCGACGAGGTGATGCCGCGAATGCGGGCGGCAGGCCTCAACACCGTACTCATCCCCGCTTATTGGGAACTGATGGAACCGAGCGAAGGGCAATTTGACTTCACGCTCATTGACCGCATCATAGACCAAGCGAGGGCACAGCAAATGAATGTGATTCTGCTATGGTTTGGGGCGTGGAAGAACTCAATGAGTTGCTATGCACCGAGTTGGTTCAAGGAGAATACAAAGCGATTTCCTCGCGCCGAGACGCGCACAGGCAAGCCTTTGGAGATAGCCACGGCATTCTCCAACGAGGTGCTTCAAGCAGATATGCGGGCATTTCTCGCCCTCATCCGCCACTTGAAAGAGACTGACGACAGTCAGCGCACGGTAACGATGGTGCAGATAGAGAATGAAATCGGGATGCTCGAGGATGCTCGCGACCATTCTCCCTTAGCGGAAAAGGCTTATAGGCAAGATGTACCCACCCCTCTGCTAAAGGCATTGGGGCTGAAGCAAAAGGGCACATGGAGTGAGATATTCGGTACTGACCTTTATGCCGATGAGCAGTTTCAGGCATGGCACTATGCCTGCTATGTGCAGCAATTGGCTGCGGCAGCCCATCAGGAGTATGACATCCCTTTCTTCGTAAACGCGGCCATGAACAGCCGAGGGCGTAAACCCGGTGAATATCCATCGGCTGGCCCGCTCGCACATTTGGCAAAGATTTGGAAATGTGCCGCACCCGATGTTGCCCTGCTATCGCCCGACATCTACGATACAGGCTTCAAGGGTTGGGCGGCTCAGTATGCAATGCCCGACAATCGGCTTTTTATCCCGGAGACGCGCAGTTGTATGAATACGGGTGTGCGCGCCCTCTATACTTTCGGAGAGTACAAGGCATTGGGATTCTCACCCTTCGCCATCGACCAAGCCTCCGCAGAAGAAGTCTCACAAGTGACGCAAGCATATAATCTGCTCCGCCAACTCTCAAGTATTGACTTCCGCAAGCCTTCGCTCCCAACGTGGGGATTGCTGTTTGATAAGGAAGATCAAGAGCGCACCATCACCGACGGCAATCTTGTGCTGACCTGCCGCCATTTCTTTACCCTGCCGTGGGATGCCCGGGCTACTGACGGCTCAGAATGGCGTGAAGGGGGTGGCATCATCGTGCGCCTCAATCCCAATGAGTACATTGTGGCGGGTAGTGGCATCGTGGTGGAGTTTCATACCGCTACTGAGCAGCAGCAACTGACGGCACAGCAATTAGGTGAGGACGGTTTTGCGGAAGCGGGGAGTGGAGATGCGGGTAATGCGCAAAAGAAGCAATGGAAAGGAAAGCGCGTAGGCTTGACTTTCGTGAATCAGATTTCCATCAGCGAAGACGGTACGCTGAACTATATTCGCCGTGACAACGGAGACCAAAGCCATCAGGGGAGACACGCACGCATCTCCCCCGATGATTACAAAATCCTGCACATCAAACTTTACGAATACTGATGCTTGCCATCAGCCCATCAACGTGATGCCATCAGCCTCCCGATGTGAGCCTGACAGCACTCACTCGCCCTCATGCTCCCTCATGTAGTCACGCGGCGAAACCCCATAGAATTTCTTGAACAGCGTGGAGAAGGAAGCGGGATTGGAGAATCCACAGGCATACATCACCTCCGTCACACTCGCACCCTGACTTGCCAGCAAGAAAGCGGCTCGCTTCAGTCGGATGTTGCGGATGAAGTCGTGCGGGGTCTGACCCGTCAGTTCCTTCATCTTTCGGTGCAAGTGTACGCGACTGATGCCCACCTCGTCTGCAATCATATCAACACTCAGTTCTGAGTCGGCAAGATGCTTGTTCACCGCGTTCATCACTCGCAGCATCAGTCTCTCGTCTGGCGACTCCAACTTCACCTCTACCACTTGCTCTTCCAACTGGTCGTTGCGTCCGTATTTCAGGCGCAGGCGCTGGTGGGTAGCGATAAGATTGCTGACGGTGCGCCGTAGGATATCCATGTTAAACGGCTTGACGATGTAGGCATCCGCACCCGTCTCCAAACCCTCCAACTTATCCTCGTCGCGGGTCTTGGCGGTCAGCATCACCACTGGAATATGGTGCGTGCTCGGGTTCGATTTCAGTTTCGAGCAGAGGGCATTGCCATCCATCTTCGGCATCATGATGTCGCTGATAACGAGGTCAGGCTGCACGCGAAGCACTTCTTTCAGCGCCTCCAAGCCATCCAAGCATGCCTTCACCTCATAGTCCTGCCCCAGTTCGCTAACGAGATACTCGCGGATTTCATCATCGTCTTCCGCAATGACGAGCGTCTGCCGCTGACTGTTCTTTACTGGCTCGGCAGGCATCGTCACCTCTGCCATCAGTTCATCTATCTCCGATGTCATCAGTTCATCCGATGTCATCAGGCTTGACGATACGTTATCTTTCTCCACCACCATCTCTGCCGGCTTCAAATGTCCGTTACCCAAAGGTATCGTGACCACGAACTCGCAGCCTTGCTTCAGGTTGCGTGCGGTGATGGTGCCATGATGCAGCTCCACGAGTGAGCGCGTCAGGTCGAGACCAATACCCGTGCCGATGTTCCTACCGTTGATGGTGGATGTCGATTGATAGAAGCGCTCGAATATCTTGTCCAACTTGTCTTCGGGTATCTTCTCGCCGTTGTCGCTCACGGCGATAACCACGTTTTCATTATTGTGCGTCACGCGGATGTCAATCTCACCACCCGCCGGCGTAAACTTGAAGGCGTTGGAGAGGATGTTCATGATCACCTTGTCAAAATTCTGGCGGTCAATCCACACGGGCAACAAATCCGCATCCGGATGCTCGAATGACAGGGCGATGTTCTTCGCCCTCGCCTGATGCTCGAAGAGTGAGTAGATGTCGTGGACGAAACCAATGAGGTCTGTTTCCGTCATGCGCATCTGCATCTGACCCTTGTCAATCTTACGCAAGTCCATCATCTGGTTCACCAAGTGCAGGATACGCTCGGCATTACGCTTCATCGTGCCGTAAGCCCCTTTGCGATGCGGGTCTTTCTCGTCCTTCATCAGCGAGAGCAGCGGTGTGATGATAAGCGTGAGCGGCGTGCGTATCTCATGGCTGATGTTCATGAAGAAGCGCAGTTTTGCCTCGCCCAACTCCTTTGCGTGGATATGCTCCTGCAGGCGCAGACGGTCGCGTTCCTTGCGGCGTAGACTTTCTAAATAGTACCACACGCCCGCAGCAATGAGCAGAAAGTAGAGGCAATACGCCCATGCAGAGCGATACCACGGGGCATGCACAGTGACGGTGAACTCGCGGTCTGGCGTCTCGATGTTGTTACGCTCCGCCTTCACCCTGAAGCGGTAAGTGCCCGGCGGCAGATGGGAGAATGTAAGCTCGTTGTCGCCCGACTGCATCCGTATGTACGGCTCACCGTTGATGCTATATAAATAGGTGATGTGGTCAGCATTCTCATAAGTCAGCGTGGAGAGGCGGATGGCGAATGAGTTGTCATAGTGGCTCAGCTCAAAATGGTTGCTGGCGATGATGGTGGTGTCGGTCACGAGATAGCCGCCCGACTTCGTTGCGGTGCTTACCGGCGCACCATTCACAAAGAAAGAGGTCAGCTGCACCTTTGCCTCCCACTTAGCCCCACGCACGTCTTGCGGCTTGAACCACGAGATACCACCCGTGCCGCCAAAAAAGAGTGTCCCATTGTCAGAGAGATAGGATGCACCATCACTAAACTCATCGCTCTGCAAACCGTCATCCACGAAGAAGTTACGGAAATTGCCCTCCTTCGGGTCATAGCAGTTGAGTCCGTGGTCAGTACCTATCCATAGCTTCCCGCTCTGATCCTGTTCAATGGAGGAGATACCATTGGCGGAAAGACCGTCATCCATCGTGAAGTGACGCGTTTCGCGGCTCTTCATGTCATAGCGGTAAAGTCCGTCGGTAGTGCCTATCCACACATAGCCCCCATATTCGCGGGCAATGCGCACAGGGGTGCCGTAGTTGGGGCAATTGGTGCCGAAGGTGGTTATCCAACTGTCGCTTGCGATGTCAAGGCAGCACACGCCCATCGTGGTGGCACAATAGATGCGCTTCCCGTCAGGTGACACCGCAACCTGCGAGAGATAGTCGTTGGTGATGCAGTTCTGGGTGCGGTCAGTCTCTGCCGTTGCCGAGCGCACGTATTGGCGGATGTTGTTGGGCTGATTGGGCATCAGCGTCAGCAATCCCTGTCGCATGGTGGCAAGCCACAAGCGCCCAGACGCATCCACCTCAATATCCATGATGTTCAGGCTGGGGTCTTTCGGGAAGTTCAGCCGGTGATACTGCCCCGTGGCGGGGTCTATCCATCCGCCGCCCTCGCCATACGAGCCTATCCAGATGCGCCCGTCATGATCCTCTGCGATGGTCATCACCGACGACGGAATCTCCTTATTATAGTGACGGATGAGCTTGTCATCCGTATCGAAGCAATACATGCCGTCCTTATCCGTGCCCACCCATGTGCGCCCCTTGCTGTCGTAGAGCAGACTGATGACGCAGGCGGAGCCAATCATGTTGCGCGTGCCTAATTTGTAACCCATGTAATGGAAGCCGGCGGGGGCGATGGGCTGCTTGAAGATACCCTTCTGCAAGAGTCCGAACCAGATGTTGCCGCTCCTGTCCTCTGTGATGGAATAGACCTTACTCTTCGAGAGATCCACCTGAAGGCTGTAAAAGGGATTGGAGGTCATTTCACCCGTCTTGGGGTCATATACGCCCACACCCTGTCCGTCGTAGCCGATGAAGATGCTGCCGTCCTTGGCGCAATAAAGCTCTGACACGGCAATGTTACCCGTCTCAGGCACATGGACGAAGCGGTCACCCACCAAGCGGAACATACCCGCATTGGCTGTGCCCACATAGATCGTGCCCTCCTTGTCCTCGCACAACTTACTGAGCGTGAGGTCCGGGCGGTCAGCAAGGTATCGCTTCGCCTGCCTTCCATCGTAGCAGATAAGTCCCTCACCAGCCGTCACCAACCAGAGATTACCCTTGCGGTCTTCTATCAGGTCGTTCACGGTATATACCTTCGAGAGCGGCCCTCCCATCTGTCTTGCGGTATGGGCGTCGGTGAACTTCGCCACGCCAAGCCCCGACGTGCCCACAAGCACGTCACCGTTTGCACGCTCCACAAAACAAGAGGCATAGCAACTGTTGGGCTTCCCCTCAAGATCGTACATCGTCACGTCATGAAACTCGCTGCCGTCCCACGTCTGCACGACACCATACATGCCAAAGTAGAACAAGCCGTTCCTATCCTGCATCATGCCGACGACATAGTTTCGGGCGAGCGTCTTACCTAACTCGTTCTCCCGCTTGAACACCTGGAACTGATAGCCATCGTAGCGATTGATACCGTCGCGGGTGGTTACCCAGATAAAACCGTCGTGGTCGAGATACACCTGCGTGATAAAACTGCTCGACAGCTGGCTCTCGGTGTTGAAGAACATACCTGTCTGCGCATCAGCGCACAACAGCATCATCGAGCTGAAAACAGCCAGCACTATCTTGTTCAGTAATAATCTTCCCCTCATGAGTTGGACATGGTTTTAGGTTTCTAATTAAATACAAAGGTAACACTCTTTTTTGAAGTTTCCGCATGTTTTTATTTTTTTAACACGCCATATAGTCAGTCTTGCGAAAAATATGTAACTTTGCATCCCGAAAACAAGCAGGCATCTTAAACGCATAAGATGGCTGATTGAACGCATAAGATGGCATGTTAGATGAATATTGAGGAACAATTCAATCGCGTGGCAAAGGAATATGACCAGAACAGGCGCAGGTTCATCCCTTGCTTCGATGACTTTTATGAAAACACGACCCGATTTATCGCCTCGAACATCCCGCAACCTCGACGGATTGCGGACTTAGGGGCAGGGACAGGCTTGCTGTCGCAGTTCTGGTTTCACCATTTCCCCACGGCAGAGTATGTGCTGACGGATGTTGCCGACGAAATGCTGAACGTGGCAAGGAAGCGATTCTTGGGCGCAGGGAATGTCACTTGCATGGTGCAAGACTACACAAAAGCCTTGCCCTCAGAAACATTCGACATAATCATGTCAGCCCTGTCTGTGCATCATTTGGAGAATACAGACAAGGCACTCCTTTTCCAGCGCCTCCATGAGGCATTGCCTGATGGAGGTCTGTTTGTCAATTACGACCAGTTTTGTGGTGGACAGGCAGAGATGAGCCGGTGGTATGACAATTACTGGGAAAGCCAGTTGGCAAAAAGCGGACTGACGGAAAAAGACATTGCTCTATGGCAAGAGCGGCGGAAATTAGACCATGAATGCTCCGTGGAACAGGAAACGGAAATGTTGTCAAAGAGTGGATTCCCGATAGTGAAATGCGTATATGCCTACCAGAAGTTTGCAGTCATTGTCGCCAAGAAATCTCACCAATAGCCCACTCCATATCCAAAGTGCTTTGTTCTAAAATTTAGCACACAGGAAAGCATTACACTACCTTCAAGCGAAGTTTTCCTGAAAATCCTGCTTTTTGATGGTTTTCTGCCCTGTACTATGATATTATGATATAATGTACGCGCGCGTGTAAGATTTTAGGCTCGATGATGCCCCATTTTGTGCTCCGCGATGCAACTGTGGAGCACAAAATGAGCAACTGCGGAGCACAGAATGAGACATCGCGGAGCACAAAATGGCGCACCGCGGAGCACAAAATGAGATGTCACGGAGCATAGAATCAGGTATCGGCAAGCACCCGATGAAATGCCATTCAGCCCGGAATGTTGCTTAATTTGGCAGTATGCAGACGGCCATTGTCCGCAAAATTTTACGGATTGTTACATCTGATAAAGTTTTTGAAATCTGCCGCAAAAGCCGTTTCTGACGGAACATTTAACTTTGCACCATCTTTTTTAACAACATTAAATTTAAATTATGCGAAAAAGAAAAATTTCTCTAACAACGGGAATCTTGGCGCTGATAGGGCTCATGTATTCCCCACAGGTGCAAGCCGACAATGCGCTCTCAACGGGCATGGCTATGCAGCAGCAAACCAGCGAGATTACTGGTAACGTCAGTGACTCTGAAGGTCCTCTGATTGGTGCTACCGTAAAGGTGAAAGGCAGTAATGCCGGTACGGTTACCGACATCAATGGTAACTTTGCCATCAAGGCTACTCCGGGCGCTACACTCGTGATTTCCTATGTAGGATGCATCACGCAGGAAGTGGTTGCACGCGGTGGTCATCTGACGGTTGTCCTGGAACAGGAAGGCCGTAGCCTCAACGAGGTGGTGGTCATCGGTTATGGTACGCAGCGCCGTGAGGCTGTGACGGGTTCGGTTGCCAACATCGGTGGTGAGAAGCTGAACCAGATTGCTGCCACCAACGCAGCACAGGCTTTGCAGGGTCGTATTGCCGGTGTGCTGATGACGCAGACCAACTCTCAGCCCGGTGCCGAGATGCAGATTCGCATCCGTGGTCAGCGCTCGCTGAGTGCTTCCAACGACCCGCTGATTGTGCTCGACGGTATTCCCTTCATGGGACAGCTTTCGGACATCAATCCTGCCGACATCAAGTCGATGGACATTCTGAAGGATGCCTCTGCAACCGCCATCTACGGTTCGCGTGGTGCCAACGGTGTGATTATCATTACGACCATCAAGGGCTCGCAGGGCACGCCCGCCAAGGTAAGCTACAACGGATATGTAAGCTTCAAGACCGTGTTCAACAAGTATCCCATGATGGACGGTCCCACCTTCAGCAAGTTCCGTAAGTATGCCGGTAAGTATGAGAACTCGCTCGATGAGGATGACAACACCAACACCGATTGGCAGGATCTCTACTATCAGACGGGTATCAGCCACAATCACGATGTGACACTCTCTGGCGGTACTAACGGCGGTAGCTACAGCTTTGGTGCAGGCTACTATCACGACGAGGCTGTCATCCCCACGCAGGGCTATGACCGCGTGAGTGTTCGTGGTAACATCGACCAGACGGTTGGCAAGTTCTTCCGCTTCGGACTGACCACCAACAACAGCTATCGCAATACCCACGGCATCAGCGGCATCTACAACGTGCTCAGCATGAGCCCGCTTGCAAGCCCCTATAATGCAGACGGCAGCCGCAAGCGCTATGTCAGCATGCCGGCAGACGACACCTATATTATAACAAAGGATGTTGTTGAGGAGCTGAAAGACGTTTGGCTCAATGAGAACAAGGGTATCGGTTCTTACAACACACTCTTCGGAGAGGTTAAGTGCCCGTGGATTGAGGGTCTGAGCTACCGCATCAACGTGGGTCTGAACTTCCGTTCCACCAAGAGCGGCAACTTCACCGGAAGAGGTGTCAATAACAAGGACGAGAACGCAGTCAGTGGGGGGGGTATTACTGAAAACCAGACCCGCAACTGGGCAGTTGAGCATCTGCTCACCTACGACCGCACCTTCGGTAAGCACCAGATCAATCTCGTAGGTATGTACTCCGCAGAGCAGACCACCTTCGAGCAGACGGGTGCCACGGCAAGGGATATCCCTGCTGATTATTTCCAATATTATTATCTTACTGAGGCACTTGGTGAGGCTAACTTGGCTAATTATAACTACTGGCAGAGTGGTCTCGTGTCTTGGATGGGTCGTGCCATGTACTCCTATGATAATAAGTACATGCTTTCCGTAGCCTTCCGCTCGGATGCTTCTTCCCGTCTGGCAAAGGGCCATCAGTGGCACACCTATCCCGCAGTCAGCGCAGGTTGGAACATTGCCCGTGAGAACTTTATGGAGGATGCTACTTGGATTGACAACCTGAAGCTGCGCGTGGGTTATGGTGAAACCTCTAACCAGGCCATCAGCCCGTACTCTACGCTTGGTGGACTCGCCATCCGTAACTATAACTTCGGTGACACCTACAAGGCTGGTTACTATGTAAGCGCCCTGCCTAACCCCGAGTTGGGATGGGAGTACAGCAAGACTTGGAACTTCGGTCTTGACTTCTCACTCTTCAACGGTCGCCTCTACGGTTCGTTGGAATACTACACACAGAAGACGAGCGACATTCTGCTTGACGTAAGCCTGCCCTCTACCTCTGGTGTAAGCAGCTACACGGGTAACATCGGTAAGACACAGAACAAGGGATGGGAGCTGACGCTGAACGGCATCATCATCGACAATAAGAACGGCTGGAACTGGGAAGCAGGCGTGAACCTCTACCAGAACCGCAACAAGCTGACCGCACTTGCATCAGGTGCTGACCGCGACGAGGCTAACCGTTGGTTCGTTGGTCACCCCATCGATGTCATCTACGACTATGAGTACATTGGTCTGTGGCAGGCAGGTGAGGAGGACAAGATGAACGTCCTCGAGCCGGGTGGAAACGTAGGTATGATTAAGGTAAGACACGACGGCGCACTCGATGAGAATGGCAACCCGACCCGCGCCATCGGTCCTGAGGATCGTCAGATTATGAGCATGGAGCCTGACCTCATTGGTGGTTTCAACACGACCGTAGGCTACAAGAACTTCGACCTGACCGTTATCGGTTCGTTCCAGGTGGGTGGTAAGCTGATTTCTGCGCTCCATTCTTCCAATGGTTATCTGAACATGCTCACGGGTCGCCGTGGTCAGCTCGATGTAGATTACTGGACTGAGGAGAATACGGGTGCCAAGTATCCGAAACCCGGTGGCATCCAGAGCGGTGACAACCCCAAGTATGGTTCTACGCTCGGCTACTTCGATGCAAGCTACATGAAGATTCGTGCCATCACTCTTGGCTACAACTTCGATCAGCTGAAGTGCATCAAGGATCTCGGCATCAGCCGTCTGCGCCTGTATGCTACCGTGCAGAATCCTTTCGTACTCTTCTCGCCGTTCAACAACGAGAGCGGTCTTGATCCTGAGACCAACTCTTGGGCAACCGAGAACACTTCCGTGAACATTGAGGGTTACACAGGCAAGCACAAGATGCCAATCGTAGGTTATAACACACCTGCTACGCGCAACTTCCTGTTTGGTTTTAACGTTACGTTCTAATTCATCAAAAATAACTAAAATATGAATACTAAGAATATCAAATATACTCTCGCTGCGGGTCTCTTCGGCTGCGCCATGAGCACAGCCATCACATCTTGCGATGTATTGGACGAACAGCCACGCAGCCAGTTTGACCCGTCATTCTTCAATACAACGACGGGTATCGAGGGCGGTCTGACCTCACTTTACGCTCACCTGCGCTATTTCTATGGCAACGGTTACTATCTGAATGACTGCGAGACGGGTACGGACGAATACACCTACGCCCAGTCTGCCGACGGTAACTTTAAGGATGCTGACCTCTCTGGTGTGGGTCAGATGACCTCCACGAGCAGCCGCTCCGATGCCCTCTGGGGTAATGCCTTCACCAATATCAATACCGCCAGCGGTGTGATTGAGAACGGTGAGGCAGCAGGTGTCAACCCCGCCCTGATTGCCGAGGCTTACTTCTTCCGTGCCTTCGACTATTTCCTGTTGGTGCAGACCTTCGGTGGTGTACCTCTGGATTTAGGTGCCGGCGAACTGAAGTTCAACACCTCTACCGTCCGCACCTCTGTGCGTAACACGGTGCCTGAGGTATATGCCGCCATCTTCAGCGACTTGGAGAAGGCTGTGGCTGACCTGCCCGAGAACCCGCGTCTCACGGGAACGGCTACGAAGAACCTCGCCCGCTTGTATCTCTCTAAGGCTTACCTGACCTACGCATGGTGGTTGGAGAATCCCAACAACATCCCCACCTATCCTGAGTGCAGCCGCGACGCAAGCCAAGCCAACAGCTATTACCAGAAGGCTTACGACACTGCGATGCAGGCCATCAACAATCCCGGCCCGTATGCACTGCAGCCCACTTTCTATGATGTGAACGTGGCTACCAACGACCACAACATGGAGGTGATGCTCTATGCTGACCACGATGAGAACGAGAAGTATGGTAACGGTGGTGCAGGCTATGGTTGGGGTAACGGTGGCTCACCTGAGAACTTTGCTTACTGGATGACCACTTGGAACTACACCGAAATCACGGCTGTCGCAGCTTCTGGCAACGTAATCAACCCCATTCAGCGTGAGGCCGTGCAGGCACTTGGCCGTCCCTGGACCCGTATGGCTCCTATCGCCGACAACTTCATAGAGGGCGGCGTATGGGAAGATGCTGTCAAGGCTATTGACTCCCGTTATGACGCAACCTTTACCCTGCGCTACCACACCAACTGGCAGAAAGCTGGCGTTGGAGAGCCTTACGTGCAGGGTGCCAACGGTATGCAGGTTTATCCCAACGAGATCTTCTTCAGCTGGGTGTCTGAGAGCGAGGACAGCCAGATTGACTATACTGTTGCCTCTGGCAATGGTAACGGAAACCTGGGTCTCGGCGTGATGCCTGGTCGTGCTGACTTCGTGGTTGCTGTCAATCACATCAGCCGCAAGAAGTACCCCATCAACTGGAAGGTCGGCATCTATCGCACGGATAACAACGGTGGCTTGGGTAGCATGGTGAACGGTGGTAGTCCCCGTCCTTGGAACATTGCCAAGTTCTCTGAGCTTTATCTGATTGGTGCAGAGGCTGCCGTGAAACTCGGTAAGAACGAGGATGCCAAGACGCTCGTGAACGTGCTTCGCGCCCGTGCCGGTAAGATGACCTACAACCAGAACGACGACGTGGCTGTGGATATCGACAACAGTGCTGCAATGGTTGCCGCCACGCCCGCCACCATCACCATCGACTACATCCTCGACGAGCGTAGCCGTGAGTTCTGGGGTGAGGGTTATCGCCGCTTCGACCTTGTACGCACGCAGAAGTGGAAGGAGCGTTCCAGCGTCTATCACATTGCCGGCGACGGCTATACCGACAAGGATCTGATGGAGTTCAAGCGTGACATCCCCGATGGCTACTACCTCCGTCCAATCCCACAGGGCCAGCTCGACGGTATGGAAATGACCGAGGCAGAGAAGAAGGAATATCAGAATCCTGCTTACCGTTAAATCCTCCTGCCCATCGCAGACAAATTTAATGAAGGCTTCACATAGCCTTCCCGCTCATAGCCCAGGCAGCATCGCGCTGTCTGGGCTTTTTTATTGGATAATGCAAAAGTAAGCATATAAATACAAAATAAATGCCTATCTTTGCAGACAACAATCATTGACCAACAAAAACTCCTATGATGATGAAAAAGAAAATGAGACTTCTGATTGCTGCGGCACTCTTGGCACTGCCGCTGCAAGGCTGGGCGCAGTTCGGGGATGCCAAGTGGATTGGTACTGACGAGGCGGTGCTTTATTCGCCCTATCTGCCACAGTTTCGGCTTAGTGCCACGTTGCAAATCGACCGCCGCGCCAAGGATGCGGGAGCGGCGATACTCTTTGGGGGGAACGACCCGAGACTGATGAAACGAGAGATGAACATTCTCGGCGTGGAGAATGCACGGGATGAGTCTTATATTAAGGTGGAATTGGATGCACAGCCTGTGCGGAGCGGTGGACAGGCGAAGGTGACTATCTACCGTAAAGGCTATACCACAAAGGGGGAAGAATTGGTGAAAACACTCGACATACCTACGGACATCATTGACCGAAAGACGCTTTATGAGCCGCACGATTTGCAAATTGCTTGTTGCTTGGGCACGGCGGACATCGCTATTGACGGCACGCCATTGGGAAGTGTGGCGCTGAATCCACTCGGGCAGGGAGGCGACTACATTGCTTTTCCGCAACTTGCCGACATTGGATATGAGACGAAAGCGGGGCAGCGGGCGACGCTCTCGAATGTTCTTGTCAAGAACTACCGTTCGCCTTATGGGGTACTCTACGAGCGGCGGGAGCCGCAAACAATTGGCAAAAATGGTGCGGCAGAGCGAGTGCTCTATGACCCGAGCCACGGCGGGATGCCGCTCTTGCAGACTGAATTCCGGCTAAAGGACAAGCCCGTGTCGGCAGCACGTATCGACTGCACGGCGCGCGGCATCTACCAACTGCTCGTGAACGGACAGCAGGCGAGTGATGAATTCTTCGCACCAGGCATCTCTCAATACAACAAGACGCACTACTATCAGACCTACGACATCGCTCCATTGCTTGTAAACGGAAACACGCCCAACCACATCCGCGTGCAGTTGGCAGAGGGATGGTGGGCTGGAGCGCACACCTATTCTGGTGGTAATTGGAACTACTTCGGCGACCAACTATCATTCATCGCCCGCTTAGTGGTGCGCTACGCAGATGGTGATTCTACCGTCATCACTACGCAGCCCGACCTTTGGCAGGTGGCTACCGACAGCGGCATCACCTATGCGAGCATGTTTCAAGGGGAAGTGCAGCGGCAAGTGGCGAATATAACACCGACTTTCCGACCCGCCAAGGAACTGACACTTGACGGACATCTGCCCTCTGAAGGGGGCAGGACAACCCCGAAAGTGGACGACTACACTAACTTCCGACTGCTACCCGCCACCACGCACGTACTGCCCTACGACACACTCACGGCAGTAAGTGTCAATGAAGTGCGCCCTGGCGTGTATGTCTATGATATGGGACAGAACATGGCGGGCGTGCCGCTGATAAGTATTCCCGCTTTGGGACAAGATGCAGAGATAAAGCTGCGCTATGCGGAAGTGCTTTATCCCGATCTGCCCGAATACGGCGATAAGGCGGGTACGCTGATGTTGGAGAACATCCGCGCAGCAATGGCACAGGACATCCTTGTGACCGACGGGCGACAAGGACAGACTTTCTGCCCCCGCTTCACGCTCCACGGTTACCGATATGTGGAGATAACAGGCATCCCCAAGGCAGTGCCCACGGATAGCGTCAAGGGCATCGTACTGAGTAGTGTTGATAGATTTACTGCGGATTTTGAGTGTAGCAATCCTTTGGTAAACCGTCTGTGGCAAAACATTCGTTGGTCGATGCTCGCCAACTTCATCAGTATGCCGACAGACTGTCCGCAGCGTAACGAGCGCATGGGTTGGAGCGGTGACATCAGCGTATTCTCGCGGACGGCGGTGAATATGGCAGATGTGCGTGAGTTCCTGAGAAAGCATCTACAAGCTATGCGCGATGTGCAGACTCCTGAAGGACGCTTCCCCGACATCGCGCCAATCGGCGGCGGTTTTGGCGGACTGCTCTGGGGCAGTGCGGGTATCACCGTGCCGTGGGAGTGTTGGCTGCAATACGCCGACCTCAAACTGTTGGCAGACCACTACGATGCGATGAAAGCATACATCGATTATATAGAAAGTCACTACATAGATCCCGCCACGGGCATCCTCGTGCAAGAACGGCAATGGGGCGACCTCGGCGACTGGCTCGGTTTGGAGGACGGGAAGAACGACAAGACACTGCTCTTTGAGGCATACTATATCTACGACCTCACCATTCTCCAAAAGGCTGCCCGTCTGCTCAACAAGCAAGATGACGCAGAGCGATTCGCCCAACAGATTGAGAAGCGCAAGCAATTCTTCATCGACACCTATATAAATAAAGAGACGGGACAGACCATCGCCTCCGCTTTTCTGCCTGACCGCAAGGGGCAGCCGATAGATATTCAGGGGAGCTACGTGCTGCCATTGGCTTTTGACATCGTGGAGGGAGACCTGCGACAAAAGGTGCTTGACAACCTCGTGCGCACCATTGAGCGGGAGAACACCACAGACGACGGCACCTATTGCCCACCCTACTCGCTAATGACAGGCTTCATCACGACGGCATGGATCAGTCGGGCACTCAGCGACAGCGGGCGGAGCGACATTGCCTATCGTCTGCTGCAACAGCAAGACTATCCCTCGTGGCTCTATCCCGTCACACAGGGCGCAACCACCGTTTGGGAACGCCTCAACTCCTATACCCACACGGCAGGCTTCGGCGGCAATAACTCGATGAACTCTTTCAATCACTACTCCTTTGGGGCCGTGGGACAATGGCTCATCAACCGTTGTCTCGGCATTGAGCGCGATGAGGATAGCCCCGGTTATACCCATTTCGTTCTACGACCCGAACCCGACCCAACGGGGCAGATGACTTATGCCCGCGGGCATCTCGACACTCGGCACGGGCACGTCGAAAGCAGTTGGCAGATTAACAAAGAGGACGGCTCAATAAGATACGAGTTCACCATCCCCGAAGGAACATCCGCCACACTCATGCTCCCCGGACAAGAACCACAGGAATTGGAGACGGGTCATCATGTCAGATAAGAACTGAGGAATTTGAAACAATTGGTAAAGTTATTGTTACGCACTGCAAAGAGCATTTCATAGAATATGCCTAACTTTGCAGCCGACAATTCATTAACCAACATCAACCTATTCCGAATGATGAAAAAAACATTAAGATCCGTGCTGACCGTGGCACTTTTAGCACTGCCGCTCTCGAATGTGAGGGCAGCCGTAGACCCTAATTTCTACATTTTCCTTTGCTTCGGCCAGTCGAACATGGAGGGAGCAGCCCGCCCCGAGGCGCAAGACATTGAAAGCCCAGGACCGCGTTTCCTGTTGATGCCTGCGGTGGATGACCCGCAGCGTGGGCGCAAGGCGGGCGAATGGTGTGAGGCTTCCGCCCCGCTCTGCCGTCCGAACACAGGACTGACCCCTGCCGACTATTTCGGGCGCACCATGATTGAGACGCTGCCCGAGAATATCCGTGTCGGTGTGATTCACGTTGCCATCGGCGGCATCCACATTGAGGGTTTCATGCCCGACTCCATCGCCAACTATGTAAAGAAAGCGCCGGGTTGGATGATTCCCATGCTACAGGCATACGACAACAATCCTTACCAACGACTTGTAGAGCTCGCCAAGAAAGCGCAGAAGGATGGTGTTATCAAAGGCGTGCTGATGCATCAGGGCGAGTCGAACACGGGCGACCCACAGTGGGCAAATAAGGTGCAGAAGGTCTATGACCGTCTGCTCGGTGACCTGCAACTGAAGCCAGAAGAGACACCGCTGTTGGCGGGCGAAGTGGTCATTGCCGGTGGCGAAGGGCTCTGCATTGGTATGAACAAGCAGATTGACGCCCTGCCCCAAACACTCCACACATCGCACGTTATCTCTTCAGAAGGCTGTACCAACGGCCCTGACAAACTGCATTTTGACGCTGCCGGTTACCGCGAATTAGGACGACGCTATGGAGAGAAGATGCTCGAACTGCTCGGTTATCAGGTGCGCAAACCGTTTGATGTACCTGCCGATGCCTTTACCGCAGAAACGACCATACCCGGCAACGAGTTCCCCAAGATTGATAGTGAGCGCCGTGCCTACTTCCGCTTGAATGCGCCCGAGGCACACCGCGTGCAGGTGGATATCTGCGGAAAGAAATACGATATGCGCCGTGATGAGAAAGGCGTGTGGTGCGCCGTGACCGATCCGCTCGTAGTGGGCTTCCATTACTATTTCCTGCTCATAGACGGCGTGTCGGTCATCGACCCTGCCACCGATGTATTCTTCGGTTGTAACCGACAGGCGGGAGGTATCGAGATTCCCGAAGGACCAGAGGGCGACTATTACCGTCCGCAGCAGGGCGTACCTCACGGACAGGTGCGCAGCATCTACTACTATGCCGAATCAACCAAGGAATGGCGTCACGCAATGGTCTATACTCCCGCAGAGTATGAACTGCCGAAATACCAGAAGAAGCGTTATCCCGTGCTTTACCTGCAGCACGGCATGGGTGAGGATGAGACTGGATGGTCGAAACAAGGACACATGCAGCACATCATGGATAACGCCATTGCCGCAGGTGAGGTCGTTCCGATGATTGTTGTCATGGAGAGCGGCGATGTGAAAGCTCCCTTCCGTGGCGGCGACAACCGCGCGGGCTTCAGCGAGTACGGCGCATCTTTCTATAAAGTAATGATTAACGACTTGATACCAACCATAGACTCGAAGTACCGCACCCTGACAGACCGTGACCATCGTGCAATGGCGGGACTGTCATGGGGCGGTCACCAGACCTTCGACCTTGTGATGAACAACATGGACAAGTTCTCCTATATGGGTGCTTTCAGCGGAGCAATCTTCGGGTTGGACATCAACAAGACATACGATGGCAAGTTCAGTCGTGCAGACGAGTTCAACAAGCAGATTCACTACCTCTACCTGAGCTGTGGCAGTGAGGAGAATTTCGGAACGGAGGCATTGGCCAATACGCTCCGCAAGGCAGGCATCAAGACCGACCTCTACATCTCTCCCGGCACGCACCACGAGTGGCTCACCTGGCGACGCTGCTTCAAGAACTTTATCCCCCATCTCTTTAAGAAATGAATTATAAACCACAAATAACTGAATAATAAGATGAAACAATTACTGAGAACAGCCGCAGTGGCAGCAATGCTCCTCACAATGGGAGGCACTGCTGTACAGGCACAAGGCCTCAAGGATGCCTACAAGGATTATTTTATGATTGGCGTGGCCGTCAATCAGCGTAACGTGACCAATCCCGAGCAACAGGCGCTCATCAAGCAGGAGTTCAACAGCATCACCTGCGAGAATGACATGAAGCCCGAGCCGACCGAGCCGTCAGAGGGCAAGTTCAACTGGGATAATGCCGACCGTATCGCCAACTTCTGCCGTGCCAACGGCATCAAGTTGCGTGGTCACTGCCTGATGTGGCACAGCCAAATCGGTAAATGGATGTATGAGGACAACCCCACGAAGGAAGTTTTCTTCGAGCGTATGCGCAAGCATATCCACGCCGTGGTGAACCGCTATAAGGATGTGGTATATGCCTGGGATGTAGTGAATGAGGCCATGACCGACGATGCCAAGGCTGAAGATCCCTACCGCCAGTCACCGCTTTATAAGATTGCGGGCGACGAGTTCATCGCAAAGGCCTTTGAGTATGCTCGCGAGGCAGACCCGAAAGCACTGCTTTTCTACAACGACTACAACGAGTGCGACCCCGTGAAGAGCCAGCGCATCTTCGAGATGGTGAAGAAGATGAAGGCTGCCGGTGTGCCCATCGACGGTATCGGTATGCAGGGACACTATAATATATATGGTCCCACAGAGGCGGAAATCGATGCTGCCATCGCAAAATACAAGCAGGTGGTAAAGCACATCCACGTTACGGAGCTTGACATCCGCGTCAATTCGGAGATGGGTGGTCAGCTGCGCTTCAGCCGTGAGGGTGTAGCAGTGAGCGACACTATCAAGAACTACCTTGCCGATCAGTATGCCCGTGTATTCGGTGTGTTCCGTAAGCACAAGGATGTCATCGACTGCGTAACTTTCTGGAATCTCTCCGACCGCGACTCTTGGCTTGGTGCAGCCAACTATCCGCTGCCATTCGACAGTGACTATAAGCCCAAGAAAGCCTATGATGTTATCAAGAACATGAAAGCCCCAGAGGGTCCGCTGCCGAAAGCCCCGAAACCCGATCCTAACCGTCAGCGCCGTAATGGCCCCAACGCACAGCGTCCGCCGTTCAATCCAGATCTCGCCTTCCCCGAAGTAGAGGGTATAAAGGAGGACTTCGTACCTTCCTCAAAGAATCAACCCGGTCAGCAATATCCGCAGGTGAACTCACAGGGCTACGCCCGTTTCCGCGTAGAGTTCCCCGAAGCCAAGTCGGTTGTCGTTAGTCTCGGCTTGGGTGGTAGCGGTGGCACGGAACTGAAGAAGACCTACGACGGTTCATGGGTAGGCACTACCGCAGGCCCGATGGATGAGGGCTTCCACTATTATCACCTCACCGTGGATGGTGGCGTGGTCAATGACCCCGGTGCATTGAACTACTACGGTTCTACCCGTTGGGAGAGTGGTATCGAGATTCCCGCTCACGACCAGGACTTCTATGCTTGCCGTATGGATGTTCCTCACGGCAATGTGCAGCAAGTGCTCTTCCCCTCTGCAAGCACGAATACCGTGCGCCGCGCTTTCGTCTATACACCGCCGACCTATGGCAAGGAGAAGAACAAGCGTTATCCTGTGCTCTATCTGCAGCACGGATGGGGTGAGGACGAGACGGCATGGAGCAGTCAGGGACACGCTAACCTCATCATGGACAATCTGATTGCCGAGGGCAAGGTCGAACCGTTCATTATCGTGATGACTTACGGCATGACGAATGAAGTTCGCTTCGGTGGCCTCCAGTCATTCACCGCCCAGGATTTTGAGACGGTTTTGGTAGATGAGCTGATACCTTATATTGATGCCAACTTCCTGACCAAGGCAGACAAGCAGAACCGTGCGATGGCAGGTTTGTCGATGGGTGGTTTTGAGACGAAACTCATCACCCTGCGCCGTCCCGAAGTATTCGGCTACTACGGTCTGTTGAGTGGCGGACAGTATGAGCCCGCTGACATCAAAGACCCGAAGCAGGTGCGCCTCATCTTCCAGAGTTGTGGCAGCAAGGAGCGTCCCGACGCTATCCGCGAGTCTGTTGAGGCGCTGAAGAAGGCAGGACACAATGCTGTCGGCTACATCTCGGAAGGCACAGCCCATGAGTTCCTCACTTGGAGGCGCAGTCTCCACGAAATGGCACCGCTGCTCTTCAAATAAGAACACTTTAATCATCCGTTGTCTTCTGACGGAGCAACGGATGAAACCATAGCCCAAAAGGGCGGCAATCTCCGACATTAGCCGTCGGGGATTGCCTTTTATAAGCCAACAAAAAAGAATGAACAACTCAAAGACAAAACCCATGAGAAGAATCATCCTCTCCATCATGGCTGCCGGACTTTCCATGACGGCAATGAGCCAAGCTTTGCGACTGAACGACCTCAAGTATTTCGAGCGCCAAGGCGTAAACGTACTGGTATATAACAACAGTTTCAATGGTGGTTTCAATGACGAGAAGAACTCCGGCATCGAAATCATACACCACGGCGTAAGAACGGTGCAGGGCGGAGCCGTGCGACTGAACAGCACGCCCGAGCAATGGGACTTAGTGCCGAAGATGACCGACCACAAGGTGGATAAGGAGAAGAACACTATCGAGGTGGGGCTTCGCTATGATGACTACGACTTCGACAGCCGTATTGTCGTTACAGGCAAGGGCGAGACGGTAGAGATTGCCGTTTGGCTCGACAAGCCCGTGCCGGTAGCCCTTGAGGGCAAGGCAGGCTTCAATTTGGAGTTCCTACCCTCACAGTATTGGCTCAAGACATTCCTCATGGACGGACGGCTCAACCGTTTCCCACGCTATGCAGTCAGCCAGACGGTGACGCTCCCAAACAGCGAGAAGCCTCGACAGTTCAAGGGATTCAAGACATACGATGACCGCGGGACTAACCGCTTTGTAGAACCATTGCCCATTGATAGCGGACATTCCATTCTCATGGCACCCGATGCCCCGGAGCGGATGGTCAGAATCAGCAGCGACGATGCCGAACTGAAACTCTACGACGGGCGGATGCTTGCCCAAAACGGATGGTACGTGCTGCGTAGCGTTCTGCCATCGGGAAAGACCGGCAAGGTGGTGACTTGGACGGTGGAGCCGCACGCCATCCCCAACTGGATACGCGAGCCGAACATCGGATTCTCGCAAATTGGTTATATCCCCGAACAGCCCAAGGTGGCTGTCATTGAACTTGACAAGAAGGACACGGTGAAACCCACGGCTTCACTCTACCGCATCAAGGAAGACGGAAGCATCGAGGAAGCCTATAAGGGCGACATCAAGACCTGGGGAAATTACTATAAATACAATTATGTGAAGTTTGATTTTTCCGCAGTCAGACAGCCGGGCATCTACTATATACAATACGGCGACACGAAGACCAATAACTTCCTCATTGACAACAATGTCTATGACAAGATTACCGATGCCACCACCGATGTGTGGATTCCCATTCACATGAACCACATGGCGGTGAACGAGGGCTATCGGATGTGGCACGGAGAACCATTCAAGGAGGGTTATTTGCAGGCTCCGCCGAGCGACCACTTCGACCTTCACGCCCAAGGGGAAACCACGGACACGAAGTATAAACCTTACGAACTGATACCGGGACTGAACGTTGGCGGTTTCTTCGATGCCGGTGACTTCGACATTGAGACGCACTCGAACATCAGCGTGGTGCATAATCTCGTGAAGATATGGGAACTGTTCAAGCCGCAACGCGACGAGACTTTTGTCAGTCAGGAACAGCGCTATGTTGATTTGCACCGTCCCGACGGTGTGCCCGACATTCTCCAGTACATCGAGCACGGCACGCTTAACTTGGTTGCACAGGCAGAGCAGATTGGACACATGGCATCTGCCCTTTCCAACTCCGTGCTTGACAACTATCACCACTTGGGCGATGCCGCCTCTATCACCGACGGACTGCACTACGACCCAAGCCTTAAGCCTTACGAAGTATCTGCCGACGGCAAGCGCAGCGGTACGCCCGATGATATGTGGGCATTCACCACGCGCAATCCGTCGCTCGACTACCAGGCTGCCACAATGTTTGCCTCTGCCTATCGTGCCCTCAAAGGCTATAACGACGATCTGGCGGAGCGCGCCCTCGCCCAGTCGAAGCGACTGATGGCGGAAGCCACGGAACTGATGAAGAAAGAGAATAGCAAACCATCGCAAGGCCGTCCGTGGGCGAGAATGGGAAATATGGCGACCAACCTGCAACTCTACGGTGCTACCCGCGAGGAAAAATATCTTGTGGACTTCAATAATCAGATATGGGATGCGCTTGACAAGTTCATGGAGTTCAGCATACAGACTGCACTCGACGCTGTTCCCTATATGGATGAGGACTACAAGCAGAGGCTTCGCCCGTATGTGGAGAAATACAAGGCTTACATTGCGCATTTCGATGAGGAGAATCCATACGGCGTGCCCATCGGTCTCGGCAACTGGGCAGGCGGAGGCGGTCTGCTGAACTTCGGCACGACCGTGTGCTTCGCCCACCTCTATTTTCCCGACATCATCGGAACGGATGATATCTACCGCGCTGCCAACTGGCTTTTCGGTTGCCATCCTTACCACAATTATTCGTTTGTGGCAGCCGTGGGCGCAGCGCGTCCGAAGGCAGTTTTCTATGGCAACAATCGCGCCGACTTCTCCTTCATCCCGGGCAACGTGGCTCCGGGCTTGCTCTTCCGCCAACCCGACCACTTCGAGAACTTCGACGACTGGCCTTTCCTTTGGGGGCAGAACGAAGGGACGATTGCCGGCAATACGCAGTATGTCATCTTCGGCTCGGCACTAAAGCAATTGGTAAAGCGAAGCCAAGCCACCCAGCAGGTTGCCTTTGGAAACGGGACACTCTCGTGGAAGGTTATGGCGGGCAATGCCGTGAGATTCCACTATACGGAGGGGGCTGAGGAGCAACTACCTGAATGGCTCTATGTGACCGACGAGGCGGCAGAGCCTGATGGCATAGAGGTCTTGGTGAATGCAGAACAGCAAACGGTGGAGGTGAAAGACCGTAGCGGACAGACGGTATTCACCGCCACGGAACATCAATTAAAGCAAGGTACAGTAGCAGGCGAGCCCACGCAAGAGGCTCGCCTTGCTTTTGCCTCACCGACTGATGAATACCTCTACGGATTGGGACAGTTTCAGGACGGCTACCTCAACGTGCGCGGTCTCTCTCGCCGACTGACGCAGGTGAACACACAAATCTCCATCCCGATGCTGATTTCCAACAAGGGCTACGGTCTGCTGTGGAACAACTACGGAATGACGGACTTCAATCCTTGTGACCAACAAATCCGTTTGGAGAAACAAGCGGGAACGGGCGAGAGCGAGGTGGTGAACGTAACCTCTACGGAGGGAGGCAGACAGGAAGTGCGGGAGCGCAACATCTACACCGCCACGCTCAATATCAAGGAAACGGGCGACTATGCACTGCTGCTTGATGTAGGGCAGAAGATGGCACGCCGCCAAAACCTCACCATCGACGGAGAGACCGTGATAGAGATGCAGAACCTGTGGCTCCCGCCGACGGCATCCACCATCGTACACCTCATGGCGGGCAAACATCAACTGACCGCAGAGTTAGCAAACGGCGACCAACCAATCCTCCATTACGGCAAGGTGGGCGACCAGACGGTTATCAGTTCGCCCGTAGCCCAAGCGGTTGATTATACCGTCTTTGTCGGTTCGGCAGACGAAATCATTGCTTCCTACCGCCATCTGACGGGCGAGGTGCCTATGATACCGCAGTGGGCATTGGGCTATATCCATTGCCGCGAGCGGTTTCACTCGCAAGACGAACTGCTTGCCACCGCCAAGGAGTTTCGCGACTTGCAACTGCCTGCCGATGTGATGGTACAGGACTGGCAGTATTGGGGCAAGAACGGATGGAACTCAATGGCATTCGATACAGACAACTACCCCAATCCGAAGCAGATGACCGACAGTCTGCACCGCATGAACCTGCGGCTGATGCTCTCCGTATGGTCGAAGGTGGATAAGAGCTCTGAGGTGGGTCGGCAGTTGGAACGCGACGGCCATTTCATCCCCGGGACGGACTGGGTGGACTTCTTCAATCCCGAGTCGGCTGCTGCCTATTGGCGCAACTTCAGTCAGCGACTCGTCCCATTAGGCATTGATGCGTGGTGGCAAGATGCCACGGAGCCTGAGAACGACGATTTGGAGGGCAGGCGCGTGATGAACGGCCGTTACCCCGGCGAGGTGTTCCGCAATGTCTATCCCCTGCTCGTGAACAAAACTGTCTATGAAGGTCTGCGGCATGACTTGCCATCGCAGCGCACGATGATTCTCACCCGTTGCGGTTTCCCCGGCATCCAGCGCTACGGCTCTGCCCTGTGGTCGGGCGATGTGGGCAACGACTGGGAGACTTTCCGTCGGCAGATTGCCGCAGGGCTTGGTATGCAGGCGGCGGGCATCCCTTGGTGGACATACGATGCGGGTGGCTTCTTCCGTCCCCGCGACCAACATACCAATGCCGACTACATCGAGCGGATGCTCCGCTGGATTGAGACATCGGTCTATCTCCCCTTGATGCGCGTACACGGCTATATGAGCGACACCGAGCCGTGGCGCTACGGCAAAGAGGCGCAAGAGGTCATCGCCGACTGTCTGCGGGAGCGTTACCGTCTGTTGCCTTACATCTACTCCAGTGCGGCAGCCGTCTCTCGCGAAGGCTCTACGCTGATGCGTCCCCTCGTGTTCGATTTCGCCAATGACCCCGAGGCGTTGCGACAGCAGCACGAATATATGTTCGGTCAGTCGTTGCTCATCAGTCCCGTCACCGAGCCGGGTGTCAGCGAGTGGCGCACCTATTTGCCAAAGACCGACGGCGGATGGTACGACTACCACACCAACAAGCACTATGAGGGCGGCCAGTACGTGACCACGCCCGTCACCCTCGCCCGCATTCCCGTGTTCGTCAAGGCGGGCAGCATCCTGCCGATAGGACAAGACAGTCAATATACCTCCGAGCACCACGGTGCGGAAATAGAGTTGCGCGTCTATCCCGGTGCCGATGCCACCTTCACCCTCTATGAGGATGACGGCGAGAGCATGGACTACGAGCAAGGAAAATACAACGAAACGCTGTTTGAGTGGAACGACCAAACCCGCCAATTAAACCATATTCGCAAAGCTGCCGGTTATGACAAGGCTGCGACATTCCGCACGGTTGTCCTGTGAGGAACGCAGTTTGTTTCCCGTAAATTCCCACCACGCCTCTCAACGATGCGTACCACGGTGGGACTTTGTTTTTATAAGGGTATGCACTTGTCATATCAAGTAAGAACAATCAATATCTAAACATTTTTCGCAGAAGAATGTGCGCCGGAATCTAAACTTTCGGCTTCCCGTTTTTGAACT
>JAFLSG010000015.1 GCA_022511065.1 Prevotella sp.
TGAAGCAGGTGGGCACGGTGTTGGTCATCATCCTCACCGCCTATCTTGTGCTGATAGACTATCCGGGCATGACCATCGGTAAAATCATGTATCACGTAATGCTTTTCAGCAACGTCATCGCCCCCATCACCCAGCTGCAGCGCATCTTCGACGATGTAAACGACGCACTCATCTATGCTGAGGGTTTCTTCGATATCCTGCACTCCGACCACGAGGTGGAGGCGAGCGGCACTTATCGCCCGGAGCGGATTGAGGGGCGGTTTGAGATGAAGGACGTGGATTTCTCCTACCCCAACGGCAATCAGGCGCTCTACGGGGTGAACCTCACCATCGTGCCGGGCAAGATAACCGCATTGGTAGGTCTCTCGGGCGCGGGTAAGAGTACGGTGGTGAACCTCTTAGACAAATTTTTCGAGCCGCAATCGGGCACGATACTCTTGGACGGCGTGGATTTGCGTGACTACGATACGCAATATTTGCGCGACAACATCGGTCTCGTCTTGCAGAAGAATCACATCTTCGATGGCACCATTGAGGAGAATATCCGCTACGGCAAGCCTGATGCCACGCATGAAGAGGTGGTGGAGGCGGCGAAGAAATCGTATATCTACGACCAGATTATGAGCCTCCCGAAGCAGTTCGACAACAAGGCATCCGACCTCTCCGGCGGTCAGCAGCAGCGCATCGCCATCGCCCGTATGTTCCTGAAGAACCCGCCCATCATCTTCCTCGACGAGCCTACGGCGAGCCTCGATGCCATTGCCACGGAGCAAATCAAGAACAGCATCGACGCCATCAAGAAAGACCGCACGGTAATCATCATCTCCCACAATATCTCGCAAATCATCGACAGTGAGATGGTATATGCCATGAGGCAGGGTCGCGTGGAGGAGTGCGGAGAACCCGACGAGGTGTATAAGAAGGGCGGCATATATAAGGAGATTATCGACGCATCGGCGCGTAGCCTCAACATCGAGAAGATTGCGCGGACGATTGAAGGTAAGACATCATAGAAAACCCATCATTTGCTTATGAACATCACACCCATTATGAAACATCTATTGGCAGCCGCCACCCTACTCTTGTCTGCCGCAAACATTCAGGCACAGAATACCCAAGTCGCGCCATCGTCCGCGCAAGACGAGTGGAAGTTGGTGTGGAGCGACGAGTTTAACACCGACGGGCCTTACAATCCCGAAGTGTGGGAGCCTGAAATAGGTTTCAAGCGCAATCACGAAGACCAGTGGTATCAGGGCGAGAATGCCTGGCAAGAGAATGGTTGTCTGGTCATCGAGGCGCGGCGCGAGCATCGAGAGAATCCGTTGGCAGGGAAAGACGGAGAGCAAGACTGGCGCACCGCTCGCAAACATATCGAATACACCTCTGCCTCGCTCACCACCCGCCGTTCTTTCAGCTTCCTCTACGGCAGGTTGGAAGTGAGGGCAAAGATACCTACCGCCAGCGGTGCGTGGCCCGCCATCTGGTTGCTCGGCACGCAGATGCCTTGGCCCTCAAATGGTGAGATTGACGTGATGGAATACTACCGCATCAACGGCGTGCCACACATCCTTGCAAACGCGGCGTGGGGCAGTGATGAGCAATACAAGGCGGTGTGGAATTCGAAACGCATCCCGGTCACCCACTTCACGGACAAAGACCCGCAATGGGCAGAGAATTTCCACATTTGGCGAATGGACTGGACACCCGAGGCTATCCGCATCTATCTTGACGACGAGCTATTGAACGACATCCCGCTCAGCGAGACCGTAAACGGCTCCATCGGCGGGCACACCAATCCCTTCACACGCCCGCAATACATCCTGCTCAACCTCGCCCTCGGGGGAGACAACGGTGGCACCATCGACAACACGGCAATGCCGATGCGCTATGAAATAGACTATGTGAGGGTGTATCAGCGTGACGACATGGGGATGCCCCGTGACAGCATCATCCTCAGCGATCCATGCATCCTTGCCGACCCCGACACCAAGCTATATTACATGACAGGCACAGGCGGAAGGCTCTACATCAGTCGTGACCTCAACCTGTGGCGTGGCCCTTATCGCGTTGCCGAGACCGACCCCGACTCATGGATGGGCAGACGGCCTCAGATATGGGCGGCAGAGCTGCATAAATACAACGGCAAATATTACTATTTCGCCACCTTTACCAACAACGACATCAAGATTGACACCGTGCGTGGCAATGTTATCCCCCGCCGCGCCTCTCACGTGCTGGTGGCAGATAAGCCTGAAGGTCCTTACCGCCCTATGCACGACAAGACCTATCTGCCCGAGAAGCAGCCTACGCTCGACGGTACGTTTTGGGTAGATACGGACGGCAAGCCCTACATGGTATATTGCGGTGAGTGGCTGCAAAACTGGGACGGGACAATCGAGAAGATAGAACTGAAGCCTGACCTCTCCGGGTCTGTCGGTGAGGGTCAGATATTGTTCCGCGCATCGGCATCTCCCTGGAGCCGCGAGGTGGAAGACGGTAAGGTGCGCCCCAACAAAGTGACTGACGGCCCTTATCTCTTCCGCACAGGTACGGGTAGGCTCGGCATGATATGGACAAGTTGGATAGATGATGTCTATACGCAGGGGGTCGCCTACTCTGACGACGGCACGTTGAACGGCAACTGGATTCAGGAGCCTCACCCCATCACGCCGCCCAACTTCGGTCACGGCATGCTCTTCCGCACGCTCGAAGGCCGTTGGCTCATGTCGGTGCATAGTCACAAGAATGTATCAGGCCGCTACATCCGTGTGCCCCACCTCTTTGAAATAGACCTCTCAGGCGACAAATTGGTAGTGGGGAAGATGATTGAAGGGGATTACAAGCCGTGACAACAGGCTATCATCTACACTCAGTAAGTATCGCCAATCTCTGGCTATAATATCTTCTTTGCTGCGATGCGCTTTGCCTTTGCCTCGGAAGCAGGGGAGAGTGCGCCACGCAGATACATCTCAATCAGCAGACTGGCGACGGGGGCGGCCAAATCAGCACCAAAACCGCCGTGCTCAATATAGACGCTGACAGCAATCTTCGGCTCGTTCATCGGGGCAAAACCGATGAAGACGGAGTGGTCTTCGCCCGGATTCTCCACCGTACCCGTCTTGCCACATATCGGGTAGGCATTGGTATTGATGCCCGCCGCTGTGCCTTTTGTCACCGCCAAGCGCATCCCCTCTACCACAGGCGGATAGGCTTCCTTTGCCACCTTTGTCTGTCGGGGCGTGAGGTAACGCTGATTCTGCGTGTCGCGGTGGATGTGAGGCACATAGTACCATCCACGATTGGCAATGGTTACGGCGAGGTTACAAAGTTGCAAGGGCGTGAGAGTTACATCACCCTGTCCCATACCTGCCCACCAGATGGTCTTACCATCCCATCCATCCTTATAGCGGCGGTTGAGATAGTTTGAGTTGGCAAGCAAGCCACCCTGTTCACCGGGAATATCAATGTGCATCGGGCCTCCCAACCCCATGCTCTGCATATACGAGCGCCAAGTGTCGATGGCCTCATCGTGGCTGTCATACATAAAATCATCGTTGATCATCGAGGCGAAGGTCACGAGAAACCATGAGTTGCAAGAGTGGGCTATCGCATCTTTCAGCTTCAGCGGCGAACGATGCTCGTGGCATCCCACACGGATGCTTCCATCAATGAAGCCTTTGGTGCAATCCACGGCAGTTTCCGTGGTGACAATGCCTTCGGAGAGCAATGTGAGCGCTTGCGCCGTCTTGAAAGTGGAACCGGGAGCATAGGGCTTGCCGATGGCGAGCCGCACATCGCTACCCGTGGGGGAATTCGTGGCGAGGCATAGAATTTCGCCATTAGCGGGATTGATGGCTACGATGCTGCCCGTCTTGCCCGTCAGCAGCCGTTCACCGAGTTGTTGCAACAAGGGGCGCAAGGTCAGGGGACCGTCGGTGGGCAGTCCCTGTGCGTGGAGTGGATGCCCCGCCATCAGGCAGAGCAGGATGGATAAGATTATGTGCTTTGTCATTTGAAGATGGATAAGATTATGTGCTTTGTCATTTGAAATGTGCGCTTTATCATTTGAAGGGCAAAAGTACGAAAAATCCGGCAAAACTGCTTGCTCGGTCGGACATTTTTCGTAAATTTGCAACAGATTAACAAAAGATTCAACGGAAAAATGACTCCCAAGGAACAAAGAAACCTGCGATTGGCAGAGCGAATGATAAAGAACTTGAACCGCCGTAACATGGAGGCTTGCTATTGCTCGACGGCAGCAGAGGCCGTGAAGAAAGTATCGGAAATGATAGCCGACGGCAGTTCGGTAACATGGGGCGGTTCGATGACCATCCGCGACATGGGACTGCCACAAGTGCTACACAACCGTGGCACGCTTGAAGTGCTTGACCGTGATTTGGTAGAAGACCGCGCCGAGGTGATAAAGATATATGAGCGGGCATTCACGGCAGATATATATCTGTCGTCTGCCAACGCCATCAGCGAGGATGGGGTGATTGTAAATATCGACGGAAACGGCAATCGTGTGGCAGCGATTACGTGGGGACCAAAGAAGGTTATCTTCGTCATCGGACTGAACAAGGTGGCGCAGACCGTAAAGGCTGCACTTGCCCGTGCCCGCTCAACGGCATCACCCATCAATGCGGCACGCTTCGACATCAATACGCCTTGCCAGGTGGATGGCATCTGCCATAACTGCAACTCACCCGAAAGCATCTGCAATCACGTGCATTTTCTGCGCAATTCGCCACGCGGACGGCATAGCGTAGTGCTTGTGGGTGAATACTTGGGTTACTGATTAAAGAACTGACTGAATGATTGTCTGTATAGCAGAGAAACCGAGCGTGGCTCGGGACATTGCGCGCATTTTGGGAGCAAACAGCTCGCATGATGGGTATATGGAGGGCAACGGCTATCAGGTGACTTGGACTTTCGGACACCTCTGCACACTGAAAGAACCGGGCGACTACACACAAGCATGGAAGCCGTGGGCACTGACACAACTGCCGATGATTCCCCCGCGTTTCGGCATCAAGCTCATCAGCGACCGAGGCATTGAAAAGCAGTTTGCTACCATCGAGCGACTGATGAAGGCGGCTGACGGCATCGTGAACTGCGGTGACGCGGGACAAGAGGGAGAACTGATTCAGCGTTGGGTAATGCAGAAGGCGGGAGCCACCTGTCCTGTGAAGCGACTTTGGATATCTTCGATGACGGACGAAGCCATCCGCGAGGGATTTTCCAATCTGAAAGACCAACAAGACTATCAACCGCTTTACATGGCGGGACTATCACGCGCCATCGGCGACTGGCTGTTGGGCATGAATGCCACGCGCCTCTATACATTGAAATATGGGCAGAACAGGCAAGTGCTTTCCATCGGTCGTGTGCAGACTCCGACACTCGCCTTGATTGTAAACCGCCAGAAGGAAATCGAGAACTTCAAACCCGAGCCTTACTGGGTGCTTGCCACCGTTTACCGCGACACCACCTTCACCGCAACTAAAGGCAAATTCACAAGCAAGGAAGAAGGTGAGCAAGCCTTTGGGGACATCGAGGGCAAGCCGTTTGAAGTGACGAGCGTGCAAAAGAAGAACGGCACGGAAGCACCGCCGCAACTCTATGACCTCACCTCGCTACAGGTGGATTGCAACCGTAAGTTCGGCTATTCCGCCGAGATGACGCTCAACCTGATTCAGAGTCTTTACGAAAAGAAATACACCACCTACCCTCGTGTGGATACGCAGTATCTTTCGGATGATATCTATCCCAAATGTCCGCAAACAATGAATGGTTTGTATCAGACAAAGTTTGCGGGTGTGGCTCCATACGCAGAGTTCATCAAGCCCATCGGCGGCAAACCGCTGAAGAAGTCGAAGCGGGTGTTTGATACCTCAAAGGTTACCGACCACCACGCCATCATTCCCACGGGCGTGATACCTCAGAATCTCACAGACGCAGAGCGGAGTGTGTTCGACCTCGTGGCTCGCCGCTTCATTGCCGTGTTCCTGCCCGACTGCAAATTCTCTACGACCACGGTGATGGGAAAGGCAGGCGAAGTGGAGTTTAAGGTGACGGGTAAGGAAATCCTTGAGCCGGGGTGGCGCGTGGTGAATGGCAAAGAGAAGGCAAAGGCTGACGATGCCGATGACAAAGACGGGGCAACAATCGGCGACACGGAAGACGGCAAGAAGAAAGAAGACGAAGAGCGCACGCTGCCCACTTTCGTGAAAGGCGAGAGTGGCGAGCATCGCCCGACACTCACCGAGAAATGGACTACACCGCCACCTTATTATAATGAAGCCTCACTACTTCGGGCGATGGAGACGGCGGGCAAGTTCGTGGAAGACGAGACCCTTCGCGCTGCCATGAAAGAGAACGGTATCGGTCGCCCATCAAGCCGCGCGAGCATCATCGAGACTCTCTTCAAGCGCCACTACATCCGACGGGAGCGCAAACGGCTTGTGGCCACGCCGACAGGCATCGAACTGATAGACCTCATCCGTGAGGAACTATTAAAGAGTTGTGAACTGACGGGCATCTGGGAAAAGAAATTGCGCGACATCGAACACCGTAAATACGATGCGGGGCAGTTTATTGAAGAACTGAAGCAGCAGGTGGGTGAGATTGTGCAGCAAGTGATGCGTGATACATCAAACAGGCGTGTAACGGTGACTACTGACGACGACCTGAAAAAGAAGAAATCCTCCAAAAGCGGAAACAAACCCACATAAGCCATGAAGAGAATAAACTTGTGCCATCTTATTGCAGCCACATTACTGGTTATGCTCTCCATATTGCTCCATAGTTGCGGGGCTGACCAGGCGATGAAGAAGGGCGACAAGTTTATGGCCATCGGAGAATACTACGATGCCGCAGAGCAGTATCGGAAGGCATATACCCAGACCCCAACGAAGGAAAGGACTATAAGAGGAGAGCGCGCCGCGAAATTGGCTGAGTGCTATCGGCGCATCAACGCCACGAACAAAGCCATCACCGCCTACAACAACGTGGTGCGCTACAAACAAGCAGACTCGCTGACACATCTTTATCTCGGGCAGTTGCATCTACGCAACGGGAACTACAAAGAGGCAGCCAAGCAATTCCAGATAGCGATGGACTCGCTGAATCCCCTGAAACTCCCGCTTGCCAAAGGAGAGAGCCGAGGGATGGACTTGGCGCGCGTAGGCTTAGAATCGGCACAGATGGCACCGCAATGGCGCAAGGAAGGGTCAGCCTACACCGTGAAGCGGATGGACATCTTCAATTCCCGTCGCGCAGACTATTCACCCGTTTTGGCAGGCGATGACAATGAACATCTTTACTTTTCCTCTACCCGCAACCAGGCACTGGGCGATGAACTGAACGGCATCACGGGGGCAAAGAGTGCGGACATTTTCATGGCGCAGAAAGATGAAAAAGGCAAATGGGGCAAGCCTCAACATATAGACACCGACCTGAACTCAAACTTCGATGAGGGTGCTTGCGCCATTTCGCCCGATGGGAAAACGATGTATCTCACCCAATGCAAGACCGACCCCAACTATCCCCGCTATGCCGAGATTGTCGTCTCCAACCGTGCTGATGCCGCGTGGGGCAAACCCACTGCGGTAACCATCTCGAAAGATACGTTGTCGAGTTATGCCCACCCCGCTATATCACCCGACGGCGAATGGCTATACTTTGTGAGTGACATGCCGGGAGGCTTGGGTGGCTACGACATCTGGCGCTGCCGACTGCTTGCCAACGGTACGACGGGAGCCGTGGAGAATCTTGGCGCGCCCATCAATACGGCGGGCGATGAGATGTTCCCAACATTCCGACCCAATGGCGACCTTTATTTCTCCTCCAACGGCCATCCGGGTATGGGCGGACTGGATATTTTCATCGCCAAGTCTGTCAATCAGCCATCCAAGGCGCAGATTATCCACCCCGGTTTCCCGTTGAACTCACAAGGTGATGACTTCGGCATGACTTTTGAGGGACGGCTCAACCAAGGCTATTTCTCATCAAACCGAGGTGACACACGTGGATTTGACCATATCTATAGTTTCCACAACCCGGAGATTATACAGACGGTAAAAGGCTGGGTGTATGAGCAAGACGGCTATGAACTGCCGGCGGCACAAGTATATATGGTGGGCAACGACGGTACGAATCTGCGATTGAGCGTGCGGGGTGACGGATCATTTACGCAGGAAATCAAGCCCAGCGTGGATTACGTGATGCTTGCCACCTGCAAGGGATTCCTCAATCATCAGGAGCAACTAAAAGTAGAGCCTGCCACAAAGTCAGAGGAATATGTCTTGCAATTCCCGCTTGCCAATATCTCCGCACCCGTGCTGATAGAAAACATCTTCTATGATTTCGATAAGGCGACGCTGCGCCCCGAATCAGCCACGGCATTGGATGAACTTGTGCAACTGCTGAATGAAAATCCGAACATCACCATCGAATTAGGGGCGCATACGGACTCGAAAGGCTCGGATGCCTACAACGAGCGATTGTCGCAAAGGAGAGCGGAGAGTGTGGTGAACTACCTGATAGCCCACGGCATCGCTGCCGACCGTCTGACTCCGAAAGGCTACGGGGAGAGCAGACCGAAGCGCATCAAGAAGAAAGTGGCAGAGCGGTATCCGTTCCTCAAAGAGGGCGATGTGCTGACCGAAACATACATCGCCACGCTTCCCGAAGAGCAACAGGAAGCGTGCAACCAACTGAACCGCCGCACCGAATTTATTGTATTGCGGACAACCTACGGGCTATTTGATAAGGAAGGTAAACTCCTACAAAAGCCATAAGCAGCAGAAGCGTCAGCGGATTCACCTGAAGGTCTGCCATCGGCATCGTTACAAGCCACACCTCAAGGTTTGTTGTCACGGAGGTGAGCAGTGCTTGGAGCATGGACTTCAATGCCCCGACACCATCGAATACGAAGAAAAGCACGATGCCCGTCGCGATGCAGAACCAAGTCCACAATCTCGACAACTGATGCGCCCTGCTCGTATCAACCGGCAGGCTTTGCATCACTCGCTCCGTGAATCCGTCGTCAGCCACACTCAGTGCAGCCTCCTGCAAGAAGCGACCTATCAATATGTCGTCTTTATCGGTCATATCCATTTCGTTTTAAGTAGTCAGCCAGTCTGTCCTTCCCCCGCTTCAAGTGCGACTTCACGGTGTTCTCCGCCATACCCGTCAATCGGGCAATCTGCTCTATCGGATAGCCGTCGATGAGCTGGAGGGTGATACATACGCGCTCATCTTCCTTCAGCAAGGCGAGGGCGCGGTAGATGTCCATCTTCAGGTTCGGGTCGGCTGACGGAGTGGGGTGCCCCGTGACGGCAGACGACTCGATGTCTGTCATCGGATGCCTGCTCCTGAGATAGTCGAGATACACGTTGTAAGCAATGCGCATCAGCCACGGCGAGAAGCCCGACATCCCGCGGAAGCAAGATATCCTTGTGTATGCCTTGATGAAGGTTTCTTGGGCAAGGTCGTCGCTCAGCTGCTCATCCCCGAGGGTCTGGGTCAGGAAGAACCTCCTGACAGGCGACTGGTATTTCCGCACAAGCTGGTCAAAGGCCTTCTTGTTGCGGAATACCGCCACCTGCGCCACGAGAGATATGTCGCTGAGCTCCGCCATGCCATCAATAGTGCTTCTGCGGCATCACAATCCACAGCACGATGTAGAACAGCAGTCCACAGAATGCCGTGAAGATGGTAAGGAACGCATACGCGATGCGCACCAACGTGGGATCGAAGTCAAAATACTCTGCAAGACCGGCACATACGCCGGCAATAATGCGGTTGTCTGACCGCTCAAGTTTCTTACTCATAATCTTGTATGTTTATAAAGGTTCGTTGTGATTATAATTGCCATTCTTATTCTCCTCATCAGCCTTGTTATCACGATAACCAGGCTGGTTATTGCCGTAAGCGGCATTGTCATTCAGCAGGTCATTCTTTTTCGATGTCTTGCTGACAAACACTTTTCCGAGACCGATGCAGGTCACGAGGGCACCGATGCCGATGCCAACGCTGACACCGAGGTAAACAAAGAATATCATCAATCCGATGCCGAGGAATGTCTGCCTGATGCCCGTCGCATAATCCTCGTTTGCGCCCGATGCATTGCTCGCATTTGCCTCCGCCTTCGCTTGCTTCGCCTTCTTCTGCCCCGCTATCAGACCATCAGGGATGGGCTGCCCATGCTCCACCGCTGCCTGCGCCAGCTTATAGCGCTCGCGGCGGTTCTTGTTGATGAAATAGAATATGGTGATGAGAATGAGAATCGGAGACAGCAGGAAGACGATGACCAAGACAAAGATGGCGAACACCATCCCTGCGAGCGCTATGCCTTCATTCCCATCGAACATCCTATCAAACATATCTGCGTCAGAGTCGGAGAATGCGTCGCGGATATAAGCCTTGTGGTCTTCGTCAGCAGCCTCGTTCATGGTCGTAGTGGATGCCGTGTCCGAATAAGCCTCCACGGTCTCGGGCGCAGCGGTGGAATCTACCTGCACCGCCGCCGTCTGCGGGCGGTGGCGATGCTTCTGTGATGCCGCGCCGGCACTCATTCCGAGGGCGAGCAGCATCGTGATGACAATCAAACTTTTCTTCATATCTCTTTCTGTTTTGAAATCTCTTACACTTATATGACGTAACAAAGCGGTAATAAGTTGCAAAGTTAGTGGATTTTTTGTGCAATTTCTGCAGATTTTTCTTAATTTTGCAGACAATTATGCAATTACCGGAGGATTTCATACGGCAGACACGCAAGGTAATGGGCGATGAGCGTTTCGAGCGTTATATCGCCTCATTCGGGGATGAGCCGCCCGTGAGCATCCGCATCAATCCGCTGAAAGCCTCCACCGAAGGCGAGCGCGTGCCGTGGTGCAAAGAGGGATATTATCTCCCCGCGCGCCCAAACTTCACTTTCGACCCCTTGCTCCACGCCGGCTGCTACTACGTGCAGGAAGCGGCATCAATGTTCGTCTCTCACGTGCTTTCGCATATTCTCGACACGCTCAGCCCACCCGTTGAGCCGATAGCGATGCTCGACCTTTGTGCTGCACCGGGGGGTAAATCCACGGCGGTACGCAGTATATTGCCCGCGGGGAGTCTCTTGGTGAGCAACGAACCGATGCGCCAACGGGCGCAGATTCTCTTGGAGAACATGGAGAAGTGGGGGGCGCCGGATTGCATCGTGACCAATGCTTATCCAAAGGATTTCAGGCGCAGCGGTACGATGTTCGACATCATCCTCTGCGATGTGCCTTGTTCGGGCGAGGGCATGTTCCGCAAAGACCCGGCTACCATCGGCGAATGGAGTCTGCAGAACGTGGGGAAATGCTGGCGGTTGCAGCGCGAGATTGTCAGCGATGCGTGGGCGTGTCTGCGCCCTGGTGGGTGGCTCATCTACTCCACCTGCACGCTGAACACGCTGGAGAATGAGGAGAACGTGAAGCATTTCAAGGAGGCGCTTGGAGCGGAGGTGATTCCTGTGCCTGTCGCAAGCGAATGGAACATCACGGGTTCGCTATTGGAGGGATTCGATGCGCCCGTCTATCGGTTCATCCCGGGCATCAGCCGGGGCGAGGGCTTGTTTATGGCGTTGCTCCGCAAGCCCGCAGATGCACCTTTATTATATAGCGACACGAGCGGCAATCGCGGGATGAATATCGGCAACGCCAAGCCAAGCATCGAGAGGCTTCGCAAGACTATCACCGCAAAGATTCACACCCTGTGGGACGGTAATGCCCCGCAACCCGTCAGCAAGGGAAAAGACAAGATTCCCGTTCATGCACAGGCACTCTATACGGGTGCACAGGGCGAACAATATCCCAAGGTGGAGATTACTTACACGCAGGCAATAAGTTACTTGCGGCGCGAGGCAATCATACTCCCCCCCGAAACGCCACGCGGCTTTATCATCGTGACCTTCCGCGGCGTTCCCCTCGGATTCGTGAAGAACATCGGCAACCGCGCCAACAACCACTATCCCGAAATGTGGAAAATCAAGACCACACATATACCTGACGAATATGAAGCAATACTTAGACATCCTTAACCGCATCCTGACGGAAGGCACTGAAAAGGGCGACCGCACGGGTACTGGCACAATCAGTATCTTCGGAACGCAGTCGCGTTATAACCTTGATGACGGCTTCCCCCTGCTGACCACAAAAAAACTCCACCTGAAGAGCATCATCCACGAATTGCTCTGGTTTCTGAAAGGTGACACCAACGTGCGCTATTTACAGGAAAACGGCGTGCGCATCTGGAATGAGTGGGCGGATGAAGACGGTGAGTTAGGGCCTGTTTATGGGCATCAATGGCGTGCGTGGCCCGACTATGACGGGGGGGTGATTGACCAGATACAATATGTAATCGACCAACTCAAGACCAACCCGAACTCGCGGCGCATGATTGTGTCGGCGTGGAACGTGGCAGAGGTAAACAAGATGGCGTTGCCACCATGCCACACCATCTTCCAGTTCTATGTAGCCAATGACCGTCTCTCCTTGCAACTCTATCAGCGCTCGGCAGATACTTTCCTCGGTGTGCCGTTCAACATTGCGAGTTACGCCTTGCTGTTGCAGATGATGGCGCAGGTGACAGGCTTCAAGGCAGGTGATTTCATTCACACCACGGGCGACACGCATCTCTATCTGAACCATCTCGAACAGGCAAAACTTCAACTGACGCGCGAACCGCGCCCATTGCCCACAATGAATATCAATCCCGATGTAAAGAGCATCTTCGATTTCCATTATGAGGACTTCGAACTGACGGGCTACGACCCGCATCCACACATCAAAGCAGACGTAAGCGTATGATTAGCATCATTGCCGCCGTAGCGAAAAACCGCGCCATCGGCTATCAGAACAAACTTATCTATTGGTTGCCCAACGACTTGAAGCGCTTCAAGGCACTCACCACGGGGCATACGATTATTATGGGGCGCAACACATTCCTTTCCCTTCCGAAGGGTGCGCTTCCTAACCGCCGCAACATTGTGCTCAGTCGTTCGCAAAAGGATTTCCCCGGTTGCGAGACCTTTGCCTCACTCGACGAGGCCCTGTCGCATTGCAATACGGAGGAAGACATCTATATCATCGGTGGTGCAAGTGTCTATGAGCAGGCCCTTCCATTAGCCGACCGTCTTTGCCTCACGGAGATAGATGACACGCCCACCGAGGCTGACACATTCTTTCCGCCCTACGATGACTGGCGCGTGGAGACAAAGGAAAGGCACGACGCCGATGAACGCCATGCCTTCAGTTATGCCTTTACGGATTACGTGAGGGGGAAATAAGGGATTGAATCAAGGGAGAGCGGGAGCATTAAAGACCGGCAGCGTAAGCAACTGATACATTAGCGTCTGCGCCATACGCCGATGCCCATCATCATTGGGATGCAATCGGTCTGTCTCCGCACTCTTGAAGAATTGAGCATACTCATCCATCAACGGGTAAAGTCCGCAAAGGGCATTCAAGTCAATCACGGGAACAGCCCAAAGACTCCCCGCCTCTTTTACCGACTGCACATAAGCGTCCAGATATTCACCACATTGATTGGTAAAGTCCTCACGCGGTTGCCAGTTGGTATCGTTGGCATAGAATTCTGCGCGGTGGATGGGCGTAAGCAGCACGATTTGCTTCGTCGGATAGCGACGCTTCACATAGTCAAGGGCGCGGTTTATCCGTCCCCGATAGGTAGAGTCCGCCATCGACGGATAGCGGTGCCGCCTATCCACAGGATGTTTCTGCTCATGGATGCCCGCCACCACCTTCTCAGGTCGCTCAGTGAACCATTCGCCGATGGGCACACCCGAATTATAATCGTTTGTCCCGATGAAGATGAGAATCGCATCCACATTGTCACCATGCTCCTCAGACAACTTATCCGTCTGGCGAGGAATATCATTCCACTGCCTTCCACTCACGCCATACACATACGGCTCTATCTGAAGCCAGTCCTGCAAGAATCCCCAATACTTCTTCTTCGAACCATTGTTGCGTGGGTCGGTTATCGAATCCCCGAAATAAGCCACCCGCTTTCCCTGCCACGGATGTTGGAACACCAACGGCGATGAAGTTGCGCCTTTCTTCCCCTGCCCTGCCGCGGGATTCAGCAGAAGCGTCGCCAAGCAAAACAATGTCAGTAGTCTTTTCATGCTCATATCAATATCTCCATTCATTCTGTTTTAGTTTCATCTGCAAATATAGATATAGTTTCACAGATTCTTGCCAATTCTTGCAAGTTTTTGCAAAATTAGCAAGAATTTGCTTGTTTTTCGGACAATACAGTCACCTAAATTCGTCAAGAAAACTTGCCAAAATTTAACACTTGGTGAAACGATGAAATAGATGCGGTTCGACGAGTTTTGAAACTGTGCTCGACAGAATCTGAGAAAAAGCTCCATAAAATCAAGGTTTGAGTTTAATTTTTTAGACTTTCGTGTTATATTTTTCCAAAAAGCAACACGGAATTTACTAAAAAGTAACACGGAATTTGATAAAAAGTAACACGAAAATTAATAAAATGAAGCCTAAAATTCGACACAATTTGGCACAAAATCGAGGCTATTTTGCCGAAAATTGAAGAAAATTACGCTGGAAAATCACCGAAAAACCGCCTTTTTATGGGGTTTTTAGAGGCCAAAATCTGTAATAATTTTACAAGATATTGATAATCAATGTGTTGTAATTGCACAAAATTCACGTATTTCTGCCCGTCAATTGATTTGGTGAGAAATACGCGATTCTACAGAGGTGATTTGTCTTGATTTTTGGAAAAATTTAACTTTTCACGAAGCATTTTTGCAGCTTCCCAGTATGCAATCTTGGCAGCGACAAAAAACAAATTGGGGCGATAGCCCAACCGAGCTATCGCCCCACAAGCCTTTACAGGTTCTTCTTGGGATAAAGGGCATCCCACCATGCGGGATCATCCTTCAGCCATTTCTGGAACCAAGCCATCTGAGTGGCGAGCCACTTCTCACGCTTACCATAGTTGAGGATATGGTGGTTCTCACCCTCCACCTCGACGAGCGCCACCTCACGGCCGAGGAGCTTCAGGGCGGTGAACATCTGAAGGCTCTCGATGAGAGGCACGTTGGTGTCAGCATTGCCGTGCAGAAGGAGCAGCGGCGTGTGAATCTTGTCAGCATTGAAGAGCGGCGACTGATCCACATAGAGTTCGCGGTGACTCCACGGATAGCTGTTTGCCATAGACACCTCGCTATAGTTGTAACCCCAGTAGCCCTCACCCCAGTAACTGGTGTGGTTGGCAATACCGGCGTGGGAGATGGCAGCAGCGAAGATGTCGGTCTGCGTCTGGAGATACTGCGTCATGAAACCGCCGTAGGAAGCACCCATACAGCCGATTTTCGAGGCGTCAATGAAAGGATGCTCCTCGCAGAGCTTCTTCGTGCCCTCAATGATGTCCTCGGCAGGGCCGCGACCCGCAGTATTCACGTGGCGCGATGCCCACTCCTGACCGAAGCCCGTGGCACCGCTGGGCTGCAGGATATAAGCCACGTAGCCGAGCGAGTTCCAGTATTGCGGGGCATAGGGCGACTCGAAGTAGCGCGTCGTGGGTGAGCAGCCACCATAATAATACACGAGGAGCGGGTATTTCTTCGAGGCATCAAAGTCCTTGGGCAGGTAGAGACGACCATAGACCGTGTCACCGCGGGAGTTGGTGAAGTTCCAGTCCTCGCAAGTGCCCACCTCCGCCTCGCCGAGTGCCTCGCGCCCGTCGAAGAACTGCCGCTGCTTCTTGGTCTTCACATCGAGCACATAAGCCGATGCCGGCTCTAACGTCTTGTAGGTCACATAGGCAATCCGGGATGCGCATGAAGCCACGTCCATGCGATAGACATTGTCGCCGACGGCAGGCAGTTTTGTAATCTTGCCCGTCTCGGGATTGAGCGTGAAGAGATTTTTGTAGTCGCGGTCTTCCGCCGTGAAATACACCTGTCCGTCAGCCCATGACCAAGTCACGGCATCCACGGAGGGGTCGAAATCCTTCGTGAGCGGTTTAATCTGCTTCGAGGCGATGTCATAGAGGAACAACTCGCCCTCCGTCATGTTCGGCGTAACCTCCGCCGGCAACTGGCAACCGATGCGATTAAATGCCTCGGGCGTGCCGTTAAACAGAATCTTGGAACCGTCGGGCGAGAAAGAGCCGGCACCGATGAATCCCTCGCAGGTGAACAGCGTATCCATCTGGAGCGTCTGCGCATCCATGATGAACACATCCATCACCTCGGTGGGACGACGGGAGAGGCGCGAATAAGACGAGCCTACGAGCAGCTTGCGGCCATCGAGGGAGATATCTGCAAGGAACTCGCCCTTCGTGCCAAACGTGATGCGACGGCTCACACCCGTGGCAATGTCATACTTGCAGAGATAGCCACGCTCACGCCAACCGGGCTGACGGTCGTCCATCTCCACCACCTCGAACACATCCTTATCCTCCTTCGGGCCTTCCTCAGTGGCATGAATAATCAGGTAGTCCTCCGTGGGGGCTACGGTGTATCTGCCCTTGGGAATATCGTAGGCAAACAAGGTGCGGTCGCCCGTGGCGGGGCTGACCTTATACAGCACGCGCCTGCCGTCTTGCGACTCCTCCACGAGGTAAGCCGCACTCTTGGGCAACCAACGCACGTTCCCCGCAGGCTGCGAAACCAAGCGACCGCTCTTCACCTCGCGCAGTTCATAGTTCCAATGGGACTTACCACCCCGCTCCGTCGTCTGGAAAGCAACCGCCACATACGCCCCGTCGGGAGAGAGCGACAGGCTGCGCACACGCTTGCCATCGGTCAGGTCATGCACCATATAGGGGTGACGACTGTCAAGCGTATAGGCCACGGCATGCGGCGCGTCGATGGTTACACAGATGGAATCGGTGTCTTTCGGCTCTGTCAGGAACTTGATGGCAAGCGTGTGATGCTCCGGCGCAAGCGCAAGTTTATCGGATGCCTCCTGTCCATCAATGTAGAGTTTGTAGTTCTTGGGGCCTTTTACGGAAAGCGTTCCCTTCAGGTAGCTGCTGTTATTTATATAAAAGGTGAGCAGTCCCACGCTCTTGCCTTCCGCCAATGAAGGCAGCACCTGACCGCTAAACGTGCCCGTGACAGGCGAGGTCAAGGCGATGGCATCGAGCAATGACTTGGGGTCGAACTTCTTCCCCTTTACATCCACCGTGTCAAGCGATACGGGCGCGGACACGGCATAAGGTCCCGAAAGATTAAACTGCTTAATCTCGGTCTTGGTCTGCGCATGGGCGGCATAGACGCCGAACATTGCGCAGAAGATACAAATAAGTTTTTTCATCATTATTCTGGTGTTTTTGATTAATAAGTTTCTTCGTCTAATTTTGTCTGATTCCGTCAGTATGCTTCCCGGTACTTGCCTTCATCTTTATCCTCAAGCATCGAGAGATAGGACTGGTAACGGCTCTGGGCGATGTAGTGGTCTTCAAGCGCCTGAAGCACGGCACAGCCCGGCTCATGCGTGTGGGTGCAGTTGGAGAATCGGCAGTCTTGGGAGAAACGGAAGATTTCCTTGAAGTAGCTCGTCAGTTCCTCACGCTCCATGTCAAACGTGCCGAATCCCTTGATGCCCGGCGTGTCAATGACATACCCGCACGAAGCAGCATTCTCTGGGTTGCCAAGGGGAAGCATCTCGCTGAACGTGGTGGTATGCATACCCGTGTTATGGGCATCGGACACCTCTGCCGTGCGGAGGTTTGCGCCCGGAATGAGGCGGTTGATGAGCGTCGATTTCCCCACGCCGCTGTTGCCACTGAGCAGGGTTATCTTGCCTTCGAGCAGCGGCCTCAACTCCTCCACTCCTTCACCTGTTCCGGCAGAGATGGCGCGGCACTCATAGCCCACCGTGCGGTAAAGCTCCATCATCATCTGCTGATAGCGGCGCTCGTCCTCATCAAGCAGGTCGGTCTTGTTGAACACCAACACCACGGGGACACGATAAGCCTCCGCCGAAGCAAGGAAACGGTCGATGAACGTGGTGGAAGTCTGCGGACGATTGACCGTGATGACAAGCAGCGCCTGGTCAAGGTTTGCCGCAAGGATATGGCTCTGCTTGGAGAGATTCTGTGATTTCCGGATAATATAGTTACGACGTTCCTCAATCGAAGTGATGAACGCCGTACCTTCTTGGTTGGTAACCAACTCCACACGGTCACCCACAGCCACAGGATTCGTGCTGCGGATTCCCTTCAACCGGAAGTTTCCCTTGATTTTACTCTCTATCAGCTGTCCGCCATCGGTGCGTACCGTGTACCAACTGCCTGTGTTCTTGACGACGAGACCTCTCATCAGACAGTCATAATCTCCTTGGTCTTCGCGGCAATCAGTTCATCAATTTTCTTGATATACTTGTCGTGAATCTTCTGGAGTTCAAGTTCAGCATCCTTCTCGTTGTCCTCGGAAAGTCCGTCCTTGATGGCTTTCTTCAGCTTATCCTTGATGTCGCCACGCACGTTACGCACCTCCACTTTCGCCTTCTCTGCAATCTTGTTGCACTGCTTCGTCAGTTCGCGGCGGCGCTCTTCGGTGGGAACGGGGATGTTCAGTCTGATTACCTCACCGTTGTTTTCCGGCGTGATGCCTACATCCGAGTCCATGATTGCCTTTTCGATATTGCGGATTTCCTTGCGGTCCCACGGCTTGATGGCGATGGTACGCGGGTCGGGCACGCTTACGTTTGCCACCTGATTCAAAGGCACCTTACTGCCATAGGAATCTACACGCACTCCGTCGAGAATGGCCACGTTGGCTCGTCCGGCGCGGATTCTGTTCAGCTCGTCCTCAAGGAACATCGCCGCCATCTCCATTCTCTCCTCACTCTGACTCAAAGTTTCTTTTACGTCTATCATAAGTTATATGGTTTGATTGTTCTGCTTACAAAAGTAAGTCTTTTCGATGAAATCGCCAAATATTTCACACTTTTTTAAGCAAATAGACCAAAATACCACGAATATGGTATGCGGAATGCCACAATCGTGCGATTGCGGGAACCGCTTTTTCGCCGTACCTTTGCACCCGGAACATTCATCAATTAAATAAATAAAAGAAAGGAAAGAATTATGAGCAAGAAAAACTATCGCTTTGAGACATTGCAGCTTCATGTAGGTCAGGAACAGGCAGACCCCGCAACCGACGCGCGCGCCGTGCCCATCTACCAGACCACATCATACGTATTCCGCAACTCGCAGCACGCTGCCGACCGCTTCGGTCTTCGCGACCCGGGTAACATCTACGGCCGACTGACCAACTCCACGCAGGGCGTATTGGAAGACCGTGTGGCAGCATTGGAGGGTGGCGTGGCAGGCTTGGCAGTAGCCTCCGGCGCAGCAGCCGTCACCTACGCACTCGAAAACATCGCACAGGCAGGTGACCATATCGTGGCAGCCGATAATCTGTATGGCGGTTCGTTCAACCTGATTACGCATACACTTGCCGAGCATGGCATCACGAATACCATCGTGACCGTCAATGACCTGGCAGCCCTTGAAGCAGCCATACAGCCCAACACCAAGGCGGTATTCGTGGAGACATTCGGCAATCCGAACTCAGACGTGACCAACATAGAGGGTGTGGTAGAAGTGGCTCATAGGCACAATATTCCCGTCATCATCGACAACACCTTCGGCACGCCGTATCTCATCCGTCCGATAGAGCATGGCGCAGACATCGTGGTACACTCCGCCACCAAGTTCCTCGGCGGTCACGGCTCATCCTTGGGCGGCATCATCGTGGACAGCGGAAAGTTCGACTGGAAGGCCAACGCCGACAAATTCCCCACCCTCGCGAAGCCCGACCCCTCCTATCACGGTGCCGTATTCGCCGACGTGGCAGGCGCAGCCGCTTTCGTAACCCGCATCCGTGCCGTCATCCTGCGTGATACCGGCGCAGCCATATCACCCTTCAACGCATGGATTATCCTGCAGGGCGTAGAGACATTGAGCCTGCGCGTGGAGCGCCATGTGGAGAACACGCTGAAGGTTGTAAATTTCTTGAAAAACCACCCGAACGTAGCCAAGGTGAATCACCCCTCATTAGAAAGTCATCCCGACCACGCGCTCTACAATCGTTACTTCCCCAACGGCGGCGGCAGCATCTTCACGTTTGAGGTAAAAGGCGGACAGGAAGAAGCATGGAAATTCATTGACGCATTGGAAATCTTCTCACTCTTGGCAAACGTGGCCGACGTGAAGAGTCTCGTGATACATCCCTACACCACCACCCACTCACAGATGACCCCGGAGGAACTGGCACAGCAGCACATCACGCCCTCCACCATCCGCCTGAGCATCGGTACGGAGCACATCGATGACATCATCGAGGATCTGGGCCAGGCACTTGACAAAATCAGCAAATAACGTGAAAGGAGGGAGAACATGGCAACAAAGATAGCGAAACAGCTGACCGACCTCATTGGCAACACGCCTCTGTTGGAGCTGAACAAATATTCAAAGACCAAAGGACTTGACACCCCGCTCATCGCAAAGGTGGAGTATTTCAATCCTGGCGGTAGCGTGAAAGACCGCATTGCCCTCGCAATGATTGAGGATGCAGAGCAGAAAGGTCTGCTCAAGCCGGGTGCCACCATCATTGAACCGACCAGCGGCAATACGGGCGTGGGCTTGGCATTGGTGGCAGCCGTGAAAGGATACAGGCTGATTCTGACCATGCCCGAGACGATGAGCGTGGAGCGGCGCAATCTGGTGAAGGCTTACGGGGCGGAAGTACGCCTGACAAGCGGCAAGGACGGTATGCCCGGTGCTATCCGCGCGGCGGAAGAACTGCACGAGTCCATCCCCGGCAGCATCATCCTGCAGCAGTTTGAGAACCCGGCAAACCCGGCAAAGCACTACGACACCACGGGCAGGGAACTCTGGGAGCAGACCGACGGGAAGATAGACATCCTCGTGGCCGGTGTAGGCACGGGAGGCACCATCTCCGGCATAGGAAAGTACCTGAAGGAGCAGAATCCTGATGTCAAGCTGATTGCCGTCGAGCCGAAATCCTCGCCCGTATTGAACGGCGGGCAGAGTGGTCCCCACAAGATTCAGGGCATCGGGGCCGGCTTCATCCCGAAGACCTACAACGGCGCTATCATCGACGAGGTGTTCGATGTGGAGAACGACGACGCAATCCGCACAGGTCGCGAACTTGCGAAGACGGAAGGTTTGCTGGTGGGCATCTCGTCAGGAGCAGCCGCATACGCCGCCGCAGAGGTTGCGAAGCGCCCTGAAAACAAGGGGAAAACAGTCGTGGCACTGCTGCCCGACACCGGCGAGCGCTATCTCTCCACCGTGCTCTTCGCATTCGATGAATACCCGCTTTAGCCATTTACATTGTATTACATTATGCGTAAATTGCCTTCTTTGGGGGCAATTTACGTTTTTTTTAGGATTTTTCTTTGTCAATTGCACGATTTTTCTTACTTTTGCACATCATTATTATTACTATACAAAGACGATACTGAATAAGCATTCATGTGCATTAGGACCCACATCGTAAGACTTTTGACCACGCTGATGCTCTTGGCGGTATCTGCGACTGTTCATGCGCAGTCGGAGGATGTCGTGCGAGCATTTGACGGGGAACATTTGTTAGCATACATGGTAGCGGCCATGCTCATCACCGTTTTTGTGATGTTTTTCTACAATCGTCTGTGCCATTACCGCGAACAGGAGACCAGTGCCCAGATGCTGCAATTTGCCGCTCAGTTGGAACTGGTATTAGACTCCAACAACACGCAGGCATGGCTCTATAACTCAGCGAAGCGACTTTGCAAGCGACTCTCAAAGCAAGGTACCATCGAGAAAGAATATACTCCCTATGAGTTCTCCCTTTTCTATGACCACAACGACTTTGCCGAATTGCGAAAGATACTTGTTTCCATCATTGAGGGGAATGAGTTGTCGGGAAGCATGGTCGTAAGGGGGGCAATGCCCAAAGATAAAGACGAGAAGCAACGCATCTATGACATCAGCGCTTCCATCCTGCGACGCGACAAATACAACAGACCGACCGCCCTGCTCTGCACCCAGCGAGACATCACGGAGGAGAGTGAGCGGAAGGAGAAAGCCCGAAAGATGCTGCTGCAATACCACACGGTGTTCAACTCTTCGCTCGTGGATATGGCTTTCTTTGATGCCAACGGCGTACTGATGGAAATCAATGAGCGGGCACGTGAATCATTCCATGTAAAAGACCGCAAGGAACTGCTTGGTACGAAGCTCACGTTCTCCGACCTGCCTTCCTTGAGAGGATTGGACTTCCAAACCACCGAGCAAACCTACACATCTTCCCTCCTCGACGGTTCTTACTACGAGCAGATGGTTACACCGCTCCATGACGCACAGGGCAAGTTGTCCGGCATGGTCATTGCAGGGCGCAACATCACGGAGATGGTACAATCGCATCACCATCAGCAGCAGGCGAGCCGGTTGCTTGAAAAGACAACGAAGGACACCGAGGAGTATATCAAGAACATCAACTACGCCCTGAAGGTCGGTGCCGTCATGTTGGTGAACTACGACCCGGACAAGCACGAGTTAGAGTTGTCGAGCGACTTGAACAAGACTTTGTTCCGGCTTTCACAAGTACGCGCAATAAGCACATTGACGAAGGGCGACCGCAGAAAGGCAAGAGGATTCTTCCGGAGAATGGACCGCCGCCGCGAGGGTATCATCGTCCATACGCTCCGAACGGGGTTGCGCGACAAGCAGGGACGCAACATACACCTATATTTCAACGTGATGCCCATCCATGATAAGAACGGCTATATCACCCACTATTTCGGGATGTGTCGTAACGATACGGAAGCGGTTTACACGGAGATACAATTGCGGAAGGAAACCGAAAAGGCACAGGAGACAGAGCAGGTAAAAGAGGCGTTCTTGCTCAATATGAGCCATGAGTTGCGCACGCCGCTGAGTTCCGTCATTGGTTTCGCAGATCTTTTCAACCAAGAGCATAACCCGGAGGATGAGCCGTTGTTCGCGAAAGAAATCAAGCGCAACACAAACGACCTGTTGCAATTGGTGAATGACATCCTGTTCCTCTCGCGCATTGATGCACACATGGTGGAGCATACCTTCGAGCTGACGGACTTCGCCAGTGCCTTTGAGAGCTACTGCTACTTGGGTTGGAGTACCTTGCCCGCGTCGGTAAGCATGATTGTGGAGAATCCCTACGAGCGGCTTTTGGTGAAAGTCGATATGAAGACCCTCGGGTTAGTCATCCAGAAACTGTGCCTCAACTCCGCCTATATGACAAAGGAGGGTTTCGTACTCGCCAAGTACGAATACCGAGGCGGAGGTCTGAACATCAGTATCGAGGACACCGGCATGGGAATCGACCCGGAGATGCTGCCCAAGATTTTCGACCGTTTCGTGCGCAACAAGAAAAACGAGCGTTACGGAAGTGGTCTTGACCTCGCCATCGTACAGGAATTAGTGAAGCAGATGAACGGCACCATCGAGGTACAGTCTGGAGTGGGTAAAGGTACAACATTCTATGTGAGCATCCCGTGCGAGATGACCGACATGGAGAAAAAGGACAGATAACCATTTAGAATAATAGAGCAGAAAGGCCATGAGCATATTACAAGTTCTCACGATATTAGCGGCAGCCAAGCCAAGCATGAACCTCCCCACCCTGGTAATGGTTCTGCTCACGGCTTTCATATTCCTTACCGCGTGCGTCGTGAACCGCATCATGTCCCTGCATTCACACAAGAAATCCAGTCAGGCACGCGAACTTCTGAGCATTCTGACACACACGCTGAACCATAGCAGTAACTACGTGCTGCGCATGGATGTCTTGGAAAGACGCATCTATAACATGCACGGCCAACTGCTCCCGAATGAGGGAATGACCTTTGAGGAGAGTCTGGCACTGGTTCACCCGGATGAACGGGAAACCGTCCGTGAACTTGTCCTTCAATTGGAGATGGACGCCGCACGCACAGCGGAAAGCACGTTCCGTTGGGACGTCAGTGGCAGGGAGCAGCGGCAGGAGTGGCGAAACCTGCACTTCTTCTGCGTGGCCGACCACACCGCTGGCCAGAAACTGCCGACCACCATCTTCTGTACGGTGGTTGATCAGACGGAGGAAGTGGCACAGGAACAGCGAGATTTGGAAATGACCGACAAGTACCGAAAGGTATTCGAGCAGTCCATCGTGGGATTGGCTTTCTATGACAAGGATGGTTTCCTGATTACCGCCAATGCGAAAATGCGAGAGTTGCTGAAGTTCCAGTCGGAGGATGACCCCTTCTATTATGAAGATCCGCTTTTCGACAGGCCCGCCTTCCATGAAGTGCTCAACAGCCGCCATGTGGAAGACGTGGACTTCTGCACAAGAAACATCATCACGGAACGAGGTGTCAATTTCTATGCGGAACTGCACATCCACCCCATCTATGACGAGGATGGCAATCTGGTTTACATCACCCTCTCCATCCGTGATGTGACATTAGAGCGTGAGCTTTACCTGAGAAGCAAGCGCAACGATATGCAAATCCGCCGCACGAAGGAAGACCTCCAGCAATATGAGGCTGAACTGCAATACTTGATGGAGCAGTGCGACATGAAATTCTGGCGTACTGACATCAAGGCGCAGACGGTTACTTTCTATAAAGGTCTGAGCGCGCCAGAACGCACCATGAGCATGGACGAGTTCAAGGAATTCTTCGTTGCCAGCAAGGAAACGATTGACAGGAACTTTGCGAGTCCCGAGCTGTTCTTCAACAGGGCGGACACACGCCTTTGTCGTTGCCGCTCTGTCCGCAACGGCGTAGAGAAGTTGCAATGGAATGTCATTGACAGCGTACCGTCTTTTGATGAGAGCGGGAATTTTTCCGGCTCCTTCGGTCTGTTCCACAATGTCACCGACCTGATAGAAAAGCAGGAACTGCTCAAGGAGGAGACGCAACGCGCCAATGAGTCTGGTAAGATGAAGAGTGTGTTCATGGCCAACATGACGCATGAGATACGCACGCCGCTGAACGCCATCGTGGGCTTCACCGACATTCTGCCGATGCTGCAGAGCACTGAGGAGAAGCAGGAAATCATTCGTATCATCATGAACAACTGCGACATGCTGCTCCGACTGATTAACGACATTCTCGCAATCTCCACGTTCAACAATGGCGGAAGTCTCGCCATTGAACCCAAGGAAATAGATTTCGCACAAACATTCAACGATGCCTGCACGTCGCTTGCACAGCGCGTGCAAAATCCCGCTATCAAGTTCCTGCCGGAGAATCCGTATGTTTCCCTCGTCACCGAGATTGACAACGGGCGTGTTCAGCAGATTATCACCAACTTCGTCACCAATGCCATCAAGCACACGAAGGAGGGGCACATCAAGTTGGGCTACCGCTATGAGGAAGGAGACGGTGAAGACAATGAAGGCAGGTTGTATATCTATTGCGAAGACACAGGAGCTGGTATTCCGAAGAAAGACCAGGCAAGAATATTCGAGCGTTTCGTCAAGCTGAACGACTTCGTGCAGGGAACAGGTCTCGGCCTCAGTATCTGTAAAGCCATCATCGACTCCTACAAGGGAAATATCGGTATCGAGTCAGAAGGCGAGGGAAAAGGCTCCACGTTCTGGATGTGGATTCCATGTAAGAGCATAAGCTGCATAAAGAAATAAGAAGATGAAAAGATTCATATACCATATTCTGCTGACCTGCGCCGTGGGGATGGGATTTGCCCTTTCCGCGCAAGCACAGGAGCAAGAACAAGAACCGGAACAAAAACAGGAAGAACGGGTCTATACAGAAGAGCATCCTCTCATCTATGAGGACGCATGGGACATGTGGCCTTACGTATTCCTCAATGAGAGCGGTGAGCCGGAAGGATTCAACATTGACTTGCTGAAACTGATCTTCAAGGAGCTTAATATCCCCTACATCATCAAGCTGAAGCCTATGCTCGAGGCGGAGCAGGATTTGCTGGAGAAGAAATCAGACCTGATGTTCCGCATGGATGCAAACTTCACGCAAGCGGGCGATGCACTATACGGGAAATCGGTCGTACAGATGTTCACCCACAGCATCGTGATGCCCAAGAAGCAGAAAAGTCCTATCTACACAGGAGCAGACCTCTCGCCCTACACGGTTATCGTGCGCGACGGAAGTTTCAGCCACCACATGATTCAGGAAAAGCATTGGGCAAAGAAGATTGAGCCGCTCGATGATATGAAGGAGGCTATTCTGAAAGTGAGCAACGAGGAAGGATGCGTCATCCTGTGGAACACCATGTCGCTGAAGTGGATGATGCGGAAGTACCCGACCACCAGTCTGACCCTTGCCAACATTGACTTCCCGAATGGAGAGTACAAGTTCATGTCGCATGACGCACGCCTGTTGGCACAGATGGACAGCGTATATACTCAGCTCCGTGCCGACGACCGTCTGCGTCCCATCCGCAACAAGTGGTTCTACCCGGAGCATAAAGAGACCGGCATCCCCTCATGGATATGGGAGCTTGCCCTCGTTCTCGCCTTTATCTCCCTCTGCACGCTGATCTATTATATTATATATAAGGTGAGGGAACGGCGGATGACCCAAAAGGTGCGCAAGAGTAACGAGCGGTTCAACCTTGTCCTCAAGACGAGCGGACTTGCCTTCTGGATCTACATCGTGGCAGACCAGCGGTTTACGCAGGTATCACAGGGAGGAAAACCGCTGCAGAGCATCACCTCGCTCGAATTCTCCCAGCTTTACCGCCCCGAAGACTTCAAGCGTCTGATGCAGGCGATGGATGCAATCATCAAGCAAAAGCACGAGGCAGTCACCCTTGAGCTCAAGGCGAAGGAGAAAGCCGGTGACACGCAAGAGCGTGACTATACCGTCACCTTGTCCATACTGAGGCGCAACAAGATGGGTAAGCCTATCGCCGTGCTCTACACAAAGAACGACGTGACCGAGGAACGCCTCCGTCAGCGGAAGAACAAGGAGATGATGCTGCGCTATCGCTCCATCTTTAACACGGCGATGATTGACATGATGCACACCGACAAGGATGGTTACACCACCGATATGAACAAACGCTCCTGCCAGACCTTCAAGATGACATTGGAGGAGGCGTTGAAATACAGAATCAACGTACATCAAGTGCTTGGTGAGCCAGATCTTGACTTGGGTAAGATTGACTATTACTACGCCACACAGACATTAGATCGGGAAGCACTGTCGCACGGGCAAGACAAGTCGGGCAGGAAGATGTATTATGAACTGCAGTTAGTGCCCATCTACGACGCAAGTCACCAGTTAGAGTGCATCTACGGCTCGGGACGAGAAGTGACGGAAATTGCCGAGACCTACACCAAGATGAGGGAAACCACCCGCCTCATGCAGAAGGCAAACGACCAAGTGGGTAACTACATCAAGAACATCGATTACGCACTGACTTCAGGTAACATGCGTATTGTGACCTACGACATTGAAAAGCATATACTGAATATCTTCAAGAGCATTGACACCATTCAGTTCTCTCTGACACAGACACGCGCACTGAACCTAATTGATGAGGAGTTCAAGAGGGAAACCCAGCGAATCTTGACCAATATGGATAACCGCACCGCCACAAACATTCATGCGGACATCAGGACCACCATCCGGCAGAAGGACGGTACTCCCCTCTATGTGCAACTGCACTTCATACCGCTCACCTCAAGTGACGGCGAAACGACGAGATACTTCGGAATATGCCGTGACATTTCTGAACTCAAGGCCGTTGAAGCCCGATTGGAGCAAGAGACGATACGCGCCAAGGAAATGGAGATTGCAAAGAACGACTTCCTCCGCAACATGAGCTACGAGATAAGAACACCGCTCAATTCCGTCGTGGGTTTTGCGGAACTGTTCGAGGAAGGACACCTACCCGAGGACGAAGCTATCTTCATAGAAGAAATCAAGGCAAACTCCAGCAAGTTGCTCAAGCTCGTCAATGACATTCTCTTCCTATCCCGTCTTGACGCAGGCAGAATCGAGATTAATCCCGCGAATACGGACTTTGCTGCCGCCTTCACCACCCAATGCCAGATGGTATGGATGCACCACAGGAAGGAAGGCGTGGACTATGTCGTACAGAGTCCTTACGCCAAGATGATGACCACCGATCTGGATTGCACGCACGTCATGATGATTTTGGAGAACGTACTTACCAATGCGGTACAGCACACCACGGAAGGTAAGGTTGTGACAAGCTACGAATACGCCGACGGCAGACTCACCATAACGGTGGAGGATACGGGTTGCGGTATTCCCGATGACCAGATTGACCACATCTTTAAGCGGTTCGTTACGGGAGCCAACAAAGGTACGGGTCTCGGACTAAGCATCTGCAATGAGCTGACGCACTATATTGGAGGTGAAATCCACCTCAAATCCATCGTTGGAAAAGGAACGACCGTATGGTTCTCCTTCCCCTGCACAGCTACAGAAATCGAAACCATGTAATTAAAGACGACATGACGAAGAAGATACTGACTACATCCATCATATTTCTGCTGACGCTCATCGGCGGTCAGTTGCCAGTCGGCGCACAGCAGAACAGGGACTACTCAGACGAACACCCGCTGATTATCGTGTGCGACTGGGACTTCCCTCCTTATGAGTTCAGCAATAACAATGGCGAGCCTGACGGATTCAACGTACAAATCCTCAGCACTATCCTAAAGCAGCTGAAGATTCCCTACAAGTTCCAGACGAAAGAGTGGATGCTCGCAACGACTGCCTTTGAAAACAGGGAGGCCGACCTCATCTTTGATCCTACCTACAGATACCATGAGCGCCCCTATGTGAGGTCGCAAACCATCTTTAATTATTATAAGGTGAAGATTGCGATGAATCAGGAGCGCCCGCCCGTCACGCACTTGAGCGAACTGGGCGCGGAGGACACACTGGTATTGAAGAGCAACGACTACGTGACCAACCGTATCGTGGAAGAGCGCCAGTTGGATATTCCCATCGAGTACCACTCTCCCAAAAATGCTATTGCGGGCATTGCCAACAACAAGTATGAGTATTTCATCTGGGGAGAAGAACCACTGAAATGGAAGCTCAAGGAATTGCAGCTTGACGACGTAGAGCTTTATGACATAGACATACCCGATGGGGAAATCCGCATCGTCGGCTATGACTGGGAGCTCATCAACGCTATTGATAACGGATATGCCCGGTTGGAGCAGTCGGGAGAGTTGGAGAAGATACGCGACACATGGTTCCACCCGGAGCGCATACACAACGACACCTCGCCCATTGCCCTCTTCATCCTGATTGGAGCTGGCTTCCTCGTCGTTGTATTCGTCTTGTTGAGCCGCCTTCTCATCGCCCGCGTAAGGGTTGCCGTGGGCAACGTGGAGTCATACAACTACATGATGATGCAGGCATTGAGGATGGGCAGCTATTATGTCACCGAATATGAAGTGGAGACTGGACGATTGAAGAATGTCTATGGCGAACAGTTGCCCAAGGAGGGAATTACCCTGCAGGAGTTTGTCAGCCACATCCATGAAGAAGACCAAGCCGATTTCCAGCGCGAGATTGACAGGATGCTGAAAAACGACAACAAGCAGGCAACGCTGAAGATACGCTGGAATGCCGGAACGCCGGAAGCTCCCATCTGGAGATATCTGCAAGGACACACTATCGCAGAGACGGAGAAGGGGAAGATTCAGTATATCGTGAACGTGCTGAAAGATACATCGAAAGAGGTGGAGGAAGACCGCGCCAACAATGAGATGAAGAACAGATACATGCAGATGTTCGACACCAATCTCGTGGCTATGTCGTTCTATGACAGGCACGGAAAGCTCATCGACCTGAACGAGAACATGAAGAAGCTCTGTGAGTTCGACGATGTGGGCGAGGAATATTTCCGCACCACCAATCTGTTCGACATCACTTTCTTCAAGGAACTCATCGGCCCGGATGACCGCGATGAGGTGAATGTCTGCGAGCACATGCAATATCCCTCCTTAGGCATCGACAAGTTCGTGGAGATATGCATCCACCCAGCCTTCGAGGAAGATGACCTATACGGTCACTACGTGGTAACGGCGCGCGACATCACGCAAGAACGCACCATGTACGTGGAGCAGTGCAAGCACGACAAGGAGATACGTAGAATCAACAAGATTATCAGCGGATACGAGGAACAGCTGCACTACTTGCTGGAACACAGCGATATGTACGCATGGCACGCTGACTACAAGACCCGCATGATACACTTCTCGCGCTCACTGAGCGGAGAAGCAGAATTCAGCCGCACGTTAGAGGAATACCTGACCATGATGGCTGACGAGGAGAGGGATATGCAACTGATGCGGACTTCTGACTACTGGTCGTCGCCCATCAACAACATCCACTACTTCAAGGAAGCCCCCATAAGCGGTAAGCCCGCATGGTGCGCATTCAGCGGAGTACCCATCCGTGATAAAGACGGAAACCTCACAGGTCAGTTCGGCGTGATGCGTGATGTGACGCAGCTGATAGAGGCACAGGAAAAACTGAAGCAGGAGACCACTCGCGCTGAGGAGTCTGGAACGCTGAAGAGTACCTTCCTTTCCAACATGGCGCACGAGATACGCACGCCGCTCAATGCCATCGTCGGCTTCAGCGACCTGCTGACCTACGTGGATACCCGCGAAGAGCGCATGGAGTTCACCCGCATCATCCGAAACAACTGTAGCATGCTCATGCGCCTCATCGACGATATCCTGGAGGCTTCCAACATGGGACAGGCACTTTCTATCGAGCCGGCAGAGGTGGATTTCTCCATCGTGTTCGACGATATCTGCCAGACATTGGCACAACGCGTGGAAGTATCGGGTGTGCCATTTGTCAAGGACAATCCCTACACCTCACTCGTCACCACGCTTGACAAGGGGCGTATTCAGCAGGTGCTCACCAACTTCACGACCAATGCCGTGAAATATACGCACGAAGGCCACATCAAGGTTGGTTACCGTTGCGAGCGCAGAGTGCCCACCAACCAGGAGGAAGAAACCGACGGCTTGTACTTCTATTGCGAGGACACGGGTGCCGGTATTCCAAAGGAGAAACAGGCGAGCGTATTCGAGCGTTTCGTCAAGCTCAACGACTTTGTGCAGGGAACGGGTCTCGGTCTCAGTATCTGCCACACCATTGCCACACGCTGCCATGGTAGCATCGGCGTGATGTCAGAAGGTGAGGGCCACGGCTCCACATTCTGGATGTGGATTCCCTGCGAGATTAAGGTCAGGAAAGATGTAGGGGCAGCAGAATAAGATGCAGCGCAGTAAGTACATGATTGCCAATGAGCGCGACGCGCTTTGGGGACTGACGGTCACCACGGTGGGTTATGAACTGATAGCCCCCGGCGACCCCTACCCTACGAAAGGTCACGCTGACGGCTACTATTTCCATGTAGATAAAGGGCGTATTCTCAGCGAATACCAGTTGCTTTACAACCCAGAGGGCGAGGGATGGTTTCAGAGCACCCATTGCCCGAAGACCCGCTTGAAGGCCGGTGATATGTTCCTGTTGTTTCCCAACGAATGGCATACCTATCACCCCTGCGACGATAAGGGTTGGAAGAGTTATTGGATTGGGTTCAAGGGTAAGAATATGGACGACCGCGTAAAAGCGGGATTCCTCTCGCCGGAGAAGCCAATCTATCACGTAGGTTATTCCTCTGCTATCGAAGAACTCTACAAGCAGGCATACAAGGAAGCCCTCGAGGAGGCGGTATATTCGCAGCAGGCGATGGCGGGATTGGTCAATCACCTCATCGGCAAGATGTATTCGTTAGAACACACCATCGAACTTGCAAAGTTCCAGCCGCAGGTGGATATGATAAGCAAGGCGCGCCTACAGATCAGGGAGTCGCTTGAGTCAGACCTCACCATCCAGAAATTAGCGGAGCATCTCGGCGTAAGTTACTCCAATTTCCGTAAGCTGTTCAAGGAATACACGGGCCTGTCACCCGCTACCTACCAACAGGAATTGCGCCTTTTGCGCGCCAAGGAACTGCTTACCACGACCGACTTGAGCATCAAGGAAATAGCCTACCGCCTCGGATTTGAAAGCCCAGACTATTTCTCCGCCAAGTTCAAGGCGAAGATGGGGTGCAGACCCAGTGAAATCAAAGGAAAATAAGGCGACGGGACAAGATTCCCGATGAATGAAATAAGATGGCATCTTGTGCGCACAAGATGCCATCTTATTTTGCTAATCAGCCTTGTTATTCTATTGCCCGACCTTGTTAAGGGCAAGGGCTGCCTTGCTCTTCCTTAGAAGAACAAGGTGCGCTCAAGCCAATAGACAAGGATACCGGAGAGATAGCCGACGAAGACAATCCACGTGATCTTCTTCAGATACCAGCCGAAGGTTATCTTCTCCAAGCCCATCACTACCACACCGGCGGCAGAGCCGATAATCAGCATCGAACCGCCCACACCGGCACAGTAAGCCAGGAGTTGCCAGAAGATACCATCGACCGCCATCGCACCCTCTGCGGCAACAGGATACATACCCATACAGCCTGCCACGAGCGGCACGTTATCCACAATCGAGGAGAGTACGCCGATGATGCCGTTAATCACATAATAGTTGCCCGAGAAGGCTTCGTTAAGACCGTCGCCAAGTGCGGCAAGCACACCCACTTCCTGCAAGACTGCCACAGCCATGAGGATGCCGAGGAAGAACATGATGGTGGCGAGGTCGATGCGGCTGAGGATGTCGGTGACGCGCTTCGCCATCGTATCGTCCTCCGCGGTGTTGTGGTGGAAGATTTCTGTCACCGTCCAAAGCAGTCCGAGTACGAGCAGGATGCCCATAAACGGGGGCAGGTGCGTGATGGTCTTGAATATCGGCACGAAGCAGAGGCCGCCCACGCCGAGCCAGAAGATGATATTACGTTGCGTCTTCGTGAACTGACCGACTTCGGCAGAGGCAATATGCTGCTCTTGCTCGAACTTGCCGTTGAGCGAGTATTGCAGGATGAATGCCGGAACGAGCATCGAAACGAGCGAGGGAACGAATATCTCGGTGATGACGCCCTGCGTGGTGATGACACCCTTGATCCAGAGCATGATGGTGGTCACGTCGCCGATGGGCGAGAAGGCACCGCCGGAGTTAGCGGAGATGATGACGAGCGCAGCATAGATGAGCCGCTCTTCGCGCGCCTGCACTAATTTGCGAAGCACCATAATCATGACGATGGAGGTGGTCAAGTTGTCAAGGATAGCGGAGAGGAAGAAGGTCATGAACGCCATGCGCCACATGAGCTTTCGCTTGGAACTGGTCTTCAATGCGTCGCGCACGAAGTTGAACCCTCCGTTGGTATCGACAATCTCAACGATGGTCATGGCTCCCATCAGGAAAAACAACGTGCCGCCCGCATCGCCGAGATGATGCTCGATGACTTCGCTGATATGATGGAGCACATCGTCGGCGGCTATCATCGGGTAATAGTCGGCGGGCCCCACCATGAGCAGCGTCCAGCAGAATACACACATAAGCAGCGCCACGGCTGCCTTGTTTACCTTCGTCACGCTCTCTAAGGCTATGCACAGATAGCCCGCACTGAATACGGTGACAATCAATAGTGTTAATGTTGACATTTTTTTAGAATAGGTTTTTAAAGTTTGTTTTAAGTTAGTGCAAAGGTAATCAAAATCGGGAATTAAAGAATCATAATCGGAGATTATTTTGCCTGCCCCCAGGCATTTATCAAAAAATAATGCCCAAAAATCAAATTATTGGGGTAATCGAGGAGGCTTTTCCCTATCTTTGCAGCGAAGAAGAAATACTGCTAATCAAAACCAATGACCATTATGGAGAATAATAACAAAAAACAAACTACAGCCAAATATTTCTTTGCCGTGGATCTGGGCGCAACCAGTGGGCGCACCATCATCGGCAACATTGAAGGCGGCAAGTTCGGTCTTGAGGAAGTGACACGCTTTCCGAACAATCTCATCGAGCAGGGCGGACACTATTATTGGGACATCCATGCGCTCTACTTTGAGATTATCAAGGGACTGAAGGAGGTGGCTCGCAGGGGCTTGGACATCGTTTCGATAGGTATCGACACGTGGGGTGTGGATTTCGTGTTCGTCGGCGAAGACGGGGCAATCCTACGCAATCCGCGTGCTTATCGCGACCCTGTGACGTTTGATGCGATGGACGACTATCTCAAGCACGTCATCAGTAAGAAAGAGGTGTATGACGTGACGGGCATCCAATTTCTCAACTTCAACTCTATCTTCCAACTCTATGCCATGCGGCGCGAGGGAAATTCTGCATTGGAACACGCACAGAAGATTCTGTTCGTGCCCGATGCACTGAGCTGGATGCTGACGGGTAACGAGGTGTGTGAATATACCATCGCCTCGACCTCGCAATTGCTCGACCCGCGCACGAAACTGCTTGATGAACGGCTGTTGGCAAGTCTCGGACTGACGCGCTCAAAGTTCGGCAAGATGGTCAATCCCGGTACGGTGATTGGCGTGCTGACCGATGAAGTGCAGCGGCTGACGGGATTAGGGGCTGTGCCGGTCATCGCCGTGGCAGGGCATGACACGGGTTCAGCCGTGGCTGCCGTACCCGCAAAAGATGAGAAGTTTGCTTATCTTTCGAGCGGTACGTGGAGCCTGATGGGTATCGAGACGAAGGATGCCATCATCAGCGACCTCAGCTATGAGCGCAATTTCACCAACGAGGGCGGCATCGAGGGCACGACGCGCTTCTTGAAGAACATCTGCGGCATGTGGCTCTATGAGCGTTGCCGCTTGGAGTGGCCGGAAGAAGTGCGCAAGTTGAGCCATCCCGAGTTGCAAGGCTCGGCAATGGAGGTTGAGCCGTTCCGTAGCATCATCAATCCCGACGATCAGGTGTTTGCAGCACCATCGAGCATGATTGGTGCAATACAGAAGTATTGCCGCGACACAAGGCAACCCGTGCCAGAAACACCGGCGGAGATTTGCCGTTGCATCTTCGACTCGCTCGCCCTGCGCTATCGTCAGGTGTTCCGTTGGATGCAGGAGTTCGCTCCATTCCGCTTGGAAGTGCTGCACATCATCGGTGGTGGAAGCCTCAACAAGTATCTGAACCAGTTTACCGCCAACTCTACGGGCGCAACCGTGCTTGCAGGCCCGCAGGAAGGTACTGCCATTGGTAACATCATGCTGCAGGCGAAGGCTGCTGGTTTGGTGAAAGACATCTGGGAGATGCGTGCCATCATCGCCAACTCTTTAGAGCTTGTGAAGTATGAGCCGACCGACAAGGAGGCATGGGACAAGGCATTTGAGAAATATCTTACTATCATTAATCAATAAAAAACAGACAATTTATGAAAGCAGAACTGATTGAGAAAGCTTATGCCGTGGCGAAAGAGCGCTACGCAGCTATCGGCGTCGATACCGACGCAGCCCTTGAGAAACTCCAGAAGCAGCAGATTTCGCTGCACTGCTGGCAGACAGACGATGTTGTAGGTTTCGAGCGCAACGAGGCTCTTTCCGGCGGTATTCAGACCACGGGTAACTATCCCGGTCGTGCCCGCAACATCGACGAGGTGCGCAAGGACATTGAATTTGTAAAGACCCTGCTCGGTGGTGACCATCGTCTGAATCTCCATGAGATTTACGGTGACTTCGGTGGTAAGTTCGTAGATCGCGACCAGGTGGATGTAACGCATTTCCAGAGTTGGATTGACTGGGCAAAGGAGAACAACATGAAGCTCGACTTCAACTCCACATCGTTCTCTCACCCGAAGTCTGGCGACCTCTCGCTCTCTAACCCCGACAAGGGCATCCGCGACTTCTGGATTGAGCATACCAAGCGTTGCCGTCGTATCGCTGATGCAATGGGTAAGGCACAGAACGATCCCTGTATCATGAACATCTGGGTACACGACGGAAGCAAGGATGTACCCGTTCAGCGAAAGAAGTATCGTGAAATCCTCGCCGCTTCTCTCGACGAGATTATGGAGGAGAACCTGCCGAACATGAAGGCTTGCTTCGAGGCTAAGCTGTTTGGTATCGGTCTGGAGAGCTACACCGTTGGTTCGCACGATTTCTATACTGCTTACTGCGCTACCCGCAAGCAGATGTACACGCTTGACACCGGTCACTATGAGCAGACGGAGAACGTAAGCGACTTCGTTTCCACGTTGTTGATGTACGTTCCCGAGCTGATGCTCCATGTATCTCGCCCGGTACGTTGGGATTCCGACCACGTGACCATCATGAACGATCAGACGCTCGACCTGTTCAAAGAGCTGGTTCGCGCTGACGGTCTCGACCGCGCCCACGTAGGTCTCGACTACTTCGATGCAAGCATCAACCGCATCGGTGCTTATATCATTGGTACGCGCGCCACGCAAAAGTGCATCCTGCAAGCCCTGCTTGAGCCGCTTGCAAAGTTGCGTGAGTATGAGAACAACGGTCAGTATTTCGAGCGTCTTGCACTCCTCGAGGAGGCTAAGTCGCTGCCGTTCGGTGCTGTCTATGACTACTTCAACCTGAAGAACAATGTTCCCGTAGGTGAGGAGTATATCGCTGCCATCCAGCAGTACGAGAAGGACGTAACCTCAAAGCGTAACTGATGGAACTGGTAATCGGACTTATCATCATCGCGATAGGCGCATTCTGCCAAAGCAGCTGCTACGTTCCCATCAACAAGATCAAGGACTGGTCGTGGGAAACGTACTGGATTGTGCAGGGCGTGTTCGCGTGGCTGATATTACCATTCTTGGGTGCTCTGCTGGCTGTGCCGGCAGGGCATTGCCTTTGTGAACTGTTCACCGCAGGGCAGTCGTTCAACATCTGGATGACCATCTTCTTCGGTGTGCTGTGGGGCGTGGGCGGACTGACCTTCGGTCTTTCCATGCGCTACCTCGGCGTGGCACTCGGTCAGTCGATAGCACTCGGCACTTGCGCCGGTCTCGGCACTATCATGGGCCCCGTGCTGCTGAACATCTTCTTCCCCGAACTGAAGCCGTTGGAGTCGCTTACCTTCGCCGTGATTCTCGGTGTGGTGGTGACGCTGATAGGCATCGCCATCATCGGCGTGGCAGGCTCCATGAAAGCCGCGTCACTCTCCGAGGAGGAGAAGAAGGCTGCCGTGAAGGACTTTAATTTCCCCAAAGGTCTTGCCATCGCCCTGCTTGCAGGTTTCATGAGTGGCTGCTTCAACGTGGGATTGGAGTTTGGTAAGGGCATCAACTTCGGCGACCTAACGCCGGATATGTTCAAGACGCTGCCCGCCACGTTCCTCGTAACGCTCGGCGGTTTCGTCACCAATGCTATCTACTGCCTCTATCAGAATCAGAAGAACGGCACTTGGGGCGACTACAAGAAAGGCTCAGTATGGTGCAACAACCTCTTGTTCTGCGCTCTCGCGGGTGCGCTCTGGTATAGCCAGTTCTTCGGACTGTCTCTCGGTAAGGGTTTCCTCACCGAGTCTCCGACGCTGATGACGCTCTCGTTCTGCATCCTCATGGCGCTGAACGTGGTATTCTCCAATGTCTGGGGCATCATCCTCAAGGAGTGGAAAGGCTGCTCGCAGAAGACCATCACCGTGCTCATCGTCGGTATCGTGGTGCTTATCATCTCGAGCTTCTTGCCGCAGCTGATTGGGTAATAGGTATATTATTGTCCCTGACATTCAGCTTAAACTGAAGAAAACATCCCCCTTTCCTCCCGCTCTGATGGCAACCATCGGAGCGGGATTTTTTTCATACAAACACTTCACTCCATCCTTGCCCCTCTAAAAGACCATTCCGCATTCGCAGCTCCACGACACCTCATTTTGTGCTCCGCAGTGCGCCATTTTGTGCTCCGCGAGGTCTCATTCTGTGCTCCACAGTTCCTCAATTTGTGCTCCACAGTTGCACGACGGAGCACAAAATGACGCAGCGTCGAGCCGAAAATCTTACACGCGCGCGTACCTTATATTATATAGAGAGAGAGTTTAACGGTCTTACCCTCGTAAGTGCTGCAATCTCTAAATCCGTAAAAATACCCGACAATGTGCAAAATAACTCCAAAATAGTTGGGCATTTAAGAATTATTCCGTACCTTTGCATCGTTACTTTATTACCTAATAATACGAAAAACAAACATGAGGAGATTTTATGTGAATTTCATTGCCGCCGTGTGCGGTGTGGCAGCCTTGAGCGGATGCGCCAAGGAAGTGATTAACGAAAGTATGCCGGAACTGAACAGTCGGCTGACGGTGATAACACGTGCAAGTGATACCGATGACGGGACAAGCATCACCACCCCGATTCGCTTGTATGTGTTCGACGAGGAGGAAACTTGCGTGGAAGTGCAGACACTTGCGGAGGATGTAAATACGCTCTCCATCAGTCTGCCCGAAGGCGAGTACGGGATTTATGCGATTGGCGGGGCAGATGACGACCGACTGACATTGCCTTCAAAAGAGAGCGCCAAGAAGAACTCGGAGATTCAACTCAAAAGCGGGAAACAACATGATGACTTGATGATGGGACATGCCAGCGTTGCACTGGCTGCAAACAAGGAGAATCAGCTGACACTTGGCATGGAGCGAAAGGTGTTGCTGCTGAAAAGTGTCATTATTAAGAACGTGCCGAGTACGGCGGAGGCTGTTAGCATCAGCCTTTCACCAATGTATGAATCCGTTTTGCTCAATGGAAACTATAACGGAGAGAGTGGCAGATATACTATTGATTTGACTGAACAAGGGGAGGGAGTTTGGAAACTGAACAACCCAGAGGAATATCTGCTGCCCTCGGTAGGTAAGCCGACTATTACTGTTGAGATTGACCAAAAGAGTTATTCCTATACTTGCGATGAGGAGTTTATTGCTAATTATAAACTCAGCATTGAAGGGGAATATACCGAAACTGGCAGTGGCGCAAACGTGCAACTCAGTGGTACTATCACGGGGGTGCAATGGGCTGGTGACAAATCCATCAAGTTTAAGTTTGATGAGAATGGTAGTCAGAAAGTGGAGGACGATGGTGAAGAGGATGGAGAGGATGGTGAAGAGGATGGAGAGGATGGAGAAGAGGATGAAGAGGATGAAGAGGATGAAGACCTTCCCATTGCAGACACTCTATATGACAATAAATATTATGTCCTAACTACGAATGGACAATCAGCAACTTTATTATCTCCAACTGAAATACAAGTCTTCATAAATAGTGATGTTCCTTCTAATAATGCAGAAAAACTATCCGTCATTAACAACACATTGAAAACTTATGAAACTGGAGGGAAAATTCAACAATGGCGACTTCCAACTTTGGCAGAAGCAAAAGAGATTGTGGCAAAACAAGCAGCAATAAAAGCAAAAACAACTGGTATAAATAACACTTATGGGTATTTTTACGACGAAAATGGAGTGCTAAAAGCCTTTAAAGGAACATCCAATACATTTCAAGAACAAACCAATATAAAAATTGCGAACCTCCGCCCCGTTACCACAATCACTTTCCAACAATAAAAAAGGTAACCGCAGAATAGTTGCAAAAGAGAGCAATTGGTTAAAAAGGGTTACTATAGTGTTTAGGAGGCGTAAACATAGTGTTTAGACATCCTAAACACTATAGTAAGATATCGTAAACACCCTATCTGCAAAAAACAAATTCCTCAATGCTTCACAGCATCGAGGAATTTACATCTTGAATTTATGTAGTCAGTAGTTGTTTTCTTATTGTTATCCTGATTTATTTCGGTAAATTGAAAGCGAGGGTCATTTCTGCCATCTGCTCGTCGCTCATGCCCTCTGGCTCAAAGCCCATTGACTTGGCTACCATATAAATCTTGGCACTCTTTGAGAGCACGTCAATCTGGTCGAAGGCATCCATCACGTCAAGACCCTTGGCGAATACACCATGCTTCTCCCACATCACCACATCGTAGTCCTCCAACTCCTTCAGCGTGGCATCTGCCAACTGGTTGGAACCAGGCAACGTGTAGGGAACGATACCGAGACCGAGCGGGCAGAATGCCTTCGTCTCGGGAATCATAGACCACAGTATCTTGGTCAGCACATCCTTGCCGAGGAAAGCGCGGTTGTGGCTCATAGCCACCAACTCAATGGGGTGCGTGTGAACGGTTGCCTTGTAGTTGCTGCCACTCTCTATCAGGTTGGCATGCACCGTGAGGTGACTGGGCAGCTCACTGGTGGGCATCACCTCATTGTCGGCAATAATCACGTAGGATGCGCAATCCTCCAAGATGCGGATGATACTTCCATTGTCCATCGGCCAACGGGCAAGGTCGCGCATGCGCTTGCCTGTGCCCTTGCAATAGAAATAGCAGCCTTTCAGCGCCGGCAGCGCGACACCAATCTGCTTTACCTCACTGATGGCGGGCAGCTGACGAATCTCGTCATCCACCAAGTCGGTCACGTTTACGGTGATGTTTCCACCGTTACGCTCTGCCCATCCGTTCTGCCAGAGGTAACCGGCAACTTCCGCAATCTTCTCAATCTCGGCCTTCAAAGCCGGACGGCTATCTAAAACACTTTTCATGCTGTAATATTTTAAGTGGTGCAAAGATAGGATAATTTTCTGACACGCACACCCGAATATTTGATTTTTCTGCCCGAATTTATGATTTATTAATTGATTTATGTCAATTTCCCGTTGGGGAACAAAAAAACACGAATTTATTTTGTAGTGTCTGCGATTTACAGTATCTTTGCAGACAAGTATGAATGACAACCTGCCCGAAATCAAGTGGAGCGAGAACGTAATATTGGCCGATGCAGACTATATAGACAAGGTTGCATTCAACCTCATCGTAAACTTTGAGCGGATGATTGGCCGACGCATTCCGCAGGCAGACTTTGCCCGCTGGGCAGACTGCATCGCGCTTGACGGCGGCATCCGGGAGGGGCAGAACGAAATCTCCGTGGTGCTGATACATCGCAAGGACAAGAGTGCTCTTGAGAACTTCACGCCCGGCAACTATGCCGACGACCTGAACGGCAAGGCTTTCCAAGACCATCTGGGTGAGTTCATCATCAACGCCTATCCGATAGAAAGCATCGCCGACGGCGAAGACTTCTTCATCGATGCGCTGCGGCTCATCGCCGCCCAAAAGGAGGTGAAGCGGCTGATGGTGATACCCGATGCGGAAAACGGGCATATATATAATAAGGTGCGCGAAGCGCTCAACGAGACCGACGACGAAGGGAAGCGCATCACCGTGTTCGCCATGCAGCCCATGCCGGGCGGAAACTTCCGACAGGAAATACTCGGCTACTCGCTGATGGCTGCATTGGGCATACGCGGGGACGAGATTCACACGGACTGAACACATCATCATGAAATCATAAAATAAGGAAATAGAAATGGCAAAAGTATTAATGATTGGCGCCGGAGGCGTTGCGACAGTAGCCGCGTTCAAGATTGCACAGAACGCAGACGTGTTTACCGACTTCATGATTGCCAGCCGCCGCAAGGAAAAATGCGACAAAATCGTGGAGGACATTCACAAGGCAGGATATAAGATGGACATCAAGACCGCACAGGTGGATGCTGACGATGTGGAGCAGTTGAAGGCTCTCTTCAACGACTATCAGCCTGAGCTGGTCATCAACCTCGCCCTGCCCTATCAGGATCTGACCATCATGGACGCTTGTCTGGCATGCGGCGTGAACTATCTCGACACCGCCAACTATGAGCCGAAGGACGAGGCACACTTTGAATACTCATGGCAGTGGGCCTACAAAGACCGCTTTGAGCAGGCAGGACTGACAGCCATTCTCGGTTGCGGTTTCGACCCTGGCGTGTCTGGCATCTTCACGGCATACGCCGCCAAGCATCATTTCGATGAAATCCATCAGTTGGACATCGTGGATTGCAACGCCGGCAACCACCATAAGGCATTCGCCACCAACTTCAACCCGGAAATCAATATCCGTGAGATTACGCAGAAAGGTCTTTACTATAAGGACGGCGAGTGGTTAGAGACTGAACCATTGGAAGTCCACAAGGCACTTACCTACCCCAACATCGGGCCTCGCGAGAGTTACCTGATGCACCACGAGGAACTTGAGAGTCTGGTGAAGAACTATCCGACCATCAAACTCGCCCGTTTCTGGATGACCTTCGGTCAGCAGTATCTCACTTATCTTGATGTGATTCAGAACATCGGCATGAGCCGCATCGACGAAATTGTCTATGAAGCACCGTTGGCAGATGGTTCCGGCAAGGTGGAGAAAGTGAAGATTGTTCCCTTGCAGTTCTTGAAGGCCGTGCTGCCCAATCCGCAAGACCTCGGCGAGAACTACGACGGCGAGACCTCCATCGGCTGCCGCATCAAGGGCGTGAAAGACGGCAAGGAGCGCACCTATTATGTATATAACAACTGCAAGCATCAGGCGGCTTACGAGGAGACAGGCATGCAGGCTGTCAGCTACACCACCGGTGTGCCGGCGATGATTGGTGCGATGATGTTCCTCAAGGGAATCTGGAAGAAGCCGGGCGTATGGAATGTGGAGGACTTCAATCCAGACCCATTCATGGAACAGCTCAACAAGCAGGGACTTCCGTGGCAAGAGGAGTTCGACGGTGATTTGGAACTTTGACAATTGTTTAACTTTAAAATTATAAGACTATGGCAAAAGAGAAAGAAGAGCCAATGAGCCTTCAGGAAAGCAAGCAGAAGGCATTGCAGGCTGCAATGGCAAAGATTGAAAAGGACTTCGGCAAGGGTTCCATCATGAAACTTGGCGAGGACAAGATAGAGAACGTGGAGGTAATCCCCACTGGTTCGATTGGACTGAATGCAGCACTCGGTGTGGGAGGCTATCCCCGCGGGCGCATCATTGAGATCTACGGCCCGGAATCTTCGGGTAAGACCACCCTCGCCATCCATGCGATTGCAGAGGCACAGAAGGCTGGCGGCATTGCTGCCTTCATTGATGCGGAACACGCTTTCGACAGGTTCTATGCCGCCAAGTTGGGCGTGGATGTGGATAATCTGCTGATTTCGCAGCCCGACAATGGTGAGCAGGCTCTGGAGATTGCTGACCAGCTTATCCGTTCAAGTGCCATTGACATCATTGTCATTGACTCCGTGGCTGCCCTGACCCCCAAGAAAGAGATTGAGGGCGACATGGGCGACAACGTTGTAGGTTTGCAGGCACGCCTGATGAGCCAGGCACTCAGAAAACTGACCTCCACCATCTCCAAGACCAACACCACTTGTATTTTCATCAACCAGTTGCGCGAGAAGATTGGCGTGATGTTCGGAAATCCAGAGACAACTACGGGTGGAAATGCGCTGAAATTCTATGCTTCCGTGCGCTTGGATATCCGCAAGGTAAGCACGTTGAAAGACGGCGATCAGCCTGTCGGCAACTCCGTGCGCGTGAAGATTGTGAAGAACAAGGTGGCTCCTCCTTTCCGCAAGACGGAGTTTGAGATTACCTTCGGCGAGGGTATCTCAAGAATCGGCGAGATTGTGGATCTGGGCGTTGAGTATGAAATCATCAAGAAGAGTGGTTCATGGTTCTCATACGGAGATTCCAAATTGGCACAGGGTCGCGACGCCACGAAGCAGTTGCTGAAAGACAACCCGGAATTGTGCGAGGAGTTGGAAGCAAAGATTATGGAAGCCATCAACGAGAAGGCGAAATAAGGCTAATCGACTGCGGGACTGATTGAAGGAAAGCAATCCCAGAGGCAATGAAGCAAAGTAAAAAAGGGAAGGACGAAAATCCTTCCCTTTTTACTTAATATCTTTCTTAATCTCTAACGAACTTTGTTAGCCGTCAAAGATTATTCACTTCTTAGAGCGGAGTACCCTTACGGCTCTGCCAGCTCTGCGAAGATGAACGCCTTGCACCTGACGAAGAAGTGGTGCGGCGACGAGCATTGGTTGTTTTCTTTGCGGCAGGGGTCTTGACTTTTACATCCGTCACCGTGTTCGTACCATCGAAATCCACGATAAGCTGCTTACCGCCACCCTGATTGTAAGTCCACGTGTGAATACCTTGAGGACCATTCACTACGCTCGTAGGCTCACCGACTGCTAACATCACCTCATCTTCTGAGAAGCCTGGATTAATCTGACCGGCACGAATTAGCTTGCGGCTCTCCTCCGTGGTCTGAATCTCTTTACCAGGACCAGGCGCAAAGATATAACCAAACTGGTTACTCTCGTCATCGCCATGCTTACCGTCAAAAGCAATATCCTTATAGAAATAAGTGCCAAGCGTGGTGTTCTTCAGCTTCACCGTATAGAGATGGTCAGCCTTGTGGGGCGTAAACTCCTCCACCGTATATTCTGCCAAGCGAGGAATACCCTGCTGCTGTTTGGTGGTCTCATTCAGCATCGTTGTCTTAATCTTCGTGTGGACGGTTCTGCCAATAATGGTCTTATAGTTATAGGCATTGACTGCCATAATGTCATCCACCAACTCAAACGAACCGCCAAAGAGGAACTTGGTATTGTCCATAATAAACTCCTCGTCGCGCATACCGCTGTTGGTCTTGGAGATGGCAACATTCTGGAAGAACTCGTTGCCGTCTTGGTCTTCCACGATAATCTTGACGGGGAAGCTACGCGTGCCCACACCTACGGCAACAACCTTCACTTCCTTGTTCTTATCCACAATCACTTCCTGGAAGCCATCACTGTCATAGTCGGTATCAACGCGGAAATGCTGCGTCTTCGTGTACATGGTCTTGCCCATCAGCTTCTCACGCGCAATATCCACATCACCGAGATAGGCAAGCGTCGGCACGCCCGTCTTGGCATAGCAGTAATCATCGAATGTGCCATTCGGTATCTCATAGTAATAGCTCCGTCCATTCTCAGGGCAATTGAAATGCACGCGGGCATGACCGTCGGCACCCTCGTCATGACCTTGATATACCATAATCTTATACTTCAGCGGCATACTGCTCACTTCCTTTCCCGTGGAAGCATCCGTGAAAGTCTTCACCACCAGGTCATACTTCTCGGGCAGCACCATGAAGCGCATGCCTTCCTGCCAGTCGCACAGACTGTAGAACTTGAAATTCGCACTGATGAAATCCTTTGCGGACTCCTCTTCCTCGGCGGCTGCACCCGCAGCGTCACCCTCGGCAAATTGTTCCGTCAGGGCTTTCTTCTTCGCCCCGCGCGTCTTCACGATATACTCGCTCGCTTCCTGGGCGGAGGCTGCCAAAAAGACAAAAGCCATAAAGGCGGTAAAAATGGTTCTTCTCATCACTATCGATAGTTTTAATTTTTTAGAATTCCGACTGCAAAGATAAAGAAAATCCAAGACATAACAAAATAATTATGCCAAAATGACGCGACAAAAAGAATTTTTCTCCTCAAAAGTCATCTTGGCACATGCTTTGCAATCCGTTCTGTGAAATTTGAATTAACAAATAAATAAAAATATAAGATTATGGGAAAGATTATTGGAATTGACTTAGGAACAACCAACAGCTGCGTTGCCGTATTCGAGGGCAACGAGCCTGTAGTAATCGCTAACAGCGAAGGTAAGCGCACTACCCCCTCAGTGGTAGGCTTCGTGGATAACGGCGAGCGTAAGGTGGGCGACCCTGCCAAGCGTCAGGCCATCACAAACCCGCGCAACACCGTTTATTCTATTAAGCGTTTCATGGGTGAGAACTGGCAGCAGACCGAGAAGGAGATTGGCCGCGTTTCTTACTCAGTAGTGAACGAAGGCGGCTATCCCCGCGTAGATATCAACGGCCGTAAATATACGCCGCAGGAGATTTCTGCAATGGTGCTTCAGAAAATGAAAAAGACTGCCGAGGACTATCTCGGTCAGGAGGTAACGGAGGCAGTCATCACTGTACCCGCCTACTTCTCCGACTCGCAGCGTCAGGCTACGAAGGAGGCTGGCCAGATTGCAGGTCTTGAGGTGAAGCGTATCGTCAATGAGCCGACGGCTGCAGCCTTGGCTTATGGTATCGACAAGGCCAACAAGGATATGAAGATTGCCGTGTTCGACCTCGGTGGTGGTACGT
>JAFLSG010000016.1 GCA_022511065.1 Prevotella sp.
CACATCGGTAGTGCACGGGCTTCCCAAGCCTGGGAGGCGGGTTCGATTCCCGTATTCCGCTCTGTATCTTCGGCTGAGAGTTATCTCAGCCGAAGTACGTCTCCTACCTTCAGGTCGTCATACGGACTCATGTTGTTCATCTTGTAGAGGTTCTTCAGGCGGATGCCATATTTCTGCGCGATGGAATACATCGACTCTCCGCTGCGCACGCGGTATCTGTAACCCTTATATTCCTTTGGAGCCTTCGTCTGCTTCTTCTTCAGCCAGACGATTTCGCCCTCAGTAAACTGATGATTCTTGTCTATCTCGTTGTAGTTGGCAAGTTTGCGGTAACTGATACCCACCTCGGCGGCAATCGACTTGAACGTGTCACCCCGGCGCGCCACAAGGTAATAGTTCTTGTTATACATCGTGATCGGATGCAGCGCAGCACCGCCTTGCCGCTGATCCTTCGCGCGCTCCGTCATGAACTTGTCGTAGCTCTTCGCCGTGTCGTAGTTGTAGAGCTTGTAGAGTTGGATAATCTCTATCAGCTTGTCGGCGTACTGCGGATTCGTGGCGTAGCCCGCAGCCTTCAGTCCCCGCGCCCATCCCTTGTAGTCGGTCTGCTTCAGACTGAACAGCGAGCGGTATCGCTGGCCGGTAGAAAGAAAGCGCGAATGATCCTCAAATGACTCGTATGCCGTGGGATAGGCACGGAAACACTCGTTGCGCGCATCGTCATCGTGATACACTTTCCTACCCGTCCATCCGTGACACTTGATGCCGAAGTGATTGTTTCCTTTGCGGGCAAGCTCGCTCTGCCCCGCTCCACTCTCGAACAGCCCTTGCGCCAACGTGATGGAAGCGGGTATCTTCCACCGATGCATCTGCTCGATGGCGATGTCCTTATACTGGTCGATATACTGCTGATAAGTCTGATTCCACCGCACCTGCGCACAGGCTGCGACAGAAAGGAAAAAGGCTATGGTGACGAAAAACTTTCTCATACTTGTCTAATTCTCCGTGCAAAAGTAACGATTTCTATCGGAAAATTCGTACATTTGTGCCAAAATATCACATTTATGGAAGAGCTTGAACTGAAATCCGTCATTAAGGTATGCCAGATGCAAGAGCTGACTCCCGACGAGCAGCACCTTATGGAACTGGCGATTGAAGCCACCGAGCGCAGCTATGCGCCCTACTCAAAGTTCTGCGTGGGCGCTGCCGTCAGGTTGGAAAACGGCGTGGAAATCATCGGGTGCAATCAGGAAAACGTGGCGTATCCATCGGGGATTTGCGCCGAGCGCACCGCCATCTTCGCTGCCGGGGCGCAATATCCCGACGTGCCTATTACGACGCTTGCCGTCGCCGCCCGCGGCACTGACGGGGAGTTGCAGTATGAGCCTATCAGTCCGTGCGGCGCTTGCCGACAGGTAATCATCGAGGCAGAGACGCGCGCGAAGCATCCCATCCGCATCCTTCTCTACGGCAGGAAATGCGTCTATATCGTCGATGGAATCAGAAAACTGATGCCGCTCACCTTCTCGGAATTCTAACGATAACAGCCCAAGCCCGTGGCTGTGGAGAGCGAGTCAAGGCGGAAGTCATAGTATAGGTTATCCTCGTCAATCACACGAAACTGCTGCTTGCCCTGAATGGAATCTTTCGGGGTTTCCCAAATAATGTCGATGAAATGGGCTTCATCGTCGGGATTGGGTGTCCGCAACAGGCAATTACGGAACAGATAGTCGTTGGCGCGCTCCTCTTGCAGCTCGCCCATCAGCACATCGTCGGCGTAGCCCGTCAGGATAGAACCCTCACAAAGCAGACGGTCAATGCCCGAGAACCAAAGTGCCGCGCCTCGGTCGGCGGAGAAAGGATAGAACTGAGCCAACGTGCAGTAGCTGATTTCCGCGATTCCACCGACAAGTTCCAAACAGTTTCCAAGCGTATTCGTAAGTTGGCAGCCCGTCAGACTGATACGGCTGTTAGTCGCTTTCAAGCCCGCTCCCTGACAATTATGGACGATACACTCCTGCATTTTCAGCCGATAGCCATCATCAAGGGCGGCGGAATCGCAGACAATACCCGATAATGGATTGCGTATTTCCGTGCGTATCAGCTCGTTGCCCGTGGAAGATTCATGAAAATGAATGCCCTTCCATTGCCCGCTCACACGGTCGTAGGGAAGGTAAGAGAACATACGATCAAGGCGGTCGCCCCGCATCGTGCAGTCTTCCGTGCGCAGTTTGCCATACACTTCCATGCCCGCCCCATCGTGAAAATAGAGCGTTGTGTTGCGGATAGTGAGCGTTGCGCCCTCCGCAATCTCCATGTCACCGAACACGATGACCGGCAAATCAGACGTGAAAACCGAATCTTGGGAGAATACGGGCGAGTGGAGTTTCACGGCATCCCATGCCCACGCCCGCAGGCGCATCCGCTGCTCCGTGCCACTCTCCAACTGGAAAACAAGGTCGTCTTCCACCATTACAGGTTCGGGGCGATAGGTTTCGGGGGCTGTCAGTTCAAGGAAAACCAACAAGCTATCCTTGCCCCGCAGCTCAAGGTCGCTCACCTGCGAGCCGTTGGAATTGTCGAGATATGCCCCATCGACATTCACACGAAAACCGCTTTGGTTGCCCCGAGCGAGTCTGACGCTCGACAGTCGCACGCCCTTGTCGTTGCGATTATACACCCAAAACGTGTAAGTGGAGGATGGCGTGCGGGTGAATACCGTGTCCATCCGAAGCGTATCTACCGAAAAATTCAACCGCAATCCCGTACTTGTGGAAAAAGTATCATCGTCCTGACAGGCGATGCAGAGGCATATCGTGAGGAAATAAAAAATCCGTTTCATCATATAGATAAAACGGATTTTCCTTTAAAATATTATATTGCTTACTTACCAAAGTATCTCTTCAGCAGACCAGCGAAGCCTGAACCGTGGCGAGCCTCATCCTTAGCCATCTCGTGAACGGTGTCGTGGATAGCATCAAAGCCTGCAGCCTTGGCATTCGTAGCGATGCGGAGCTTGTCCTCGCAAGCGCCAGCCTCAGCAGCCACGCGCTTCTCCAGGTTGGTCTTGGTGTCCCATACGCACTCACCGAGCAGCTCTGCGAAACGGCTTGCGTGGTCAGCCTCCTCAAGTGCATAGCGCTTGAAAGCCTCGGCAATCTCGGGATACCCCTCGCGGTCAGCCTGACGAGACATAGCCAGATACATACCAACCTCACCACACTCGCCGTTGAAATGGGCGCGCAGGTCGTTAATCATCTCCTCGCTGACACCCTCGGGCTTACCGTCACCAATCTTGTGCTCAGTTACAAACTTCACTTCATCGGTCTCTTCCATCTCGGTAAACTTAGAGGCGGGAGCCTTACAAAGGGGGCACTTCTCGGGAGCAGCATCTCCTTCGTGAACATATCCACAAACGGAGCAAATAAACTTTTTCGTCATAATCGTATTGTTTTTTAGTGATTAATAAGTTTCATCGTGCAAATGTACGAAGAAAAATAAATCTCCGCAAACTTTTGCGGAGATTTATTTTCAATTTATACATCGTCTAAACGAGCCCTGCTCGGGCATCTTTTCAACGTGCTTTCAACCAGCTTATTTCCATCGAGCACCCTGCCGAAGCACGAAATGAACCTTGCTTTTCTTCGGGAGTTGCGGGCGTTCCCACTCACCGCCGAGCAGCTGAATGGTCACCTCTTTATTAGGTTCTACCGAGGCAAGGGCAGACGTGAGGTCCAGATAGTCGCCGCGCCCTTTCTCATCAACGGTGATGTCAGCATCCGTGCGATACTTCGCGAGCAAAGGAATCTCCTCGCAAAGCGCGTCTGCCAACAAGTGAGCCACGACTTGCGCACCATGTACCCGATAGTGTGTGTTGTCCTGCCGACCCTGCGGAACACTCGGTTCCTCGCCGGGCAAGAACCACATGTGGAGTTTCTTCGACTCCTCTACGCCCAGCCCCTGCTCCAGATTGTGGGTAATCCTGTTGGCATCGACAAAGTGAACGTTCATGCGTTCAGCGACATCGCGCGGGGCAACAATGTAAAGACCATGCGTATCCACAAGCGAGTCAATCTCTTCGGCAGCTGATGGCTGGTAGGTTGTGTTGCGAAGCGCCTCGTCATCCTCGTTCTGCGGGGCTACTTTCTGGAAGTTTCGGCGCACTACGGCGTTCATCAGCACGGGAATACCGCCCCGCTCACGAGTCTCACGCACGAACTTTGCCAGATTATAGTCAAAGGTAGAGCCTGGATCCGTGTGGCGGTCAGCGGGCTTTTTCTCGTCATTATGCCCGAACTGGATAATCACATAGTCGCCAGGGCGCATCTTCTGGAGCACCGCATCCCAGCGTCCCTCGTTGATGAAGCTCAAGGAAGAGCGGCCGTTTACAGCGTGATTGTCGATGACGATGTTATCGTCAAAATAACACTGGAGCGCCATTCCCCACCCGCGTTCCTGCTTGCCTTCGGTGATGTCCTTGTTGGCCATCGTCGAATCACCAATCATAAAGATGGTGGTAGTCTTGTCCTTGGTGGCTGCCGTCAGCAGGACAAGCAACAGGGCGAAAGTCGCCAAAAACTTGATTTGTCTCATAAGATAGTTTTTATTAGTTCGTCGGGCGTGACGAGACACTGCTCGCCCGTTTCCATATTCTTGAGTGTCAGCTTGCCTTCCGCCATTTCATTCTCTCCCGCCAAAGCGACAAAGGGAATCTGTTTCGCGTTGGCATACGACATCTGCTTCTTCATTTTCACGGCGTCCGGGAAGATTTCCGTGCGGATACCCGCCGCACGCGCCTTGCCTACGATAGGCAGACAATAGGCGGTTTCCTGTTCGCCGAAATTGATGAAGAGCAACTGTGTCGTGTTCACCGCATCTTGCGGATAGCAGTCAAGTGCGTTAAGCACATCGAAGATGCGATCAACACCGAAGGAGATACCTACACCCGAGATGCCGGGCATACCGAAGATACCCGTCAGGTTATCGTAGCGGCCACCGCCCGTGATAGAGCCTATCTGCACATCAAGTGCCTTCACTTCAAAGATTGCACCTGTGTAATAGTTCAGTCCCCGGGCGAGTGTCAGGTCGAACTGAATCTCATTCTTCAGCCCGAGCGTTGCAAGTGTCTTGAGAATAAAGCGTGTTTCCTCCACGCCTTTAAGTCCCGTCTCGCTCGAAGCAAGCACATCGGCAATCACATTGAGCTTTTCCTCATTGGTTCCTTCAAGGGAAATAATCGGCTGAAGCTTCTCTATCTGCTCCTCCGAGAGACCATTTCCACGAAGTTCTGCATTGACATTCTCCAAGCCAATCTTATCGAGCTTATCGATAGCCACGGTGATATCGACGATTTTGTCGGCTGCACCGATAACCTCCGCAATACCCGTGAGAATCTTACGGTTGTTTATCTTAATCTGCACGCGGACACCAAAGCGGGTGAACACGGTATCAACAATCTGCATCAGCTCCACCTCATTGAGCAGGGAATCAGAGCCAACCACATCGCCATCAAACTGATAGAACTCACGATAGCGCCCTTTCTGCGGTCGGTCGGCGCGCCATACGGGTTGCACCTGATAGCGTTTGAAAGGCAACTGAAGCTCCTCGCGGTGCATCACGACATAGCGGGCAAAAGGAACGGTAAGGTCATAGCGCAGTCCTTTCTCGCAGAGACGGGCAGCCAAATACAGGGCATTGCGCTCCTGAAGTTCCTCATCGCTGACCTTGGAAAGGAAGTCGCCGGAGTTCAACACCTTGAAAAGCAGTTTGTCGCCTTCCTCGCCGTACTTGCCCATCAGTGTCTGGAGCGTTTCCATGGCGGGTGTCTCTATCTGCTGAAAGCCGTAGAGCTGATACACCTGCTTGATGGTATCGAAGATATAGTTGCGCTTTGCCATCTCCACTGGAGAGAAATCGCGCGTACCTTTGGGAATGCTTGGTTTGTTTGCCATCACTTTCTAACGATTGTCTGGTCGCGGTCGGGACCGATTGATATAATCTTAATAGGTGTCTCAAGCTCTTTCTCCAAGAATGCAACATAATCGGAGAATTCCTTCGGGAACTGCTCTTCGGAGGTGAATTTCGTCATATCTGTCTTCCAACCGGGCAACTCACGATAGACTGGTTCAATGCCATCCTCGATGTTATAAGGGAAATAATCTATCTCCACCCCGTTCTGCTTATATGCCACGCAAGCCTTGATGGTGTCGAATTGGTCTAACACGTCGCTCTTCATCATGATGAGTTGGGTGACACCATTGACCATAATCGAATACTTCAGAGCCACAAGGTCTATCCAACCACAGCGGCGCTCACGCCCGGTAACCGCTCCATACTCATGCCCGAGGTCGCGGATTCGCTTACCAGTCTCATCGAAAAGCTCCGTGGGGAAAGGTCCTGCGCCTACGCGTGTGCAATAGGCTTTCATGATACCAAACACATCACCTATCTTATTTGGGCCAATACCGAGACCCGTGCAAGCCCCGGCACAAATCGTATTCGACGAGGTAACAAACGGATAGCTTCCGAAATCCACATCCAACATCGTGCCCTGCGCACCCTCGCAAAGCACACTCTTGCCTTCGCGGAGGATATTATTAATCTCGTGTTCGGAATCCACGATGGGGAATTGGCGGAGATATTCAATTCCCTCAAGCCATTTCTTCTCTACTTCCGTGATGTCGTACTCAAAATTGAGCGACTTTAAAATCGCCTCGTGACGGGCTTTTGCCTGGGCATATTTCTTTGGGAAGTTCTCAAGAATATCACCGACACGCAATCCGTTGCGGCTCACCTTATCTGTATATGTAGGGCCAATTCCCTTACCGGTAGTCCCGACTTTGTTCTTTCCCTTCTGCGCTTCATAGGCGGCATCAAGCACCCGATGGGTCGGCATAATCAGGTGGGCTTTCTTAGAAATGTGCAGACGCGTGTGCAAATCATGCCCACTGACCTCCAAAGCCTTTGCCTCTTCCATAAAAAGGTCGGGCGCAAGCACTACGCCATTACCAATGATATTCACCTTGCCGCCCTGGAAAATTCCCGATGGAATCGAGCGAAGCACATACTTCTGCCCCTCGAACTCCAACGTATGGCCGGCATTAGGACCACCCTGAAAACGGGCAACCACATCATAATTAGGTGTCAATACATCGACAACCTTGCCTTTACCTTCGTCACCCCACTGCAATCCAAGCAGGACATCTACTTTACCTTTGTTCATAATCGTTTATTCAGTTTTTGATTTTTTCTGTTTATTCTCCCGAGTCAGCTTCCGCTGGCAAGTGCTGCACACACCATATACGTAGAGTGTGAAGCCGTCTTTCCGAAAGCGGTTGAACTTCATATTATCCACCGCATTGACGAGTAGTTGAGCCTTAATCTCCGTTTCCTTGCCGCAGATGGTGCATATCTGATGGCAATGGTTGCTGTTTGCATAACACGCCTCGTATTTGGTCGTGCCCTGAAAGCGATGACGGGTAACGAGACGCAGCTCCATCAATAAGTTCAGGGTATTGTAAAGGGTGGCACGGCTGACGGTGAAACTATAATCCGTAGCTAACTTTCCACCCAGTTCTTCAAGTGTGAAATGTCCGCCGAAACTATAAACTGCCTTGAGAATCGTGTAGCGCTCTGGAGTCTTGCGGTGATTATTCATCTCAAGATAATTATCCAGAATCCGCTCCACGGAAGCAAAAACACGGTCTTTACTTGCTGTGCCCATCAATCTACTTTCGTCCGAAATCTTAATAAAACCGCACAAAAGTACAACTTTTCAGCCAAATGATGCGCATATTATTTATAAAAAATCTAAATTGATGCTTTTCAATGCACTTTTTGCCAATCGGCGATACACGATACCAAGTTCCACAAAGCGCTGAAAAGCTGCGGCAGCAGCCTTTTTGACAGCGATACTTTCCCCCTGAAGCGCAGCAAGCGCCTGATCGACAAACTCATTGATTCCTCGCTCATTAGGCTCTTGCCCGTTCATGAAAAGACGGCTCAAGATATGGAAACCGCAGAGCTGATAGAGTTCCTTATCAGAGGCTATCCAAGCGTATGCCTTCTCCGGGGCATACGGAAGATATCTGTATAGATTGAATGCTGCCTGTTCCGCAATTTCCTGATTTGGTGTCTGCTCCATCCAAATGTCTGTCACCTCCGGCAAAATCTCATCGGCAGGCATCACCATCGTGGCAAGAATCTTGCATTCGCGCACATTTTCTTTCCAGAGGGCAATAGCAAGATCGTAGTCCTTTCCGATTTCATCCGCTTTCTCTTTCAGTCGCGGCAATGTGGCTCCCCAATTCAGTTGGCCGTCGATTCCCTTGTCTCGCATAGACTTGGCAACTGCCCCATCCATCATCAAGCGGAATGATTGCTTGATTTCCTTCACCTGCTCACTGACATTCCGAATATTGTCCATTACCTGTCATCAAACTAAATAAGTGTACCATATTCCGAACTATAACGAAACATCTGCTGGGCATAGCCCTCACTATAACTCACCTGAATGTCACAAATATCCCCTTTCTCATCATAGACAGGGAGTATTTGAGGGTTGATAAAACCTTTATAAGGAGCAAGATTCAGCTTCTGATAACGGGCAAGCACTTCAGTATGCAACGCCTCATCGACTTTGACACCATAGCGCTCCACCAACAAACGGGCGGCTTCAAAATCGCCTTCACTCTTAATGCGTTGCACTTCCGCAAGCAGACGGGCAATCAAAGCACGAAGTTCCATGTAATCAACAACTTCCAAGAAGGTCTTCCCGTTGCGCTTTACAAGTTTCAAGGCATTTCCATTCTCGAGACACCAATGGGCTATCAGCGCACGATTGCGCATGTGAGCCTCCTCTATCTGGTTGCCCGGCGTGATGCGAATCAGTTGCGTCATGAGTCCGTTCATCATGTATGTGTAGTATTGCGACTTGTATGCCTCGCCATCAGGCACCAAACCCAACTCTACCAATTTCTCGTCTGCAATATAATATAACCCAAAGAGGTCTGCCCTCGCCTCCTCTATCGTACTTCCATACGCTTTCAAGGCATCGGGATCCACACCCGGAAGCAACTGACCGCTTCCATGGCCAAGGCACTCATGGAGGTCGGTATGCAAATCATCGCAAACATCCCCGTATTTTTCAATCAGTTGTAAAGTAGCATCATCAATCACAAACTCTGCCTTGAAACCACTCCCTTTCGCCGCCTTGTTATATGCATCGGTGATGTTAGAAATCGTGATACTCTTCGAACCATACTGCGCACGAATCCAGTCTGCATTCGGGAGATTGATGCCAATCGCCGTGGATGGATACTCATCCCCACCAAGCATAGCAGCACAAATAACATTGGCGGAGACTCCCTTCACCACGGGCTTACGAAAGCGAGGGTCAATGGGAGAATGATCTTCAAACCACTGAGCATTACGGCTGATGGTTCTCATGCGCTCCGTAGCCTTTTCATCGATATATTCCACCAACCCTTCCCACGAGCCTTTCAACCCAAGAGGATCGCCATAAACCTCGATGAAACCGTTGATAAAGTCAATGGAGGCGTTATTTTCCCTCAACCATTCAATGCAATATTCATTGAAAACCTTTAAATCTCCTGTGTTATAATACTTTATCAACAAAAGAATCACTTTCTTCTGCTGTTCACTTTCCGCAACATCAGCAGCCTTCTCCAACCAATAGACAATCTGCCTGATGGCTTCCGCATATTTCCCATTGGCTGACCAAACGTGCTCTTGAATTTGCCCGCTCTCATCTTTGACAAGCGTGGAATTCAAGCCATAAGATGGCGGCGTATCGCAATCCTTATCGGCATCCTTCATCCGCTCATAGAAAGCCTCAGCCTCCGCTTGCGTCACATTCTCATAGAAATTGCAGGCGGAAGTCAGCAACAAATCCTCTCCATCCGCCTTATTGACGCGCTTGGGCATGACATGCTCATCGAAAATGACAGGAAACAGCGCATCGCACAAGTCGCTGACGGTTTCCCCCTCACTCAAAGGCAAGTTGCGGGCATCAACCAACGTAAGGGCATGGCGGAGATAATCGGCGGAAAAACCGGGCTTAAACTTCTCACACCCATAGTGATGATGAATGCCGCTTGAAAACCAGACACGCTTCAGATAAGTCTCCAAAGCGCGAAAACCATCCGTGTCGTGAGGCACAGATGAATCCGCATACACCACCTCCAGCATCTTGCGGATGCGGAGATTATGCTTGCCGAACTGATCAAAGGTAATGTCGCGCCCGTAGAGCGTGGCTTGTGAAAGATAGTAAACTAAAGTCTTTTGCTGCAAGCTCAGGTTATCGAATCCATTCAGGCGATACCTGAGCATTTGTATGTCAGCGAACCGTTCATCCTGATAGCAAAAGTCCACGAGTGTGCCCTCTCTCTTAATCCTTGTCCTTATCCTTGCGCGTAACTTTTTTCGCTTTCATCGCGGGATGCTGCTGCAGGTGCTGCAGGCGATACTCACGCGGAGTGATGCCCATCATGCGGTAGAAAGATGCGTAGAAAGACTGCCGGTTGGCAAAGCCCACCATATCGCTCACCTCTTCCATGCGTAGATCCTGATAGCGCTTGTCCACGAGAATGCTCATTGCCTCTTCAATGCGGTACTTGTTCACGAACGAAGTGTAGTTCATGTGGAAGCGCACATTGACGACGGCAGAGATGTACCGTGTGTTGGTGTTTAAGTCCTCCGCAAGCTTCTTGGCGGAGTAGGTTTTGTCCCTGTACTTCTTCTGCATTACAATGATGGAGAGAATCTTTTCCTGCATCTCATCCATCATCTGAGGACTTACCAAACTTCGGTACGCAGCTTCTTTTTCCTTCTTGACGGTGATGTTGTACTTTGCCATTTTCTGTATAATTATTGAATTCAGTTGCAAATTTACAAATAAATTATTTAAAAACAACAATAAAAACGAAAAAAATTGTAACTTTGTAGAAAATTTCGTCGTCATGGATATATTAAATGCGTTACGGCATTATTTTGGCTATGATTCTTTCCGACAGAATCAGGAGGCAATCATACGCCACGTTATCGCGGGAAGCGATGCGCTCGTCTTGATGCCCACCGGCGGCGGAAAGAGCATCTGCTACCAGATTCCAGCCCTCGTGATGACGGGAACCGCCGTCGTTATCTCCCCTTTAATCAGCCTGATGCAGGACCAGGTGGAGACACTTCGCGCCAACGGCATCGAGGCGGAAGCGCTGAATAGCATCAACGACTCAACAACCAGCCTTCTTATTCGCAGAAGATGCCTTTCTGGAAGCATAAGATTGCTTTATATTTCACCAGAGAGGGCACTGGCTGAAATAGACTATCTGCTGAAGCACATCAGCATCTCGCTCTTCGCGATAGACGAGGCCCACTGCATCAGCCAATGGGGGCACGACTTTCGTCCTGAATACACTCAACTGGGAATCTTACGCGAAAAATTCCCCGATACGCCCATCATGGCACTCACCGCCACCGCTGATAAAATAACACGACAAGACATACTCACCCAACTAAAGCTCCGCAACGCCCAGGAATTCATCTCAAGCTTCGACCGCCCGAACCTGAGTCTCGCCGTGAAACGTGGCTACAAGGGGACGGAAAAGACGCAATTCATCCTCAACTTCATCAAGGCGCGCCCACTTGAGGCTGGCATCATCTACTGCCTCAGCCGCTCCACAACGGAGAAAGTGGCCGCAACGCTCAGAAAGAAAGGCATTAACGCCGCTCCCTATCATGCCGGTCTCAGCACGCAAGAGCGCGTTCAAACGCAAGAGGCATTCAAAAACGACCGCCTATTAGTCGTGTGCGCCACCATCGCTTTCGGTATGGGAATCGATAAGAGCAACGTGCGCTGGATTATCCACTACAACATGCCCAAAAGCATCGAAAGTTTTTATCAGGAGATAGGACGAGCAGGCAGAGATGGCGCTCCGGCGGACACCATTTTATTTTACTCATTGGCAGACATCATCCAACTGACCAGGTTTGCACGCGAGAGCGGTCAGCAAGACATCAACATGGCCAAGCTCAAGCGAATGCAAGAATATGCGGAGGCAAGCGTATGCAGGCGGAGAATCCTGCTCAACTACTTCAGTGAGCAGACGGATCACGATTGCGACAATTGTGACATCTGCGAGAATCCGCCCAAGCGTTTTGATGGCACACGATACGTGCAGATGGCGCTGAGTGCCGTCAAGCGCACGGAAGAAAGCATACGCATCTCCACCATCATCGAGATTCTAAAAGGCATGCGCTCACCTGCCGTCACTCGAAACGACTATGACAGGCTGAAGACTTTCGGTGTAGGAAAAGACTTGACGACCAACGACTGGCAGGATTATCTCTTGCAGATGCTGCAAATGGGCTTCATCGAAATAGCATACGATGACGGTGACAAGATTAAAATCACGGACATCGGCAACGAAGTGCTCTACGGAAGAAAGACGGCAATGCTGAGCATGCCCGAGCATGATACGCAGGAAACGGAGCGAAAAAAGCCAAAACTCAGGTTGCAGATTCCCACAATCACCATCCCCGGACTTCCAGATACAACGGGCACGGAAGACAAAAAGCTCTTCGAGGCACTCCGAAATCTCCGCACTTCGCTGGCAAGCGAGGCTAATTTGCCGCCCTATATCATTTTCAGTGACAAAGTGCTCCATTCGCTCGCCACCATCAAACCCACGACGACAGAACAATTTGGAAGCGTCTCAGGCATCGGTGAATTCAAAAAAAAGAAATATGGAGAGACTTTCGTCACGCTCATCAAAAAGTACGTTTAAGGGCATTTTTACACCTTAAAAATATTAAAAAGAAAAAAATATGCCCTAAAATTGTAACTTTTTGCTAAAAACACAGACGCAGAAGTCTCAGAATGGTGATTTTTTTGTATCTTTGCATGGTAAATTCATCAAAGATGGCCAAAAAGAAGATACTTTTCATCAACCAAGAGATTTCTCCTTACGTACCCGATACGAAGCTGTCGCTCATGGGTAGGGAACTGCCGCAGACAATGCAGGAGCGCAACCACGAGATACGCACTTTCATGCCGAAGTGGGGCACCATCAATGAGCGCAGGGGGCAGTTGCACGAAGTGATACGCCTTTCGGGAATGAACCTCATCATCAATGATACAGACCATCCGCTGATCATTAAGGTCGCTTCCATCCAGCAAGCGAAGGTGCAAGTCTATTTCATAGACAACGACGACTACTTCAGCAAAAGGCAGATGGAAAAGGACGAGCGGGGTGAAGACTATCCTGACAACGGTGAGAGAGCTATCTTCTTTGCCCGTGGCGTGTTGGAAACAGTCAAGAAACTGCGCTGGGTACCCGACGTGATACATTGCCAAGGTTGGATGAGCGGAGTGGTTCCGTTCTATGTCAAGACTGCCTACCACGATGAACCCTCATTTGCCAATGTCAAGGTGGTGACTTCCTTCTTTGAGAAGAGCCTTGACAAGGATCTCGGCACCAACTTCAAGAAATGCCTGGAGTTCCGTGAAGCCAAGGCAGAATTGCTTGAAGGTTATGCCGACAACTTCAACTTTGAGGAACTCGGAAAGCTGGCCATTGACTACAGCGATGCCTTCGTGCAAGGCGATGAGAGCACGAACCCGACGCTGATGAACTATGCAAAGCAGAAAGATATTCCCATACTCGGCTACCAAAAAGACTATGCCGACGAATATGAAACACTATACGACAGCCTTTTCCCGGAAGTAGAGACGGAGGCTGAAGAAGATTAAAAGACAGGATACGAATGAAATTCAGATTTTTATTGCCAATCGCATTCATTGCCATTGCGACTCTCTCAGCCTGCACGGAAGACACGGCAGGCATTGGTTCTTCGCTGACAGACGAGACGGATAAGCTGCAAGTGGCTACCGGTCGCTTCAACGTAACGACCCGTTCCATACTTGCGGATTCCGTTTTTTCACACGGACACAACTTCTATCTCGGCAGGGTCAGGGATCCGGAGACAGGCGGATACGTGAAGACGGAATTCATGACGCAGTTCAATATGATGTCGTCTTTCTTCCAAAGCCTGCCCGCCAAGGATGAGATTCTCAGCCAGTATGAGGGTGATGTGGCGGCGGATTCCTGTGAAATATATCTCTATTTCGACCGCTCCGCCTATTACGGCGACACGCTTACTGCCATGAAAATCAGGGTTTCCGAGCTTTCCACGCCTATGGACGAGACGCAAAAGCTCTATACGAACTATGACCCCAAGGCGGAAGGACTGATTGCGGACGGCAGATTGCAGAAGAACATGATGTTCACCATCCGCAATCTCACCATCAACGACAGCATCCGCAACCTCATTAAGACGGACACGCAGGGACAGTATTACGATATGCTCCAGGTGTGGCTGAACGATGCTTATACCGACAAGGAGGGTAAAACCTACAACAACTACGGTACTTATCTGCTCCGTCAGTATTTCGAGCATCCCGAGCATTTCAAGAATTCCTATAACTTCATCCACAATGTCTGCCCAGGTTTTTATTTTGAAGTAACCGACGGATTAGGGCTGATGACCAAGATGCTCGGTGCAACGCTCCGCCTCTACTATCACTTTGAGGAAGATACAACCGCCTATGTAGGTTATGTGGCAGGTGCTTCCACGGAGGAGGTAAGGCAGGCTACGAAGGTGACCAACGACAAAAAGGCACTTCAAAGGCTGATTGACGACACCTCTTGCACCTATCTGAAGTCTCCCGCAGGTATTTTCACCGAGGCGACGCTCCCCATTGACGAGGTGACTTCCGCCCATACCAACGACTCCTTGCTATCGGCAAGCATCAGTTTCCAGCGCATGAACAGCACGATGCCCAACAATGAATATGTGCTTTCTGCGCCTTCCACGGTGCTGATGGTGCAGAAAGACAGCCTCTATTCATTCTTTGAGGAAGAGAAGATGTACGACTACATCACCTCATATGTCAGCTCACTTTCCCAGAATGCCTACTCCTTTAATAATATAGGGAACATCATTACGCAGATGTATCACAACAAGCAAGAAGGTTTGAAGAGCGACCCCAACTGGGTGCAGAACCATCCCGACTGGAACAAAGTGGTGCTCGTGCCTATCGATATTAGAACCACATCCACCTCTACGGGGTCTTCAACCGTCACGGGAATAAGCAACCAGATTAGCTTGTCAAGCACGCGCTTGGTGGGAGGAAGCAGCGACAGCCCCATCGAACTGAATGTCGTCTATGCGAAATTCAAGGAGAAATGACGTGATGGCAGACGGATATTTAGAGAAACATCACGAAGCGTATGAAGCGCGCAAGGCTGCGTGGCTCCGCAAGAAAAAGCATTTACCGAAGACTACGAAAAGAACAATAGAGCGCCCCGAAGATGAGGCGCTCTAATCTTTCATACGATATTTACCTGACACAAGCACTATCCAATAATCCTAAACTTTGCGAATTTCATCAGCAACTGCTTTGTTCCCGTGTTGCGGAACTCCACGGTTGCCTTCATATTCTCGCCCGTCCCCTCTATCTTTATCACCGTTCCGATGCCGAAACGCAGATGCTCAATCACGCTTCCCTCATGGAGTGCCGCCGGATCGGCATCTGGGGCCACCTTGTGCGGAGCCACCGCATGGCGAACGGGCTTAAAGTGACCACTTACTATTTTTGCATGCTGAGTGGCACTTCCACCGCTCGCCGCATCTATCTGCCGCTTGAAACTTTCTGAGAAGGGACTTACTGGCGACTCTGGTTTGCGCGGCGCAACCGCTCTCGGCATAGGGTCTGCACGGAATTGAGTAGCCACGGGCCGCGGGTTCTGCATGCCATTCCCAGGCATACGACTGCTGCCACCCCCGTAACCTCCATGTCCAAGATCCCCGATTCCATCACGTTCGTCCCGCACATCAAGCAGTTCCGGGTCAATATCGCGTATGAAGCGCGAAGGGGTGTCATACTCCATACGCCCATAACGGAATCGGTTTTGCGCACAGGTCAGGATGCAATGCTTCTCGGCACGGGTTATCGCCACATAGAGCAGGCGGCGTTCTTCTTCTAACTCGCGCATGGAATTCGTACACATGGGCGATGGAAAGATGTTTTCTTCCAAGCCCACGACAAACACCGTCGGGAACTCCAATCCCTTGGCAGAATGCACCGTCATCAGTGCCACCTTGTCGTTCTTGTCACCCTCATCACTGTCAAGGTCGGTCAGCAGCGCCACCTCCTGAAGGAAGTCTGTGAGATATACTTGTTCTTCCATGCCCTCTTCCCGCCGACTTTCCACAAAATCCTGCATTCCACCGAGGAATTCCTCAAGGTTTTCCTGACGCGCGATGTCCTCGGGTTCACGACTTGAATAGATGTCACGGCTGATGCCGGAGTTCATAATGATGTCGTGTCCCAGCACGTAGGCATCCTCTTTCTGCAAGCGTTCCGCCCATCCTTCCACCATCGTGCGGAAGTTTTGCAGTTTCGTCATCGTTGCCTTACTCACCTCTATCGGGAAGAGTACCGGCTCCGTGATGACTTGCCACAGGCTCACGCCATACGCCTGCGCCGCACTGATAATCTTGTTTACCGTCGTGTCGCCTATGCCGCGAGCGGGATAATTGACGATACGCTTGAAGGCTTCCTCGTCATTGGGATTCGCCACCAAACGGAAATAGGCTATCACATCCTTGATTTCCTTGCGCTGATAAAAGCTCATTCCACCGTAAATCCTGTATGGAATTCCGTCCCTGCGCAACTGTTCCTCAAAGCTGCGGCTCTGTGAGTTCGTGCGGTAGAGAATGGCAAAGTCACTCCATTGGCAGTGGTCTTGCCGCTTAATCCGCTTGATGTCCTGCGCCACGATGACCGCTTCCTCCCTGTCAGAATAGGCGGGTTTCAGCAGTAGCCGCTCTCCATGCTCGTTGCGGCTGAACACATTCTTGGGAATCTGCCGTTCGTTCCTGCGTATCAGTGAGTTAGCTGCCTGCACAATGAGCTGCGTGGAACGGTAGTTCTGCTCCAGTTTGAAGAGCCGCGCCCCGTTGTAGTTCTGTTGAAAGTTCAGGATATTGTCGATGTTTGCCCCACGGAAACTGTAGATGCTCTGCGCATCGTCGCCCACCACGCACACGTGCTGCCGCTCCTTCGTCAGTTGCAACACAATCTCCTGCTGCGCATAGTTGGTGTCCTGATACTCATCCACAAGCACGAAATGAAAGCCATCGGCGTGCCTCCGACGGATTTCCTCGTGGTCTTTAAATAGATAATATGTGTGGGTAAGCAGGTCATCAAAGTCCATGACATTCGACACGCGGCAGCGCTCGACATACCTTTTATATATCTCTGCCACCTGCGGGCGCTTCTGCTGCGCGTCATCTTCCGCCCACTTGCTCAGAGCATACGCCTGTGGCAACAGCAGCCTGTTCTTCGCCAGCGAGATGCGCTCTGCCACCGATGCGGGCTTATACACCTTGTCGTCAAGCTGCATTTCCTTGATTATCGCCTTCACGAGCGAGCGTGAGTCGGTCTGGTCATAGACGGTGAACGAAGGACTGAAACCGATTGCCCCCGCTTCCATCCGCAGGATGCGCATGAATACCGAGTGAAACGTGCCCATGTTCAGAAACCTTGCCCGCTCCTCGCCCACCAATCGGGCGATGCGCTCTTTCATCTCACGCGCAGCCTTGTTGGTGAATGTCAGTGCGAGGATATTCCACGGTGCCATGCCCTGACTCAGAAGCCACGCAATCTTGTAGGTCAATACGCGCGTCTTGCCTGAGCCTGCACCCGCAATCACTAATGAAGCCCCGTCGCAATAGGTCACTGCCTCGCGCTGACTTTCATTCAGTTGCTCCAATATTTCGCTGTTCGGCATCATTGCCTTCTCATCTTCCATCATAGCCTTATTTTCAATATGATAGCGCAAAGGTACACATAATATCTGAAACCGCCAAATGTTTGGAGCCTCCATTCGGTTCGTTTGGAGGCTGAATTCAACCCGTTTGGAGGCTCCAAACGAGTCGTTTGCAGCCTCCAAACAAAATGGATGAAAATTTCACTCGGATTTCCTTAATTCCCAGAACGCTACGGCAGCGGCTGCCGCCACGTTAAGAGAATCAACGGAATGCTGCATCGGGATGCGCACCACGTAGTCTGATTCAGCGATGGTTTCCTTCGGCAGACCGTCGCCCTCCGTGCCCATAATGATGGCAAGACGGGGAATTGATTTCAGACAAGGGGCGTCAAGAGGCAGGGAATTGTCGGAAAGTGCCATCGCTACCGTCTCGAAACCGAGTGCGCGGAGGAAGGAAAAGGGCGAGGACTGTCCGTCGTCAGGGCTGTCTAGCCATGTCCACGGCACAAGAAACACACTGCCCATCGACACGCGGACGGCACGGCGGTTGAGCGGATCACAGGAATTTCGAGTCAGCAAGACGGCATCAATGCCGAGCGCAGCGGCGGAGCGGAAGATGGCTCCGATGTTGGTTGAATCCACAACCCCGTCAATGACCACCACGCGATGGGCATCGCGACAGACTTCTGCCACCGAGGGCAATGCCTTTCGGCGCATGGCGCAGAGCACGCCACGGGTCAGTGTATAGCCCGTTAGTTGGGAGAGTAGCGGGCGGTCTCCCGTATAGATTGAAATGTTAGTGCAACGCCTGATAATATCGGCTGCATCGCCGTTTATATGCTTTCGCTCACAAAGAAGTGCAACGGCTTCGTAACCGGCATTTAATGCCACGTCGATAACCTTCGGACTCTCCGCGATAAAGATGCCACGATTGGGGTCAAGACGGTTGCGAAGCTGAGCTTCCGTAAGCGAAGTGAACAGTTCAAGACCCGGTTCTTGCAACGAAGTGACTTCGATAATCATGCGGGAATCAGCGTGCTTCGTCGGTGGTATAAAAATCAATGAGACGGGTCAGTGCCTGTCGGCAGACGAGACAGAACTCTGGTTCCTCGTTGGTGCGCATGCGACAGTTCTCAAATCCGCGCCACACGCCGTGCATCAGATAGCCTCCGCCTTCCACGAGACCAGCCTTTCCCTCTGCGACAAGGTTCTCCCATTTGCCACGGAAGTCGTGCTTTGTCGTGAGGTTAGGTTCCCACGGCTCGGTGTCGGCGAAATACATCGGGTCATCTTCACCGTATGGATACTCATCGCCCAGACCGCCGAAGGAATGGCCGAACTCATGCACGACAACGGGACGGAAGGATGGACCGTGGGCATCAGTCAGCGTATAGGAGTTATAGATGCCGCCGCCACCGTAGCGGTCGCCGTTCACAAGTACGATGATATGCTCGTAGGGTGTGCCTGCCAACAGGTCGTTCAGCCGCTTCAAATGGAGTGTGGTCAGATAGCGTGCGCTATAGAAGGTATCGAAGTGCGCCCCGAGTGCCGTGTTCTTCCAGATACCTTTCCCCGGTTCGCTGACACCACTCTCCTGTGAGGGCGAAAGCACGGCAATCATATTGAAGCGGTCTTGCAATGTGCGGAAAGGCTCATGCTCGAAGAGTGCCTCCATCGCAACCTTGCAATCTTCAAGGAAAATCCCCATTTCATCGGGCTGATAGCCCTCCGCCACGTAAGCGACATGGATGCAGCGCGAGGTGTCTTGCGCCTGCTGGAGTGTAACATAAGGTGTCACCTCCCGCTCCCCAGCCTTACGGATGAGGATGTCTTTCGGATCGACGGTGTGCGTCATCGTGGCATTCACGCTATCGTGATAGTCGCGCAACTCGACGGTAATCTCCACGGGTTGCTTGGGAAAAGGCACGAGGAACACGTTCTCGAACGATTTTTGCGCGCGATAGGACTCTGCGGTGGCAAGCCATTCCTGGAACAGACTTGAGAACGAATGACGATAGATGACCGTCCCGTCGGCACGGTTGCGCACGGTAATCTCGCCGTTTCCACGCAGCGGCAACTCCGCAAGGCGCTGCCGCTTGCCGTACCAGCCGGGCATCTGTATCAATTCATCCACGTACAACTGCTGCGTGTCATGGTTGCCGGCGAACACATAATCAAGCCGCAAGGTGCTGTTTTCAAAATAATCCTCAAAGCGTTGTGCCCCTGCAGTGAGCACGGCAGCGCATAATGCGCTGACAAGTAATGTCTTTCTCATTTTGGTTCTATGATGTATGTCGGGTACAAAATTACGAAAAATTCCGATGACACAAGCGAAAGGGCAGAAAAATTTCGTGTAATTCCTGCCTAAATATTTGGTGGAATGAAATGAAAAGTGTAATTTCGCAGCGTTTTCGAGAGAGTAGCAAATACATATATTCACAATAATAGCAATCAACATGAAGAAGTACAACTTTAACGCCGGTCCTTCGATGCTTCCACGCGAAGTGATAGAGAAGACCGCTCAGCAGTGTCTTGATTTCAACGGCTCGGGTCTTTCCTTGATGGAGATCAGCCACCGTGCGAAAGACTTTCAACCCGTGGTCGATGAGGCCGTAGCGCTCGTAAAGGAGTTGCTGCAGGTGCCCGAGGGCTACTCGGTGATTTTCCTCGGCGGCGGTGCATCCTTGGAGTTCTGCATGATTCCCTACAACTTCCTGATTAAGAAGGCCGCCTACCTGAACACAGGCGTCTGGGCGAAGAAGGCGATGAAGGAGGCAAAGCTGTTTGGTGAGGTGGTAGAGGTTGCCTCTTCAGCCGATGCAAACTACACGTTCATCCCGAAAGACTGGACTGTACCGGCTGATGTGGACTATCTGCACATCACATCTAACAATACAATCTACGGCACGGAGATCCGTAAGGACTTGGATGTGCCTGTTCGCCAGATTGCCGACATGTCGTCAGACATCTTCAGCCGCCCCATTGACGTGGCGAAATACGATGCCATCTACGCTGGTGCGCAGAAGAATCTCGCAATGGCGGGCGTTACCATCGTCATCTTGAAGGACGATGCGCTAGGCAAGGCACCGCGCGAAATCCCCACCATGCTTGACTATCGCACGCACGTGGACAAGGGTTCGATGTTCAATACGCCTCCCGTTGTGCCCATCTATTCGGCACTTGAGAACCTCCGCTGGATTAAGCGCCAAGGCGGTGTTGAGGCAATGGACAAGCTCGCACAGCAGCGCGCCGAGATTGTTTACGGCGAAATTGACCGCAACAAGATGTTCGTGGGTACGGCGAAGGAAGAAGACCGCTCGCTGATGAACATCTGCTTCGTGATGGCACCCGAGTATAAGGAATTGGAGAAAGACTTCCTCGACTTTGCTGTTTCCAAGGGTATGGTCGGCGTGAAGGGTCACCGCTCAGTAGGTGGTTTCCGCGCTTCCTGCTACAATGCACAGACCATTGAGGGCGTGAATGCACTCGTGGCTGCGATGAAGGAGTTCGAGAGCAATCACTAATCACAGATAATCATTCAGAAAGATGAAAGTATTAGTTGCAACAGAGAAACCGTTTGCGAGTGCCGCCGTTGAAGGTATCCGCAAGGAGGTAGAGGCAGCCGGCAATGAATTGGTGCTGCTTGAGAAATATACGGAGAAGGCCCAGCTGCTTGATGCAGTGAAGGATGCCGACGCACTCATCATCCGTTCAGACAAGGTGGATGCCGAAGTACTCGATGCTGCCAAGGCTTTGAAGATTGTGGTGCGTGCGGGTGCAGGTTACGATAACATCGACCTTGCGGCTGCAACGGCTCACAACGTAGTGGCAGAGAATACGCCGGGACAGAACGCCAATGCCGTTGCCGAGTTGGTATTCGGTATGCTCGTGGCAGCTGTCCGTGGGTTCTACAACGGAAAGAGCGGCAGCGAGTTGCTTGGCAAGAAGCTGGGCATCCTTGCTTTCGGTAACGTAGGCCGCAACGTGGCACGCATCGCCAAGGGTTTCGGCATGGAAGTATATGCTTACGACGCATTCTGCCCCGCCGAGGTAATTGAGGCTGCCGGCGTGAAAGCAGTGAAGAATCAGGATGAATTGTTCGAGGTAAGCGACGTAGTTTCGCTCCATATCCCCGCAACGCCAGAGACGAAGGAGAGCATCAACTATGCGTTGGTGAACAAGTTGAAGAAGGGCGGCGTGCTGGTGAACACTGCGCGCAAGGAGGTAATTAACGAGCCGGAACTGCTCAAACTGCTTGCAGAGCGCGAGGATTTAAAGTTTGTTACAGACATCAAGCCCGATGCTGACGCAGAGTTCCAGAAGTTTGAAGGCCGTTATTTCGCTACGCCGAAGAAGATGGGCGCCCAGACCGCCGAGGCAAATATCAACGCAGGTATTGCTGCAGCCCGTCAGATCAACGCTTTCTTCAAGGACGGAGATACACGATTCCAGGTGAACAAGTAATGGGAATCTGGTAAATAAGCGATGAAATCCCGAGAAAAGTAAGTTTCGGTACAAAGAATTGCCCCGCCTGTTTAAGCAACAGACGGGGCAATTTCTTGTTTCCCCTACGATGCGGATGCCGTCCTTATCCTGAACAGGGGCAAGCTTTGTTGCGCCCAAATCAAGGATGTCATGCGCGGATTTATTTCACGGCGTACTTCTTCCCGTTTCTGATATAGATGCCCTTGCGGGGCGAGGTGATGCGCTGACCGGCAAGATTGTAGATGTTATCGTCGGCTGTTGCAGCGATTTTCGGGGTGTTGATGGTTGTCGGTTGCTTCACTTGGCTTTCAAGTGTGCAACCCCAGAACACGCTAAGTTCCGTCTCTTCCTCTGTATTATCGCTCTTGATAAGCACGGCACGGCTGACTTTAGCTTCTGTAGCACCGACCGCTGTCTGAAGCGTAATGCGGGTTATAGTCTCGCCAGTCTGGGAAGAATTAAATGTAACGGTGGTGTTCAGACCTTCTTTCTCAAGCGGATAGTAGCCTTCCTTGGCACTATTATTGACCACATCCCCATACACTTTAATCTGGAGCGCATTGGCTGCAGGCATTTCCGCCAATTCAAGGCGAATGGCTTTGTATTCGGAAACTTTCAGGGCAGCACCCGAGTAGAGGTTCAGTTCCTGCCAGTCGCCCGTATATTTTACAATGTATTCCAATTCCAGGTCGTCTATGCTCGGCCATTTTCCCTGATAATTGCTGCCGTGATATGCCTTGGCGATGGTTTCTGCGAGGTCGGCTTGGTTGAACACAGCGAGTGAGCGCGCCGCTCCATCAGACAACCCCATCCAATAGAAAGTCGTCATATCGTTCTCTTTCGCCTTCTTGACGAAGTAGTCAAGGAACTCAATCATATCTGCGCGGCGGTTAGCATAGTCGCCTCCGTTATCGACATTGCTTGTTCCCCATTCGCCGATAATAACGGGCGCACCTTTGGCAACAAGGTGCGTTTTCAGCGATTCCATCGTTGCATCAAGCTCTTTTTTCGCATTGTCCAACCCGTTTTCAATCGTGGGATAGTTATGTACCTCAAAGATAAGGTGGTTCTCCGTGATGTCCGTCGGCAGGTTCAACTCAGTCAATGGATCTTTCAAGTGACTGTTCCAGTTGCCGCTTCCGCAAGCCGCTGCATAGGTATTCACAATCAGATTGCGGTTTGCGTTGTTACCACCCGATGTGCGTACCACATCCACAAAACTCTGTGCGTAGCTGTTGATGGCAGCATAGGCGGATTTTGCGATGGCGGCATCCCACTGTCCTTGTGCCGCGAATGAGGCGAAACACCACGAACGTTTCGAGTCAAGCATCTCATTATAAGCCTCGAAAAGCAGCTTGTCGCCGTAGTCCTTGAATTCTTCGGCTATCTGTTTCCAAAGTCCTTCATAGCGGTCTTTAGTCTTTGCATAGTTATCCTCGTCGGCAATCAGCCAGGCGTGATCGGCTGCTCCCGTGTCATGATGCACGTTCAGGATGCAGTAAAGTCCCGTGTCAAGCACATAATCCACGACTTCATGCACGCGCTTCATCCATGCTTCATCCACTGTTCCCGCCTCATTCATGTGGGGATACCATGTGACAGGTACGCGGATGGCACCGAAACCGGCATCGCACATCAGCAGCATCAACTCTGGTTTCGTGACGGGTTGTCCCCAACAAGTCTCGGACGCAACGACATCAGGCTTCCGTGTTCCGTCGTTGGCATCGAGCGTATTGCCCAGATTCCAGCCTAATCCCATGTTTTTCACCGCATCCTTCGCCGTCTCAAAATCAGCGGCAAGTGCTTTCGCGCCCGTCAGCATCAGCAGACAGGCTGCGGATAGCAATAGTTTTCTCATACGCATTTATAGTTTTAAATTTTCTGCAAATATACTACATTTCCACGGACTTGACAAACGGAAGACAAATATTGTTCCAAAGATTTTCGGGTTTCGGAACTTTTCCGTATATTTGCAGAAGATTATTAACCAAAGAACAAGAGGAATTATGCAAAGTGATCCAAAGCAGTGTCTGTACTGCACGAACAACGAAACGCTTCACGATTTGATGATTGAGATTGCTCCTCTCACCGTCTCTCGCGCGTTTCTTTTTAAGGAACAGACTTACCATGGCCGTTGCCTTGTGGCGTATAAAGACCATGTGAACGACCTCAATGAGCTGTTCGACGAGGAGCGTAATGCTTTTATGGCCGATGTTGCACGGGTGACCCGCGCCATGCAGAAGGCTTTCAACCCGGAGAAAATCAACTATGGTGCATACAGCGACAAGCTCTCGCACCTGCATTTCCATCTCGCTCCGAAATACGTTGATGGTCCCGACTACGGCGGCACGTTCCAGATGAACCCCGGAAAGGTGTATCTGAGCGATGCGGAATATCAGGAATTGATCGATAAAATTAAAGAAAATCTGTAATATTTATGGCAATTATCAAACCATTTAAGGGAATACGCCCACCGAAAGAACTGGTGGAGCAGGTGGAGAGCAGACCTTACGACGTGCTGAATTCCGAGGAGGCACGCGAGGAAGCGGGCGATAACGAGAAGAGTCTTTATCACATCATCAAGCCAGAGATTGACTTCCCCGTCGGCACTTCGGAGTATGATCCGAAAGTGTATGAGCGTGCGGCAGAGAATTTCCGCAAGTTCCAAGAGAAGGGCTGGTTGGTGCAGGATGCACAGGAACACTACTACATCTATGCCCAGACGATGAACGGAAAGACGCAGTACGGTCTTGTGGTCGGTGCCTATGTGGATGACTACATGAAGGGAAACATCAAGAAGCATGAGCTGACCCGCCGTGACAAGGAGGAAGATCGTATGAAACATGTCCGCGTGAATGACGCGAACATCGAGCCTGTATTCTTTGCTTATCCCGACAATGAGGTGCTTGACAAACTCATCATGCGCTATGCACAGACCACTCCAGAGTACGATTTCATCGCGCCTATCGACGGTTTCCGCCATCAGTTCTGGGTTATCAGCGATGCACAGGATATGCAGATAATTACCGATGAATTCGGCAAAATGCCTTCATTGTATATTGCCGATGGCCATCATCGCAGTGCAGCCGCAGCGCTTGTCGGTGCGGAGAAACAGCAGCAGAACCCAAATCACAAAGGTACGGAGGAATATAACTATTTCATGGCAGTCTGCTTCCAGGCAAGTCAGCTGACGATTCTCGACTACAATCGTGTGGTAAAAGACCTGAACGGACTCTCTTCCGAGGAGTTCCTTACTGCCTTGAAGAAGAATTTCACCGTGGAAGACAAGGGTACGGAGATTTACAAGCCTGCTCGTCTGCATGAGTTCTCGCTCTATCTTGACGGCCATTGGTACAGTCTTGTTGCCAAAGAAGGAACGTATGATGACACCGACCCGATCGGCGTACTTGATGTTGATATATCAAGTCGCCTTATTCTCGATGAAATCTCGGATATTAAAGACCTCCGTTCTTCAAAGCGGATTGATTTCGTGGGCGGTCTTCGCGGACTTGGCGAACTGAAGAAGCGCGTGGATAGCGGCGAGATGCGGATGGCGTTGGCGCTTTATCCCGTCAGCATGCAGCAAATCATGGACATCGCCGACAGCGGGAAAATCATGCCGCCGAAGGCTACGTGGTTTGAGCCGAAGTTGCGCTCTGGTCTCGTCATCCACAAACTAAGTTAATGGAAGATGACCAAAAGGAAAGCGGCTTGTCATTTCTGGCAAGCCGCTTCGCATTTAGAAAAGTTTTGCATTTATGAGAGTTTTTTGCGGAAGGTGAGGGATTCAAACCCCCGATACCCGAAGAGGGTATACCGGATTTCGAGTCCAGCGCGATCGATCACTCTGCCAACCTTCCTCTTTCTGAGCTGCAAAGGTAACACATTTCCCTGAAATCACCAAATTATTCAAAGGAAAGTTTCTCTAATTTCGACCTTAACCGCTCTGCCTCGCTCTTGCGAATACCCAGCTTAATCGCGCAGGTATTCCCGTAAGTCTGGCTGACAATCCGAGGCTGCATTTCCTTCACGATGCGCATTACATCGTTCATCATCGGGTAGGCAAAGGAATAACTGATGACTTCCTCTACCTGCCTAATCTCCGTTTCCGAGTTTGCAAGGGCATCCGCCGCCGCTTCGCGGTAGGCGATGATAAGTCCGCTCGTACCGAGATTCACGCCACCATAATACCTTACCACCACGACAAGCACATCGGTCAGTTCCTGTGAATTGATTTGTCCGAGAATCGGTTTGCCCGCCGTGGAGCTTGGTTCGCCGTCGTCATTAGCGCGGAACTCCACCCGCTCCGCACCGAGCATATAGGCGTAGCAGACATGCCGTGCATCGTAATACTTCTTGCGGTAGTCCGCAAGAATTTTCTTGATTTCATCGATGCTTTCGACATGATGAGCGAAGGCGAGGAACTTGCTCCGCTTTTCGGTGTAGTATCCCTCGCCTTCGGTCTTTATCGTCTTGTACTCGTCAATCATCTCAAGCGTTGTATTCCTGCCAACTCTTAATCTTGACATCCTCCAGTTTCAGCGCGGTGAACGCTTCGATGAAGGCTTTCGCCAAGCGGACATTTGTCATCAGCGGGATGTTATGGTCAATAGCACCACGACGAATCTTATAGCCATTGGTCAGCTCACGGCTCGTATGGTTCTTGGGCACGTTGATGACCAAACCTACTTTATGTTCCGAGATGAGGCTCATCACATTATTATGCTCGCCCTCTTCATCGGGCCATGCAACGGAAATCGCCTTGATTCCATTCTCATTAAAGAACTTTGCAGTCCCGGCGGTGGCGTAAATCTCATAGCCTTTCTTGGCGAGTTGCTGTGCCGGCTCAAGCAAGGACACCTTTCCTTTTGCTCCTCCAGAGGAGATGAGCACTGCTTTTTCCGGTATAGAATAACCCGTTGCAATCAAGGCATTTAGCATTGCCTCGCTCAAGTCATCACCCAAGCAGCCTACTTCACCCGTAGAACTCATGTCAACGCCCAGTACCGGATCGGCATTTTGCAGACGGGCGAAGGAGAATTGCGAAGCCTTCACACCGATGCGGTCAATATCAAACTCGCTCTTATCAGGCTTCTGATACGGTGCATCGAGCATGATTTTCGTAGCTGTCTCAATGAAGTTGCGCTTCAGAATTTTTGAAACGAATGGGAACGAGCGGGAGGCACGAAGGTTGCACTCGATGACTTTCACCTCGCGGTTCTTTGCCAAGAACTGGATATTGAAAGGACCAGAGATATTCAGTTCCTTCGCAATCTTGCGGGCAATCTTCTTAATCTGACGGATGGTCGAGAAGTAAATGTTCTGCGCGGGAAACACCATCGTGGCATCGCCGGAGTGAACGCCGGCATATTCCACGTGCTCCGAAATGGCATATTCCACCACTTCGCCTTTATCCGCCACGGCATCGAACTCGATTTCCTTGGTCTCTTGCATGAACTGGCTCACCACGACGGGGAACTCTTTCGACACTTCGGTAGCCATATTCAGGAAACGATGCAGCTCCTCGTCATCGTAGCAGACATTCATGGCTGCGCCGGAAAGCACGTAAGAAGGACGAACAAGCACGGGATAGCCCACCTTATTCACAAACTCTTTCACATCCTCGAAGCTCGTCAGTGCGCGCCATGCCGGCTGGTCGATGCCGAGTTTATCGAGCATGGCAGAGAACTTGTCGCGGTTTTCTGCACGGTCGATATCCACAGGCGAGGTGCCTAACACAGGCACTCCCTGACGATGGAGCTTCATGGCGAGGTTGTTAGGTATCTGACCGCCGACGGATACAATCACACCGCGCGGCTGCTCAAGCTCAATCACGTCGAGCACACGCTCCAATGACAGTTCGTCGAAGTACAGGCGGTCGCACATATCATAGTCGGTGCTGACCGTCTCCGGGTTGTAATTGATCATGATGCTCTTATAACCCAACTTGCGTGCCGTGTTAATTGCATTCACGGAACACCAGTCGAATTCAACGGAACTACCTATACGATAAGCACCTGAACCTAAGACAACTACGGATTTATCGTTACTGTAATAGTTGATATCGTGTGCAGCCTTGTAGTCTTCACCCTCCGGGTTGCCGAATGCTGGCGTGTGCGTGTAGGTGAAATACAGGTAATTCGTCAGCTCTGGATGCTCGGAAGCCACGGTAGGAATGCGCTTTACCGACGGCAGCACGCCTCTTTGCTTGCGGTATTTGCGCACTTCCAAGTTCTCTTTCTCCATATTCGTCGATTGCGACTTCAGCACAAAGCGCGCAATCTGGAAGTCACTGAAGCCGCAGCGCTTCACTTCTAAAAGCAAAGCATCAGGCAATTCTTTCAACTTATTGTATTTCAGCAACTCATGCTTCAAATCAACGATGTGCTTCAGACGCTCCAAGAACCATACATCAATCTTGGTAAGCTCCTCGATGCGCTCAATAGAATAACCTTCTTCAAGTGCCTGAGCAATGGCAAAGATGCGCAAGTCTGTCGGGTTGGCGAGTTCTTCGTCGAGGTTGTCAAACCGCGTATGGTCGTTGCCCACGAAGCCGTGCATCCCTTGTCCTATCATACGCAGGCCTTTCTGAATCATCTCCTCGAAGGAACGGCCGATGCTCATGATTTCTCCGACCGATTTCATCGACGAACCAATAAGTCTCGATACACCCGCGAACTTCGTCAAGTCCCAGCGCGGAATCTTACAAATCATATAGTCAAGCTGTGGCGCAACGTAGGCAGAACTCGTGGTTCCCATCTCTCCGATTTGGTCAAGCGTGTAGCCAAGTGCTATCTTGGCAGCCACGAAAGCAAGGGGATAGCCCGTTGCCTTACTTGCCAAGGCAGAGGAACGGCTCAGGCGAGCATTGATTTCGATGATGCGGTAGTCGTTGGTCACGGCGTTGAACGCAAACTGAATGTTGCACTCTCCGACGATACCTAAGTGCTTCACGCACTTGATGGTAATCTCTTGCAGCATCTTCACCTGCTCCTCGGTCAGCGAGCAGGTCGGGGCAACCACGATACTCTCGCCCGTATGGATGCCGAGCGGGTCGAAGTTCTCCATTGAAGCCACGGTGAAACAACGGTCGTTGGCATCGCGGATGCACTCGAATTCTATCTCCTTCCAGCCCTTCAGCGACTCTTCCACGAGAATCTGCGGGGCAAAAGTGAAGGCACTTTCCGCTAATTCTATAAATGTCTTTTCGTCGGGACAGATGCCAGAGCCGAGTCCGCCCAATGCGTAGGCGGAGCGAATCATGATGGGGAAACCGATTTCATGGGCGGCTTTCAGCGCGTCTTCCATCGACTCCACGGCGTGGCTCACGGGCACTTTCAGATTGACCTCACCGAGTTTCTTCACGAAAAGGTCACGGTCTTCCGTGTTCATAATGGCCTCCACCGACGTGCCAAGCACCTCCACGCCATACTCTTTCAGCGTACCGTTCAGGTGCAGTTCTGTACCGCAGTTCAGCGCGGTCTGTCCTCCAAAGGCGAGCAGGATGCCGTCGGGACGCTCCTTCTTGATGATTTCCGTCACGAAGTGTGTGTTCACCGGCTGGAAATACACTTTATCCGCGATACCCTCCGAGGTCTGGATGGTGGCGATGTTGGGATTGACGAGCACCGACGAGATGCCTTCCTCGCGGAGCGCTTTAAGCGCCTGAGAGCCGGAATAGTCGAACTCTCCCGCTTGTCCGATTTTCAAAGCGCCCGAGCCGAGCACGAGCACCTTCTTCAATTCTTTCTTCATATTGCGTTGCTATTTTGGTTGTTCACGTTGCAAAGATACGAATTTATTCTGATACTTTCAAGGATTGTTGCGTCTTTGGTGAGATAATTTTAACCGGGTGCTTTTCGGGGGCAAATTACAACGGTTTTGTTTGGAGGCTGAATTCGCACCGTTTGAAGCCTCCAAACGGGTTGAATTCAGCCTCCAAACGACCCGAATTCAGCCTTCAAACAAAATGAACCAAATTTTCAAGGAAAAAGCAGATGCCCTTCACTTCTTGCGCACATCTTCTCCCTCCTTCGGAAAGGCAGGCACGAACTTCATTTCATGCTCAATGCGCGACTGTCGTTTGAGTATGTAGGCAGAGGGATTCTTGCTTGAGAATTTACGGGGATTGGGCAAAGTGGCGGCAATCAATGCACATTGCGACACGGAAAGATGTTCGGCATCGGTATGGAAATGCGCCTCGGCAACGGCCTCGGCTCCATAGATGCCCTCGCCCATTTCAATGGAATTGAGATAGACCTCCATGATGCGCTGCTTCGGCCAGAAGAGTTCTATCATGGCGGTGAAATAGACCTCGAAGCCCTTGCGAACCCACGAGCGGCCTGGCCAGAGAAATACATTCTTGGCAGTCTGCTGACTGATAGTAGAAGCACCGAGCTTGCGCTTCTCGGGATGCTCGCGGTTGCGGCGGGCGGCAGACTCTATCGCCTTGTAGTCAAAGCCGTGGTGCTTGAGGAAGTTGGCATCCTCGCTCGCCATGACTGCAACGGGAAGATGCGGGGATACGCGCTCCAAAGGCACCCAATGGTGACTCAGGCGCAACTCCCTACCCTCGCTCACCTGCTGATAGCAGCGGATGAACATGAGGGGCGTGAAATAGACAGGGATGAAACGAAGCGCCACCACCGCAAGGATGGTGGAGCAGAAAAATGCTACCAACGTCCAGCGTATGGCGGCGCGTAGTTTCCGTAAGATGAAGTGCATCAGTTGGCTGCCTCGGCGTTAGCCTCGTTAATCATCTTCTCAGATGCATAGAGATATACCTCCACGCGGCGGTTCTGTGCCTTACCGGCAGCAGTAGAGTTGTCAGCCACGGGGTTGGACTCGCCGTAACCCATTGTACTGCGAATCTGCGTATTAGCCACACCCTGCGTGAGGAGGAACATGGTAACGGCCTGTGCGCGATCCTGCGACAGCTGGAGATTCTTCTGCACGCTCTGCTCTGCGGTGCTACCTTTCCAAGGATCGTTGTCGGTATAGCCCTGAACAGCCACGTCACAATCGGCGTTGCCCTTCAGCACATTGGCAAGCTGGAACAGTGAGGTCTGAGCGGCGGAAGTAAGGTTTGCCTTACCAGACTCAAAGAGAATACCACCTGCGAAGGTCACCTTCACGGCATCAAGACCATTGGCATCAGTCACAGTCTCAACCTGAGCGTTAGCTACGGCCTCTGCTTCCTTCTTCGCCTTATCCATCTTATGGCCGATGATGGCACCCGTACCTGCACCTACGGCAGTACCTACGGCTGCGCCGACAGCGGTATTACCTGCAATCTTACCCACGATAGCACCGAGAACGGCGCCGCCACCTGCACCGATGGCCGTACCTTTTGCTGTGTTACTTACGTTGCATCCTGCCAGAACCAGCACTGCACAAAGTGCTGCGGCAATAGTTTTCATTTTTTTCATATCAGTTATAAGTTTATTGTTAAAACGGTTATATCGGCTGCAAAGGTACGAAATTTATTCATAATAATATATAGGTGTTTCGCATTTTTTATGTAATTTTGCACGCTGAAAATCAGAACAAGAGACAAGTACAATGGCAAAAGAACTTAAAGAACTAACGAAGAGGGCTGACAATTACAGCCAGTGGTACAACGACCTCGTGGTGAAGGCCGACTTGGCGGAGCAGTCCGCCGTGCGCGGATGCATGGTCATCAAGCCTTACGGCTACGCCATCTGGGAGAAGATGCAGCAGGAATTAGACAAGATGTTCAAGGAGACGGGTGCGCAGAATGCCTATTTCCCCCTGCTGATACCGAAGTCATTCCTGTCGCGCGAGGCGGAGCACGTGGAAGGTTTCGCCAAGGAATGCGCCGTAGTAACGCACTATCGCCTCCGTGCAAAGGAGGACAAGAGCGGCGTGGAGGTAGATCCCTCCGCCAAGTTAGAGGAGGAACTGATTGTCCGCCCCACCTCAGAAACCATCATCTGGAACACCTATAAGAACTGGATTCACTCTTGGCGCGACCTGCCCCTGATGTGCAACCAGTGGTGTAACGTGATGCGCTGGGAGATGCGCACACGCCCCTTCCTGCGCACTTCCGAGTTCCTTTGGCAGGAAGGCCACACGGCTCACGCCACCCGTGAAGAGGCGGAAGAGGAAGCACGGAAGATGCTCGGCGTGTATGCCAAGTTCGCGGAGGAATGGATGGCTGTGCCCGTGGTGCAGGGCGTGAAGAGCGAGACGGAGCGTTTCGCAGGTGCGCTCGACACCTATACCATCGAGGCCATGATGCAAGACGGCAAGGCATTGCAGAGCGGAACGAGTCATTTCCTCGGTCAGAACTTCGCCAAGGCATTCGACGTGACCTATCTCAACAAGGAGAACAAGCCCGAATACGTGTGGGCTACCTCATGGGGCGTGAGCACCCGCCTTATCGGTGCGCTCATCATGACGCACTCCGACGACAACGGATTGGTATTGCCTCCGAAGCTCGCCCCGATTCAGGTGGTTATCGTGCCTATCTCTAAGGGCGACGACCTCGTGCATATCACCGAGCGACTGACGCCGGTCATCGAGGAACTGCGTAAGGCTGGCATCACCGTGAAATACGACGACAGCGACAACAAGCGCCCGGGCTTCAAGTTTGCCGACTACGAACTGAAGGGCGTTCCCGTGCGTTTGGTAATGGGTGCGCGCGACTTGGAGAACGGAACCATCGAGGTAATGCGCCGCGATACATTAGAAAAAGAGACGCGTCCCATCGATGGAATCGCCGAATACGTGGAGCAACTCTTGGAGGATATTCAGAAGAACATCTTCGAGAAAGCCCGCAAATACCGCGACGAGCGCATCTATGAGTGCGACAACTACGAGGAATTCAAGGAGCGTGTGAAGGACGGAGGCTTCTTCCTCTGCCACTGGGACGGCACTGCCGAGACGGAGGCGAAAATCAAGGAAGAGACCCAGGCGACCATCCGCTGCGTTCCGTTCGGCGTGGAACAGACACCTGGCACGGACATGGTGAGCGGGAAGCCGAGCAAGGCACGTGTCATCATCGCCCGCAGCTATTGATGCAACAAGCGCAATAGCGTCAGGACACAATAAAAAGGGAACCTTCTCAGGCTCCCTTTTTTTCAACCATTCGCATAGCATTTCCAATTGAATGCAGTGCGAGTGGAGATTGAATTTTACTTATCTCCCGATAAATAAGACTCTAATAATTAACCTTAATAATCTAATACCATGAAAAACACAATGCAAATATAAAAAGATTTATTCTCATTCTACGCAAAAACACCCGCAATGCGGACATATTTAACGTTTATTCAGTACATCACTATCCCATTTAAGAATATTTTCAAATTTCAATGCTTTCAAGCGCTTTCGGGTGACAGCGGTCATCGGCGGCGTTTGGGAGAGCAATTTCCAGTCGGGCGTAAAGTACCGCACGCTGCTCTCACCATAGAGGGAATCGACCAAGAAGGTCTCCACAAACACAATCACTTGACTGACCGTGTCTATTGGCTCCTGCAATGCCTCGAGCAGCATATCTATGCGCAACGCGCTGTTCATACGGATGGACAGGCTGTCATCCGTGAGTGCCGTCATCTCGGAAGTGCCGCCAAACTGGTTCTTCACCTCTGCCTTCATGTTGGAATCGAGGAAGTCGATGAAATCCAAGCGGTTGTTCTGGGAAAGGTAAGGCATCAGCGAGTCGGGCATTTCGCGGAATAAGTCACGGATAGTCTGCTGTGCGCTCATTCCGCTCACACAAGCCGCCAATGCGATGAAAAACAACAATCGTTTCATGATCTGTATCTGCTTATATGCACATATTCGTTATTGTTGTGAGAGCTGCATCATCATGACGGCCGATAATCCCGCCGTCTCCGTGCGCAACCGACTGTCGCCGAGATGCACGGACTGATAGCCTGCCGCCATTGCAGCCTTCACTTCCTCCACGGTAAAATCCCCTTCCGGACCGATGAGCACTGTGGCATCCGCATCGTCCGACGGCTTCCGCAGTTCATCGAAAAGGCTCGTGCGGGGTATCTCGTCGTGACAATGGGCGATGTATTTCCTGCCTGTACGGGGCATTTCCAAGAACTTCTTGACCGGCATCATCTCATTGACTACGGGCTTCCACGCCTTATGGCTCTGCTTGACCGCCGAGATGACAATCTTTTCCAAACGGGGAATCTTCATCAACCGACGCTCAGATGCCTTGCATAACAGGAAGGAAATCTCATCCACGCCAATCTCCGTAATCTTCTCTGCCATCCATTCCATACGATCCATCAGCTTTGTCGGCGCAATCGCCAAATGCAGATGACCGCGCCACTGACGCTGCTGCGGAAGAGATTCAAGTATCTCATAATAGCAATGATGCGTGGCGGCAATGGTTACCTGCGCACGGTAGTAGTTGCCTGCACCGTCCATCAGGAACATCTCGTCACCGCCTTTCAGTCGAAGCACGCGCATGGCGTGCATCGCCTCGTCGGGCGGAAGCTCGTTCTGCACGGCAGCATCAGGTACATAGAAATATCTCGCCTCTTTCATTGCAGCCTTATGCTTTCACATCTTCTTTCTTGGGACGGAACACAATGGCAAAGACAACACCCACCACAAAGGCATAGGCGGCGAAGATTGTCCACGTGGTTCCCCAGTCGCCCACCGTGTAAATGCGGCCTTCGACCTCCGTCTGCGTGGTGAACAGATTGACCACTTGCTGTGCAGCCAATGAGCCTATCGTCGCACCGATACCATTAGTCATCAGGATGAAAAGTCCCTGCGCACTTGAGCGGATGCTCGGGTCTGTCGCCTTATCCACGTAAAGTGAGCCGGAAATATTGAAGAAGTCGAATGCCATTCCGTAGATAATCATCGACAAGACAAAGAGCCAGACACCAGAACCAGGGTTGCCCAATCCGAGGAAACCAAAGCGGAGCACCCATGCCATCATCGCAATCAGCATCACTTGCTTGATGCCGTAGCGCTTCATGAAGAAGGGAATAAGGAGGATGCAGCAGGTCTCACTGATCTGGGAGAGCGAATAGAGAATCGTAGCGTGCTCAACACCAAAGGCGCCCACGTACTCCGACATCGTCTCAAAGCTCTGAATGTAAGGCGTTGCAAAGCCATTGGTGATTTGCAGACTGGCGCCCAACAAGGCGGAGAAGATGAAGAACACCGCCATCTCCTTGCGTTTGAACAAGGCAAACGCCTGCAATCCGAAGGTCTCGCTGAGCGATTTCTTGCCGCCGGTATTCGTAACCGGGCAGGAAGGTAGCGTAAAACTGTAAAGGAACAGAATGATACTCAGCACACCCGACGTTACAAACTGACACTCTGTCTGGTTAAAGCCCGTCAAATCCACGAACCACATGGCACAGATGAAGCCGATAGTTCCGAAGATACGAATGGGCGGAAACTCCTTCACCGTGTCCATGTTCGCCTTGGTCAATGCGGTATAGGCAACGGAATTGGTAAGTGCTAACGTCGGCATATAGAACGCCACGCTGACGGAATAAAGCGAGAACAGTATGCCATACTGCGCATCTGCTCCCATTGAGTGACCGTACCATGCACTCGCCAACATAAAAAGACCTGCCACAAGATGGCATAGTCCAGTAAGGCGCTGCGCGGGAATCCAACGGTCGGCAACGATACCCATCAGTGCGGGCATGAAGATAGAGACGATACCTTGCATGGCAAAGAAGCTCCCGATATGGACGCCCATGCCGATATTGCCCAGATAAACGCCCATACAGGTGAGATAAGCACCCCAAACCGCGAACTCCAAGAAGTTCATCAGGGCAAGACGGGTTTTCAGATTCATCATAATTTACTATGTGTTATTGGTTTAACTTCTTTCAGTTCCCTCGGCTCTTTCATCGGTTGCATGGGGCGTTCCCCAAGCCTGCGCCGATGCGGACGCTCCAGAGAGTCGGGCTGCTGCACTGAATCGGACACTGCATCCAACTTCGCTTTTTCGGCAGCAATGCTATCGGCCTTCATCACTTCCTGACGTTCCGCCTCTGTCTGATGGAAACGAATCAGGTGTATCTGATCGAGGAACAACAGGCACAAATCACCGGCATTGTCGTTCTGCTGCGGCTTTCCCATATAGAAGAAACCGCGTATCTCCTTCACCTTTTGGTCGATGGAGGCGAATTCCAACCGCGTAGTGCCCGAGGTGGATATCGAAGTGTTACGGGAAACGACCGTGTCGTTGGCATAAGTGATGGCGAGATAAACCGTTGCACTTCTGCTTCCGCTCTTCATCAGGTAGTCAGACTTGAACGTAAGCAGGAAGCGGTCGCCCTTATGATAGGTGGTATCGCCCTTCTGGGAGAACTGAATCACGTTTCCAACAGCGAGGGGCATGAGCATCATCCGTCGGTCACCCTCCCATATATCGGCGGTATCTCCCGTCAGTGTGGTGGCGGTGAAACGCTCCACTTCGCCGCTTGACGCGCCTAATTCCATCGCCTTGTCGCCTAAACGATCCTGCACACGGGTATAAATATCCACGAATTTGTCCGCGCGCGTATAGTAATAGACCAAAGATGAGTCAAACTCCGCCCTCGTCACACCATGTTTTTTCAGCACGGCATTCAAATACAACTGCTTTTGATAATCGCGCTCGTTATCCACCATCGATATCATTCCCTGACCGACATGATAGTCGTAGAGGATATCCTCCATCTCGTCCGGCTGGATATACCGGCTCGGCACACGGGGCTTGCATGCCGTCAGCAGCAACATCCCCATGATAATAACCCAGCCGATTCTCCGATGCCTCATGGTTCTGCCTCCTCCGATTGATTGGTCTTGCTAAATGAGATATGGCAGATTTCCTCGCGATAGAAAAGGAAAAGGAGAACGATGCTCACACTGATGCACGCATCAGCAAAGTTGAACACGGGACTGAAGAATACGAAATGGTCGCCACCTACAAAGGGAATCCAATCCGGCCAGTTGCTCTCTATCAGAGGAAAGTAGAACATATCCACCACCTTGCCCATCAAGAACGGAGCATAGCCTGTGCCGAAAGGCACAAAATAAGAGAGGTAATAGGGAGAGGATTCGTTGAATATCAGCCCGTAGAACAGGCAATCTATCAGGTTTCCCGTAGCCCCTGCAAACACGAGGGCAAGGCAAACGATGTAGCCTGTCCGCGCCTGCTTCCGCACTTCGAGCCAGATATAATAGCCCAAGGCGGTGATGGCGGCAATGCGGAAAAGCGACAGCAACAACTTGCTGCCTATCTGCATACCGAAAGCCATACCCATGTTCTCGATGAAAGTGATGTAAAACCAATCGAACACATGGATGCTTTCGTGCAGCATCAACGAGGTCTTCACCCAAATCTTGATGGCTTGGTCTATCAAGAGGACAGCGACGACTATCAATATCGCCAACTGTCCCTGGGTAAGCCAACTTCTCTTTTGCGTCACTTATTTCTTCTTGTTTTGGTTCATTTTAGACTCCACACTCAGCGTGGCATGCGGCACGGCACGCAAACGCTCCTTCGGAATAAGCTTGCCCGTGATGCGGTCAATGCCGTAAGTCTTGTTCTCAATGCGCACCAATGCGGCCTTCAGACCTTGAATGAACTTCTGCTGACGGGCAGCCATCGAAATCAACTCTTCCTTTGACTGGGTGGTACTACCCTCCTCCAATGCCTTATAGGTGGGTGATGTGTCATCCACATCATTGCTGTCTTGGTTAGTCAGCACCCGCATCATCTGGTCATAGTCGCGCTTGGCTAATGCCATCTTCTCGTTGATGATTTGACGGAACTCTTCCAGTTCTTCGTCATTGTAGCGTGTTTTCTCTTCCATCGTAAATAGAGTTTTTAAGTTTTTAATTTGTCTTGGTAACTTTAATATTTAACTTGAAATCATCGAAATCAACTTCCTGACCGTCATTGTCTTCCAGCACGACATTATCTGCCAGCACCTGAGACTTGAGATAGTCGGCAAAACCCTCAAGGGCTTTTCTTACTTCCTCGTTCGGGGTTACGGCAACGCAGATTCTATCCGTAATCTCAAAACCACTTTCCTTACGGATGTTCTGGATGCGGTTAATCAGTTCGCGTGCCATTCCCTCGTTCTTCAGCTCCTCAGTCAGTTCCACTTCAAGTGCAACGGTCAGATTGCCCTCGTTGGCAACCAACCAGCCGGGGATGTCCTCGCTGATGATTTCCACATCTTCTGCCAAGACTTCCGCCTCAGTGTCTTCTGCCATTACAAGCAACTTGCCTTCCGTTTCCAACTGGGCAATCTTCTCCTGACTCAGCTCTGCAACTGCTGCTGCAACGCTCTTCATCAGTTTACCGAACTTCTTACCCATCGTGCGGAAGTTGCACTTCACTTTCTTCACCAATACGCCGGAGCCCTCTACGAACTTCAGTTCTTTCACGTTCACCTCGTTCATAATCAGGTCTTTCACCGCCTCGATATGACGCTTTTGCGTTTCATCCACGGCAGGAATCATAATCGACTGCAGCGGTTGGCGCACCTTAATATTTACCTTGCGACGGAGAGCAAGCACCATCGAAGTAATCTTCTGTGCCATCTCCATGCGTGCCTCCAAATCCTTGTCTATCTGACTTTCATCCGCTACGGGGAATTTATCAAGGTGTACGGAGTCAAGCGCACCACCGAGGTCTTTATAAAGTTGCTCGGCATAGAACGGCGCAAACGGTGCAATCAACTTGGAAACCGTCAGCAGACAGGTATAGAGCGTCTGATAAGCAGAGAGTTTATCCTCGCTCATCTCCTTGCCCCAGAAGCGTTTGCGGTTCAGTCGGACAAACCAGTTAGAGAGGTCATCGTTCACAAAATTATCTATCAGGCGGCCTGCTCGCGTCGGGTCATAATTCTCAAGTTCTGCCTCCACACCCTTTATCAGCGTGTTCAGGCAAGAGAGAATCCATCGGTCAATCTCTGGGCGCTTCTCGTGAGCCACCTGTGCCACGCTCGGGTCAAAACCATCCACATTGGCATAGAGTGCGAAGAATGAGTACGTATTATATAAGGTGCCGAAGAATTTACGGCGCACCTCATCAACACCCTCCGGGTCGAACTTCTTATTGTCCCACGGCTCCGAGTTTGCCAACAAATAGAAGCGGACAGAATCACTGCCATACTTCTCAATCATCTCAAAGGGATTTATCACATTACCCAAATGCTTTGACATCTTGTTGCCCTTTGCATCGAGCACGAGACCCGATGAAATCACGTTTTTGAACGCTACGGAGTCAAAAATCATTGTGGCGATGGCGTGGAGCGTAAAGAACCAACCACGCGTCTGATCCACACCCTCATTGATGAAGTCGGCGGGGAAAGCGAGGTTCTTGTCTATCGCATCCTTATTCTCAAACGGATAGTGTACCTGCGCATAAGGCATCGAACCAGAATCGAACCACACGTCAATCAAGTCCGTCTCACGCTTCATCGGCTTTCCGCTCTCGCTGACAAGCACGATGTTATCCACATACGGGCGATGGAGGTCAATCTTATCATAGTTCTCCTGCGACCAGTCGCAAGGCGTGAAACCATTGTCCTTCAGCGGATTGCTTGCCATAAAACCAGCCTTCACGGATTTCTCAATCTCGTTGTAAAGTTCCTCTACGCTGCCGATGCAGATTTCCTTACCGTCCTCATCGCGCCAGATGGGCAGCGGGGTACCCCAGAATCGGGAACGCGAGAGATTCCAGTCATTCAGGTTCTCAAGCCAGTTGCCAAAACGACCCGTGCCCGTGGATTCAGGTTGCCAGTTGATGGTCTTGTTCAACTCAAACATCCGCTCTTTCTTTGCTGTGCTGCGGATAAACCACGAATCGAGCGGATAGTAAAGCACGGGCTTGTCCGTGCGCCAGCAGTGAGGATAGTTATGCACGTGCTTCTCAATCTTGAGAGCCGTACCTTCCTGCTTCATCTCCATGCAGAGCACGATGTTCAGGTCTTCTGCCTTCTGAGCAGCCTGCTCATCATACTTTCCGTCCTTGTTGAACTCGGGGGCGTATGCGTTCTTCACATAATCACCCTCGTGAGTAGAATAAGATGCCTTGTTAATGCAATAACCAGTAAAGTTATCGTCAAGATCAGCCATCTTATAATACTTACCCTGCAAGTCCACCATCGGGCGGGTCTCACCTTTCTTATTTATAAGGAAGAGTGCCGGGATATGAGCATCCTTTGCCACCTTCGCGTCGTCTGCTCCGAACGTGGGGGCAATGTGTACGATACCCGTTCCGTCTTCCGTGGTCACGTAGTCACCAGGTATCACGCGGAAAGCCTCGCTTTCCATCTCCACGAACCTGTCCTTTCCGTTTTCGCCCGTGAACACTTTCTCTGGATGCGCCTCGGCGTAAGCCTTCACATAGTCGGCGGCATTGTCGTCAAGCTTTGCTGACGGTTTCACCCACGGCATCAGTTGCTGATATTTGAAGCCAACGAGTTCTTCGCCTGTATATTCACCAATCACCTTGTAGGGAATCACCTTGTCGCCCGGCTTGTAGTCCTCCAGCGGAATGTCCTTGCCCTCTGGCTTCAGATAGGCAGCCAGGCGGCTCTCGGCGAGGATGACCGTAATCTTCTCGCCGTTGTAGGGATTGTAGGTCTGCACAGCAACATATTGTATCTTCGGACCTACGCAGAGCGCGGTGTTAGAGGGCAATGTCCACGGTGTCGTCGTCCAGGCTGCGAAGTAGGGAGTGCCCCACGCCGCCCATTCCGGCTTCGGATTCGTCACCTTGAAGAGTGCCGTCGCCGTGGTATCCTTCACATCGCGGTAGCAACCAGGCTGATTCAGCTCGTGAGAAGACAATCCCGTACCAGCGGCAGGCGAGTACGGCTGAATGGTATAGCCCTTGTAAAGCAATCCTTTGTCATAGAACTGCTTGAGCAGCCACCAGAGGGTCTCAATGTACTTGTTATCGTAGGTAATATACGGATGGTCAAGATCCACGAAGTAACCCATCTTCTCCGTCAGGTCACGCCATTCTTGGGTGAACATCATCACATTCTCACGGCACTTCTTGTTGTAGTCTTCCGTCGAGATATACTTTGCCGACTCCTTGTTGTCGATGTCAGCCTTTGTGATGCCCAACTCTTTTTCCACGCCCAGCTCCACAGGCAGTCCGTGAGTGTCCCAACCCGCCTTGCGGTGAACCTGGAAGCCCTTCATCGTCTTGTATCTGTTGAACGTGTCCTTAATGGTGCGCGCCAGCACGTGGTGAATGCCCGGGTGACCATTGGCAGAGGGCGGTCCCTCGAAGAAGACGAACTGCGGACAGCCTTCGCGCTCATCGATTGAGCGCAGAAACACGTTCTTCTCTCGCCACATGGCGAGGATATCCTCATTCACTTGGGTCAGGTTCAAACCATTATGCTCGGCAAACTTCTTGCTCATACTCTTGTCATGTTTTGATTTATAGGGCGCAAAGATACTAAAAATATTCTACTCGCCAAAGGAAATAAATCTTTTTAAGATTTCGAGGTAAAAAGTATGTTTTTATCGGGAAAATGTCTATTTTTGCACTCGTAACTTAAAAACTTTAATTATTACATGAACCTATGGTAACATTCACAATGATTCTACAGCTCTGCATCGTGCTTGGAGCTTTATGGGTTGGCTCACGTTACGGCAGCCTTGCCCTCGGTGCAATTTCCGGCATCGGACTCACCATTCTTGTGTTTTGCTTCGGTCTGAAGCCTGGTACGCCGCCCACTGATGTCATTTACATCATCATCGCCGCCGTCACCTGCGCGGGTATTATGCAGGCATCGGGTGGTATGGACTGGCTCATCCAGATTGCGGAAAAACTATTGCGCAAGCATCCCGACCGCATCACGTTCCTCGCTCCGCTCTGCACATTTTTCCTGACAGTCCTTGTTGGTACGGGGCACGTTGTCTATACCCTGATGCCCATCATCTGCGACATTGCACTAAAAAAGGGCATCCGCCCGGAACGCCCATGTGGTGTTGCTTCCATCGCCTCGCAGGTCGGTATCACCTGTTCGCCGATTGCTGCCGCCGTGGTTGCTTTCGTCAGCATCTCCAATGCCAACGGATTTGACATCACCATCCCTGGCGTGCTGATGATTTCCATCCCTGCCTGCGTTTGCGGACTGATGGTCGCCGCTGCCGCCTCCTATCATCGCGGACTCGACCTTGATAAAGACCCGAAGTTCCAAGAGAAATTAAAAGACCCCGAGCAATACAAATACATCTATGGCAATAGTGCCACAACGCTCGATAAGGAAATTCCGCAATCGGCTAAGAATGCCGTGTTCATCTTCCTCGGTGCGCTTTGTGTCATTGTATTCTTCGCCATCTTCCAACAAGCATTGCCCGCATACGACACGATGCGCGTCATAAAAGGTGCAGAGCCACTCGCCATTACTGAAAGCATTAGCCTTTCAGCCGACCAACTTGTAAAGGCTAACATCAGCGTTGCCGGCATGACTGAGACATTCCAGAAGCCGCTTGCAATGAATCTCGTCATCCAGATTGTCATGATTAGTGCTGCTGCCCTGATGATTATCTTCTGCAAAGCTGCCCCGAAGAAGGCTGTTGCAGGCCCTGTATGGCAGTCGGGCATGGTTGCTGTAGTTGCCATTTACGGTATCGCATGGCTTGCCGACACCTATTTCTCTAATTATCTTGACGAAATGAAAGTGATGCTCACCGACATCGTGGCGCAATATCCGTGGTCAATTGCCCTTGTATTTTTCCTTGTCAGCGTACTTATCAACTCCCAGGGCGCTGTGGTCGTGGCAATGTTGCCTCTCGCCTACTCTCTCGGTATCAGCGGCCCTGTGCTCCTCGGCGTATTCCCTTCGGTATATGGTTATTTCTTTATACCGAACTATCCCTCAGACATTGCCACGGTCAATTTCGACCGCTCTGGCACAACCGTCATCGGCAAATATCTCCTTAACCATTCATTCATGATGCCGGGATTAGTCTGCGTATTCACTTCAACCATCATTGCCTACCTTCTCTCGATGGTACTCTACTAATCCAGTAGAAAAATACGACCAAGAAAGACGTGGGAGTTCCTTCATAGAGGACTCCCACGCTTCTTGTGCGCTCTGCATCGGTTATCCTCTGCATAATAGAGCGGGAATGACAAAAAGAGAGCGGGAAGCCCTTTTATGGACTTCCCGCTCAAACTAAAGACGGCGGCCTCCTACTCTCCCGCATTGCAT
>JAFLSG010000017.1 GCA_022511065.1 Prevotella sp.
AACGCTTCGGCTACTACACGATGATAGCCGTGTTCGCATTGTTTTTAAGAGCCAATTTCGGGCTTACTCCAGGTATGGCAGGCACGATTTACAGTTCGTTCCTGATGTTTGTCTATTTCTTCCCGCTTGTCGGCGGTATCATGGCCGATAAATTCGGCTTTGGCAAGATGGTGACGGCAGGTATCCTCATCATGTTTGCCGGTTATGTCCTGTTGTCCGTCCCCTTAGGTGGCGATACCGTTGCCCTGATTGTCATGCTGGGTGCGCTGCTTGCCATCGGTTTTGGTACGGGCTTGTTCAAGGGCAATCTGCAAGTGATGGTCGGCGACCTGTATAACGACCCACGCTATGCCGACAAGCGCGACTCTGGTTTCTCCATCTTCTACATGGCCATCAACATTGGCGCCCTCTTTGCACCTACGGCCGCTATCCGCATCATGGAGTGGGCGCAGAGTTTAGGTGTCAGCGAGAACGATTCTTATCATTTCGCATTCGCCGTGGCTTGTGCGTCGCTGATTCTTTCGATTGCCATCTACTACCTCTCACGCAGCACTTTCCGTCATGTGGAGGGAGGCAAGAAGAAGGCTGATGGTGCTGTGGCCGTAGAGGAATTGTCACCCGCTGAGACGAAAGAGCGCATCGTGGCATTGGTATTGGTGTTTGCCGTGGTGATTTTCTTCTGGATGGCTTTCCACCAGAATGGTCTGTCGCTGACCTATTTCGCCAACGAGTATAATGAGCAGAGTGCCGTCGGCGTGAAGGCGATGGCGTTCAATGTATGGAATCTGGTAGCCATCATCCTGATGGTCTATGCTTCCTTCTCTTTGTGCCAGGGCAAGACCGCCAAGAGCAAGGGCATCGCAGCAGGTGTCATCATCCTGGCACTTGTGTTCCTGGGCTATAATTACAATGTGCTTGACGGTGAGGTGGCAGTGAGTGCCCCCATCTTCCAGCAGTTCAATCCTTTCTATGTGGTAGCCCTGACTCCTGTGTCAATGGCCATCTTTGGTGCATTGGCTGCGAAGAACAAAGAGCCGAAAGCTCCGCGCAAGATTGCCTACGGTATGATTGTGGCAGCCGTGGCTTTCTGCCTGATGCTCTATGTGTCGCTGACGTTGCCTTCTCCCAATGAGCAGGCTGCCTTGGGTGAGGCTGCTCCCCGCGTATCGTCTTATTGGCTGATTACGACCTACCTTGTGCTGACCTTCGGCGAGCTGCTGTTGTCTCCGATGGGTATCTCCTTCGTATCGAGAGTGGCTCCTCCCAAGTATAAGGGCATGATGATGGGCGGATGGTTTGTTTCTACCGCCATTGGTAATCAGCTTGTGATGGTTGGCGGACTTTTGTGGGGCGACCTGCCGTTGTGGATGGTATGGGGCGTGTTCATTTCCGTCTGCCTGATAGCCGCACTCTTCATGTTCGCCATGATGAAGCGGTTAGAAAAGGTTTGCTGATTAAGCCTTTCCGGGTGTAAGCTATATGGTGGCCGTTCCTTTCATCGTACTGATAGTGCTCATCGTGTGTTGCGTTGCCGTTTTCGGCAATGCAACGCTCGATGGTGCCAGCCAGGTCTCGCTGCTTGCGGCTTCGGCTGTCAGCGTCTTGGTGGGGCATTTCACGAGGCGCCTTGAATGGGAGAATTTAGAGCGTGAGGTCGTTGCGAAGATAGCGAGTTGCACGCCGGCCATCATCATCCTCTTGCTGATAGGTGCTATCGGCGGCACGTGGATGGTGTCGGGCATCGTGCCCACGATGATTTACTATGGCATGCAGATTATCCGCCCCGAAGTGTTCTTGGTGAGCAGCAGTGTGCTTTGCGCACTTGTCAGTCTGCTGGTAGGTTCTTCGTGGACGACCGTTGCCACCATTGGCGTTGCACTGATGGGCATCGGCAAGGCGCATGGCTTTGCCGACGGCTGGATTGCCGGCTCTATTATCACGGGTGCTTATTTCGGCGACAAGCTTTCCCCGCTTTCCGACACGACGGTGCTTGCGTCGAGCGTATCAGGCACTCCGCTGTTCACGCACATCCGCTATATGTCCTACACGACCGTCCCCACGTTCTGCATCTCGCTGCTGATATTCTTTGTGGCGGGCTTTACGATGACTGTGTCGGGGGCCGGCAATGTAACGGAGTTCATGGCGGCGTTGCAAGACACGTTCCTCATTTCGCCGTGGCTTCTGGTAGTGCCTGTATTGACGGGCGTGATGATAGCCCGCCGCTGGCCTTCGATGGTCGTTCTTTTCATCGCCATCTTGTTGGCGGTTGCCGTTGCACTCATATCGCAACCTGCGCTGATACTCCAGATCTCTGGCGAGGGAGGGCAGGGGATTCTTGCCTCTTATAAGGGGGTGATGCAGGTGTGCTATGGTAGTACGAACATCGAGACGGGCATCCCAATGCTCAACGACCTCGTGCATACAAGCGGTATGGGCGGTATGATGCCCACCATCTGGCTGATTATCTGTGCCCAGACGTTTGGCGGCGCACTCACCGCCACGGGGCAGTTGAAGGACTTGATGCGCGTCATGCTGCGCTTTGTGAAGGGCACGGCATCGCTCGTTGCCTCCACCGTGGGCACAGGCCTTTTCTGCAACATTGCCTTGGCAGACCAATACCTCTCTATCATGCTCGCCAGTTCGATGTTCAAGGACACTTACCGTGAACGGGGCTACGAGTCTCGTCTGTTGAGCCGTAGTAGTGAGGATGGTGCAACGGTCACTTCGGTGCTCGTTCCGTGGAACACCTGCGGACTCACGCAGAGCACCGTGCTCGGCGTTGCAACGCTTACCTATCTGCCCTTCTGCTTCTTCAATTACCTCTCACCCGTGATGAGCGTGGTGGTGGCTGCAACGGGCTGGAAGATTCGCCGCATTCTTCCCAAATCCGACAATTAATTCTTAAACGCTAACATTTTAATATTATGATGTTTCTAAGCCTTTTACTTTCCTCTTTCTTCACGTTTGTGGAGTACAACGTGGAGAATGTTTTTGATACCCGTCATGACGAGGGCAAGCAAGACACCGAGTTTCTGCCCGAATCTACCAAGCAGTGGACGGAAAAGCGCTATTGGCGTAAGCTCGACAATATCGGCAAGGCTATCTTGTCTTGTTCTCCCGACGGTGTTCCCGATATGGTGGCCCTGTGCGAGGTGGAGAACGATGCAACGCTTCGTGACCTGACGAAACGCTCCGTGCTCCGCAATGCGGGCTATGAATATGTGATGACGGAGTCGCCTGATGCCCGTGGCATTGATGTGGCGCTGATGTACTCGCCCTTCTCTTTCAAGCTGATTCGCTCCTACGGCATCGGTATCAAGCCGATAGAGAAGATGCGTCCCACGCGCGACATCCTCTATGCCTGTGGTCAGCTTGTCGGTGGCGATACGCTTCACGTGTTTGTCATCCATGCCCCAAGCCGCAATGGTGGCGAGAAGGCAAGTCGCCCGTTCCGTCTTTGTGCGGCAGAGCGTCTGGCGCAGTCGGTTGATTCCGTCCGCGCCCTCAGTCCCAATGCTAAGATTCTGATAACCGGTGACTTCAACGACTATCATGATTCCCCCGCCTTGCTGCAGCTCTACCGCCACGACCTGAAGAACATCACCAAGGATGCCAAAGGGCAGTATGGTGTGAAGGGAACATATCGCTACAAGGGCGAGTGGAACAGCCTCGACCACATGCTCGTCTCCCCCGCTATATATAATAAGGTGGAATCCACCTTCATTCACTCGCCCAAGTTCCTGTTGGAGAAGGATAAGTTCTACGGGGGCTATCTGCCCAAGCGCACGTACAAGGGAATGACATATCAGTCGGGCTATAGCGACCACTTGCCGCTCGTTGCCCGCTTCCGCTTCGAGTAATAAGAAGGCTGCTTGTTAGAATAAGAAGTATAGTTATCACGATAAAATTACAAGTTATGGGATTGATAGGTTCAATTATCATTGGAGCATTGGCTGGTGCTCTTGCCTATAAACTGATGGGCAAGGAAAGCAGCGGTTGCGGATGGAACTTGTTCCTCGGTATCATCGGCGGATTCGTCGGTGGATGGGTGTTCAGTCTGCTGGGCATCTCATGGGATGGGAAAATCATCGGACAATTAGGCACAGCAACCGTAGGGGCGGTCATCGTGCTTTGGGCTTACAACAAGCTGACGAAGTAGATTTATGGCAGTATTAGGATGCTGCCTTGAAAGGAATGCTTTCCATTAGCGACGGAAATAGTCTCTACGAGTGAAAGAAATAGTCTTTATAGGGGTAAAAGTATTATCTCTTTCAGCCGTGGAAAGCATTCCTTTGAGTGTTGGGAATAGTCTCTATAAAATGAAAAGGATATATAGGCTTTTGAGACCTATATATCCTTTTTTCTTTTAAACAGCCTTCCGCTTAATCCGCCGAGGTGAACTCTTCAAGGAAGCGGGTGTCATTCTCCGAGAACATGCGGAGGTCGGACACACGGTATTTCAGATTGGTGATGCGCTCGACACCCATGCCGAAGGCATAGCCCGAATAGACGGAAGAATCAATGCCGCACTGCTCAAGCACATTCGGATCAACCATGCCGCAACCGAGAATCTCTACCCAACCGGTGTGCTTGCAGAATCCGCAACCCTCACCGCCGCAGATGAAACAGGAGATATCCATCTCGGCACTCGGCTCGGTGAACGGGAAATAGCTCGGGCGGAGACGAATCTTCGTGTCTGCGCCGAACATCTCGCGGGCAAACGAAAGAAGCACCTGCTTGAGGTCGGTAAACGACACGTTCTTGTCGATATAAAGTCCCTCCACCTGATGGAAGAAGCAGTGGGCGCGGGCGGTGATGGCCTCGTTGCGATAGACGCGTCCCGGGCAGATGATACGGATGGGTGGCTGTGTCTGTTCCATCACGCGGGCTTGCACACTCGAGGTGTGAGAACGGAGAAGAATGTTCTTCGTCACGTCGTTGGGGTGCTGCGATACGAAGAAAGTGTCCTGCATATCGCGGGCGGGATGGTCGGCGGCGAAGTTCATCTTCGTGAAGATATGAAGGTCGTCTTCCACCTCGGGACCGTCAGCCAATACGAAGCCCATGCGCGAGAAGATGTCGATAATCTCGTTGGTTACGATGCTCAGCGGATGGCGCGTACCAAGCTGGATAGGGTAGGGTGAGCGGGTCAGGTCGATGGCATCACTGTCGGTGTCCTGTGTCTCGCACGCTTCCTTCAGGCTGTTGATGCGCTCCTGTGCCAATTGCTTCAGCTCGTTGATTTTCATGCCGACGGTCTTTTTCTCCTCGGCTGCCACGTTGCGGAAATCATTCATCAGGGCGGTGATCTCACCCTTCTTGCTCAGGTATTTCAGCCGAAGCTGCTCTACTTCCTCCGCATTCTTTGCGCTCAAGTTCTGCACTTCGTTGAGAAGCGCGTCTATCTTGTCAAGTATCATAAGTCGTTGAATTTCAAATTTTGTCTGCAAAGGTACGAAAAAAATAAAAATAAAAGAATGAAGAGTGGAGAATTATTTGTAACTTTGCCGAAATTTGAGAGATTGACTTAGGTACGCTGTGCAAATGAAAAAGCTTTTTGTGGCGCTGTTCGCCGGTTTGCTGCTCATCTTCTCCTGCACGGGGAATAAAACTCCGAGGGTGGAGGAAGAAGTGGCTGAGGATTCTGCCGCTGACACGACGGAAGTGTCGGTAACGGACTCCTTGGAGCAGTTGATCATGGATACTCCCATGCCGAGAGCCGCCGATGCGATGTTCGACGACTTCATCTTCAACTTCGCCGCCAACAAGCGGTTGCAGTTGGAGCGTATTGTCTTCCCGCTCAATATGACGGAGAAGGACACGACGGTGCAGGTGGAGAGATCGGCGTGGAAGATGGAACACCTCTTTATGAATCAAGGTTACTACACGCTGCTGTTCAACAACGACAAGCAGATGAGCCTGATGAAGGACACGGCGGTGAATGAAGCCATCGTGGAAAAAATCCAGTTGCGGAAGAAGCAGGTGAAGAACTATGTGTTTCATCGCATCCGCGGCGCATGGATGATGACGGAGGTGAGGGTCACGCCTTTGGAGGAGAATGTCAATGCCTCGTTCCTTGCCTTTTATCAGCGGTTTGTGACCGATAGCGCCTTTCAGGTGCAGAGCCTGAACTCGATGGTGGAGTTTGTGGGTCCTGACCCCGATGATGACTTCCATCAGTTGGAGGGTGTCATTACGCCAGATACCTGGGAGGTGTTTGCGCCGCAACTTCCGTCAAGGACGCTGTATAACATCATTTACGGGAAGTCTGTGCCGGAGGGTAATGAGAAGATTTTCCTGATGCGGGGTGTTGCCAACGGCTTGGAGACCGAATTGCGCTTTAAGAAGGTAGGCAACAAGTGGCTGCTGATGAAACTAACGACATAAGCCGTGAGGATTGAGGAGAACTACAGTCTGAGGAAGCACAACACTTTCGGCATTGATGCGAAGTGCAGGCGCTTCTTGGAGTACGCATCGGAAGATGAGGCCGTGCAAGTGGCAGCGTTGCTTCGCTCCGAATCCTCGCCCTATATAATAATAGGTGGGGGCAGCAATCTGCTGCTGACCCGCGACTTTGAGGGTACGGTGGTTCATTCTGCCATCAAGGGCATTCGCTTTCACGGCAATACAGCGATTTGCGGAAGCGGGGAAGTATGGGATGATGTGGTTTCGGCTATGCTTGACCATCAATTGTATGGTGCAGAAAACCTGTCGGCCATTCCCGGCGATGTTGGTGCCAGTGCTGTTCAGAATATCGGGGCTTACGGCGCAGAGGTGAAAGATTTGATTGAACGGGTTGTGGCAATCGACATTCAGACAGGTCAGCGGTGCGAGTTTCTTCATGAGGAGTGCGGCTATGGCTATCGGAAGAGCCGCTTCAAGTCTGAATGGAAAAACCGCTATCTTATTACTGAGGTGTATTATCGTCTCTCCCCCCGTTTCGAACCTTGCCTCGACTATGGAAACATTCGCTCGGAATTAGCGCGGAAGGGTATCAACGAACCTACTGCCTATGAGCTTCGGGAAACTATCATTGGTATTAGAAAGGATAAGCTTCCCGACCCGCAGACGGAAGGCAATGCGGGGAGTTTCTTTGTGAATCCTGTGGTCAGTCGTGCCTGTTATGAGGCGCTTGCCGCACGTTATGAGGGAATGCCGCATTATTATGTGGATGACGAGCATGAGAAGATACCCGCCGGTTGGATGATAGACCAATGCGGATGGAAGGGCAAGTCACTTGGAAAGGCGGGTGTTCATGATAAACAAGCACTTGTGTTGGTCAATCGTGGTGGCGCATCGGGTGCGGAAATCGTTGAACTATATCGGCGGATTCAGCAAGATGTCATGGCGAAGTTCGGAATAGAAATCCAACCGGAAGTAAACATCGTATGAAATTGACATTCTTGGGAACGGGCACTTCTTGTGGCGTGCCGGTTATCGGTTGCCAATGCGAGGTGTGCAGAAGCACGGATATTCGCGACAAGCGCACCCGGTGTTCTGCATTGGTGGAGACGGATGATACCCGTCTGCTGATTGATTGCGGACCCGACTTCCGTCAGCAGATTCTTCCGCAGCCTTTCCGCAAGATTGACGGCATATTGATTACTCATGCGCACTATGACCACATGGGTGGAATGGATGACATCCGGCCTTATTGTCAGTTTGGAGCAATCAATGTCTATGCCGACCCTGCCGCATGCCGCGCGATGTCTGAGATGCTGCCCTATTGCTTCGCCGAGAATCGCTATCCGGGTGTTCCCGCCATCAGCCTTGTTGAGATTCATCCCCATCAGCCTCTCCACATTGGCGACTTTGAGATCATGCCGATAGGGGTGATGCACGGCAAACTGCCGATACTCGGCTATCGGATAGGCAAGTTGGCGTATATCACTGATATGAAGACCATCCATGATTCCGAACTTCCTTATCTTGAGGGAATTGAGGTGTTGGTGGTGAATGCCCTGCGCTATGAGAAACCTCATCATGCCCATCAGTTGGTGAATGATGCGATAGCCTTCTCTGAAAGAATCGGAGCAGTACGCACGTTGCTGATACATTCTTGTCATGACATCGGGCTTCATGAAAAGGTGAATCGCCAGTTGCCAACAGGTTTTGAACTTGCATACGACGGTCAGGAAATCATGCTCTGATTCCTTCGTGCGCGTACATTATTATATATTATATCCTATCTTTCTGTTAAAAGATGTTTATAATGTGTATCTTTTTGGAGATTTTTCTTGCAGGAATAAATAAAAACCGTATCTTTGCAACGTGTTTTTCATAGTATTAGATTTAAGGTTAACAAAGGTGGGGTCACAGCGGTGACCCTTTTTTATTTCTTTTTCTTCCCGAATAAGAATCCGTAGCTTTTCATCAGTTTCCTGACGAGCATAAAGATGTCGAATGCCGTCACGCTATTGCTGACAATACTGGCGATATAGTCGCTCTTGGAGTTGTTTTCCCTTTTGAGGAAAATCTGATTCCAAAGCGAGGCACACTTCTCGTTGTCGCGCTGAAGTTCATCCTCCAACTCCTCCTTACGCAGCCGGATTTCTTCCAGCGTGCGGTATTCTGTGGTTATTTTCTTGACTGGTAGCATGATACGACTTTATCTGAGTAGCAGCCCTGCAAGGAAGCGCACGAGCGGCTTCTCTATCCACGGCTTGCGGAAGATGAAGAATAGAATCAACAGCAGGAAGTGCAATCCCGAGACGGCGAGAAAAGCCTTGGCCATGCCTACGAACGTTGCCAACCAGCAGGCAGCGGCAAACGACAGGTAGATGGTCATTGCGAGGATGATGAGGAAGAAGAGGATTGCCAAGGCAATGGCCGTCAGGAGGCTCACCACCTTGTCAATCAAGTCGAGCTTCACGTATTCCGTCTGAAGCCCGAAATAGTGTTTCAGCACCTCAATGAGCTGTGCAATGGTCTCGACGTTCTTGTCGTTGGATAGCATTACTCGTCCGTGCTTGCGTCTTGAATGTCGTCCACGAGATCAACCACTTCCTTGCGGCTGAGCTTGATGTTGTGCTTCTTGAGGAAACCCTCAACGGCATCGGTAATCTTCACGCGGGTGTCCTGTCCCTTCTCGGGCGCCATGAGCACACCAAGTGCTGCGCCGGCGATTGCACCGCCGAGGAAAGCGCCAATGTAACCTAAACTTTTCATAATCGATAATTTTTTGAGTGATACAATAAAATCTTTCGGCAAAAATACAAAAGTTTTCGTGGATACTGCAAAAAATGGCGGGATTTTTCATGAAAAAGTTTTTGTTTTCTTTTATTTAACAAACTTTATGTGCTATTTATGCTCACATTCACTTGATATTTTGTAATTTCGCAGCAGATTATTGAGTTTAGTGTCATTATAATAAATAGTTTGAAAATGAAAAAGTACACCCTTTTGTGCATCGGATTGTGCACGGCAATGGCTTTCACGGGCTGTAAGTCGAGTGAGAGTGCTTACAAGAAGGCTTATGAGAAAGCTAAGCAGTATGATACTGCAAATCAGCAGGCTACTTCTGGTTACGAGGAGCCTGCCACGGTGGCTCCCGTTGAGGCTAAGCCCGCAACAGACTCCCGTGTGGTTGATAACCTTGACAACGTATCTGTACGCCAGGAGAGTGTTTCCCTTATCAGCGGAAACGGTCTGAAGGCTTACAGCGTGGTGGTTGGTTCCTTCGGTCTGCGCTCGAATGCCGATGGCCTGCAGCAGCGTCTGCGTGATGCCGGCTACGATGCCCAGATTGTGAAGAACGAGGCGAACAATATGTTCCGCGTGGTTGCTGCCACTTTCGACAACAAGACTGATGCAGCCTACAGCCGCGATCAGTTGCGTGCGGGGAATTACCCGGATGCATGGCTGCTCTATAATGCCCGTTAAGCATTGGCGCGCATACTATCGATAGATTACGGTAAGAAACGTACTGGCATAGCAGTCACCGACCCTCTGCAAATCATTGCGGGAGGGTTGGCGACTGTTTCCACATCTGAACTCTTCGACTGGCTGAAGGACTATATGGCGAAAGAGCCGTTGGAGCGCATCGTCATCGGTGAGCCACGGCAGCCGAATGGTCAGCCGAGTGAGAATATGGAGCGGGTAAAGGAGTTCGTCAATCGTTGGCGTAAGGCCGTGCCTGACATTCCCATTGAGCTGTACGATGAGCGCTTCACTTCCGTGCTGGCTCATCAGGCGATGCTTGCCGGAGGGCTGAAGAAGAAGGCGCGCCAAGACAAGGCTTTGGTGGATGAGGTCAGCGCGACGATTCTCCTTGAGGACTATCTTCGCGCCCGTAAGCGATAAGCAATAACTTAAAGATTCAGAAATGATATTACCTATATATATATATGGTCAGCCCGTGCTTCGCAAGGTGGCGGAGGACATCACGCCCGACTATCCGCAGCTGAAGGAGCTGATAGCCGATATGTGGGAGACGCTTGCCAATTCTGAAGGCATTGGGCTTGCCGCCCCGCAGGTCGGGAAGTCCATCCGCTTGGTGGTGATTGACCTTGATGTGCTTTCCGATGACCTGCCTGAATACAAGGGATTTCGGAAAGTGTATGTCAATCCGCACATTGTGGAGCACGACGATACGAATACGGACACATCAGAGGAAGGTTGTCTTTCGTTGCCTGGCATCCATGAGAAGGTGGTGCGCCCCACGCGCATTCACGTGCAATGGTTTGACGAGGACTTTCAGTCTCACGACGAATGGATAGAGGGCTATCTTGCTCGGGTGATGCAGCATGAGTTCGACCATCTTGACGGTAAGATGTTCGTGGATCGTGTTTCCCCGCTCCGCAAGCAACTTGTCAAGGGCAAGTTGAAGGCTCTGACGCTGGGGCGGTATTCCTGCAGCTACAAGACGAAACCTGTCAGAAGGTAGAAATGCGGCGACTCCTTTATCTCCTCATTCTTCTGCCGTGGGCGGTTTATGCCCAATACAACACCGACCGCTTGGTGATGATAGGGCGCTCGGCGCTCTATTATGAGGATTATGTCCTCTCCATGCAGTATTTCAACCAGGCCATCAATGCCAAGCCGTGGCTCTATGAGCCTTGGTTCTTCCGTGGCGTGGCAAAATTCTATCTTGATGATTTCGTAGGGGCGGAGAGTGATTGCTCTCAGGCGATTGAGCGCAACCCCTATGTCATCAGTGCCTATGAACTGCGCGGACTTTGCCGTATCAACCAGAAGAAATATGCTGAGGCAGTAGAGGACTATAACCGTGCGCTCCGCTATGATCCTGAGAACGTGAGCCTTTGGCACAATCGTGTCCTCTGCCTGATTCAGGAGAAAGACTATGAGCTTGCCTTGGCGCAGATAGATACGATGACCACCCATTGGTCGAAATATGCCCGTGCCTATTCGATGCAGGCGGAGGTGTATCTGCTACAGAAAGACACGGCGAAGGCTGTACGCTCTTTAGACAAGAGCCTTGAACTCGACCCATACGATGGTGGCATCTGGGCAGAACGTGCCGTCATCAGTCTTGCCCGCTCTGAATGGAAAGAGGCGGAAGGATTTCTTAGTAAAAGCATCCATCTGCTGCCCAAACATGCGGGCAATTATATCAACCGCGCCTTGGCACGCTACAATCAGAATAATCTCCGTGGGGCGATGGCTGACTATGATACGGCTCTCGACCTTGACCCGAATAATTTCCTCGGGCACTATAACCGTGGTCTGCTTCGTGCGCAGGTAGGTGATGACAACCGAGGCATTGAGGATTTTGATTTCGTGCTGCGCTTGGAACCCGATAATCTGATGGCGCTGTTCAACCGTGCGCTGCTGCTTGAGCAGACGGGTAATCTGCGTGCTGCCATCCAAGACTATTCCAAGGTGATTGACGAGTATCCTAATTTCTGGTTCGGACTTGAGCATCGTGCCTCCTGCTATCGTCGGTTGGGTAATGTCAAGCAAGCTGAACTTGATGAATTCCGTATTCTCAAGGCGCAGCTTGACAAGAGCAATGGCAAGCAGCCTCGCCTCTCCAAGAAGCAGATGCGCCGGCGGAGTGATGAGGATGTGGAGAAGTATAACCAGATTGTGGTGGCTGACGAGCAAGAGGTGGAGCACGAGTATAAGAGTGACTATCGTGGCAAGGTGCAGAATCGCAAGGCAGATATGGCATGGCAACCGATGTATGGTCTTTCGTTCATGCAGGTGCAGAATGACTTGAAGCCGGAGGTGGCGTTTGAGAACAGTGTGGCAGCCTTCAATCAGGTATCCCGCTCCCGTACTATCTATGTCACTTGCGGACAGCAGAACTTAGGCGAGACGCAGATGCAGCAGACCTTTTCCTATCTTGACTCACTTACCACCGCGATAGCCGATGCCAAGACTGCCCGCGAGGTGAAGCCACTGCTGATGCTTCGTGCCGTTGCGTATAGCGCCATTCAGAACTTTGATAATGCCATCGATGATTTGAGTACCTGTCTGCAGATGGACAGCACGCTCTCGATGGCATACTGGCAGCGGGCGGTATGTCAGGCGAAAATCAATGAGTTTAACGCCGCGCAGGGAACAAACATCGACCTCAAGTCCGCCAATGTGCTCAGCGACCTTTCCACCGCCTTGAAACTTTCTCCGCAAAATCCCTACCTCTACTATGACCGGGGCAATCTATATGCGCTCCGCCGAGACTATCAGCGAGCCATTGATGACTATACCCAGGCGATAGCCTTGGAGCAGGATTTGGCAGAAGCCTACTTCAATCGCGGGCTTGCACGGATTTATAGCAATAGCGTATCGGAAGGCATTGCTGACCTCGGAAAGGCGGGTGAACTGGGGCTGTATGCAGCTTACAGCGTGATTAAAAAGTACCGCGACAAGTAAATTTTCTCCCTTTGTTGCGTGAAATCAAAATTATTGAACTACCTTTGCAGACAGTTTTAAAATTCAAACATATATTGTAGATATGATCAACATTACATTCCCGGATGGCTCTGTTCGCTCGTATGAGCAGGGTGTGACCGGTTTTCAGATTGCTGAGAGCATTTCGCCGGCTCTCGCACGCAGTGTCTTGGCTTGCGGTGTAAACGGCGAGACGGTGGAGCTGAATCGTCCTATCAACGAGGATGCAAGCATCGAACTTTACAAATGGGATGACGAGCAGGGTAAGCATACCTTCTGGCACACTTCCGCCCACCTGTTGGCAGAGGCGCTTCAGGAGTTGTATCCCGGCATTCAGTTCGGTTTCGGCCCCGCGGTGGAAAACGGCTTCTTCTACGATGTGCTGCTGAAAGACGGCGAGAGCATTAAAGAGAGCGACTTCCCGAAGATTGAGGAAAAGATGAAGGAACTGGCAGCCAAGAAAGAGGCTGTGGTTCGCAAGGAGGTGTCGAAGGCAGATGCCCTGAAAGAGTTTGCCGCCGACGGACAGACCTATAAGTGCGAGCATATCGAGCAGGATCTTGAAGATGGCACGATTACCACCTACACGCAGGGTGGATTTACCGACCTCTGCCGTGGTCCACACCTCGTGAATACGGCGGAAATCAAGGCCGTCAAGCTGACGAGCGTAGCTGGTGCTTTCTGGCGTGGCGATGCTACCCGTGAGCAGATGCAGCGCCTTTATGGCATCACCTTCCCGAAGAAAAAGATGCTTGACGAGTATCTCGTGATGCTCGAGGAGGCAAAGAAGCGTGACCATCGCAAGATTGGCAAGGAAATGGAGTTGTTTATGTTCTCCGAGAAGGTGGGTAAGGGACTTCCCATCTGGCTTCCGAAGGGCACGGAACTTCGTCTGCGCTTGCAGGATCATCTGCGCAAGGTGCAGAAGCGTTTCGGCTATCAGGAGGTCATCACCCCGCATATCGGCTCAAAGAATCTTTACGTCACTTCCGGCCACTATGCTCACTATGGCAAGGATTCCTTCCGCCCGATTACCACACCGGAGGAGGGTGAGGAGTATATGCTGAAGCCGATGAACTGCCCTCACCATTGCGAGATTTTCGCATGGAAGCCCCGTTCCTATCGTGACTTGCCCCTGCGCATCGCAGAGTTCGGTACGGTCTATCGCTATGAGCAGAGCGGTGAATTGCACGGATTGACCCGTGTGCGCTCGTTCACGCAAGACGATGCCCACCTTTTCTGTCGTCCCGACCAGGTGAAACAGGAGTTTTTGAACGTGATGGACATCATCAATATCGTGCTGACTGCCTTTGGTTTCGACTTTGAAGCGCAGATTTCGCTCCGCGACCCTAACGACCACGAGAAGTATGTAGGTTCTGACGAAGACTGGGCATTGGCAGAGAAGGCCATCGTTGAGGCTTGTCAGGAAAAGGGACTCCCCGCCAAAGTGGAGTATGGCGAGGCTGCCTTCTATGGTCCCAAGCTCGACTTCATGATTAAGGATGCCATTGGTCGCCGCTGGCAGTTGGGCACTATTCAGGTGGACTACAACCTGCCCAAGCGCTTCCAGCTTGAATATACCGACGAGGACAACACGAAGAAGACGCCCGTGATGATTCACCGCGCCCCCTTCGGCTCTATGGAGCGTTTTTGCGCCGTACTTATTGAGCATACCAGTGGTCACTTCCCCCTCTGGCTCACGCCCGACCAAGTGGCAATCCTGCCGCTTTCTGAGAAGTACAACGACTATGCGCAGGAGGTTGCAAAGAAGTTTGACCTCGGCGGCGTGCGTGCTACCATCGACCTGCGCAACGAGAAGCTGGGCAGAAAAATCCGCGACAACGAGCTGAAGCGCATACCCTATATGGTCATCGTCGGTGAAAAGGAACAGGCAGACGGCACGGTGGCTGTTCGCCCGCAAGGTGGTGGCGAGCAGAGCATCAAGACCGTCCAGGAGTTCATTGACGAAGTGAACAGTCGTGTTGCTGAAATGACGAAGGAATTCTAAAAAAATAATGAAAAGTTTTGTTAATTCGCTGATTTATTGTAATTTTGCAGCCGATTTTATAAAATAGTTGATGAAGAATGACAAAATGAAGAACCAGTACCGCGTGAACGAACAGATTCGCGTGCGCGAGGTACGAATCGTGGGAGACAACGGCTCAACGGTCGTTCCCACCCGAGAGGCTTTGAATATGGCGCGAGACGAAGGTGTGGATCTCGTGGAGATTTCGCCCAATGCCAACCCGCCCGTTTGCCGTCTCATCGACTACTCCAAATTCCTTTATCAGCAGAAAAAGCGCCAGAAGGAAATGAAGGCGAAGCAGGTGAAGGTGGAGGTGAAGGAAATCCGCTTCGGACCTCAGACCGACGAGCACGACTACCAGTTCAAGCTCAAGCACGCACGTGAATTCCTTGAGGAAGGTAACAAGGTGAGAGCCTACGTGTTCTTCCGCGGGCGTTCCATCCTGTTCAAGGAGCAGGGAGAAGTGTTGCTGCTGCGTTTCGCCAACGACTTGGAGGAATATGGAAAGGTAGAGTCCATGCCGTCGCTCGAAGGCAAGAAGATGTTCCTCTATCTCGCTCCGAAGAAATCAGGGGCGCAGAAGAAGAGCCAGCAGGCGCGCGACCGCGAGGCCGCTGCACAGGAGGCTAAGGAGGCTGCCCGTCAGGTGAAGGATGTCGCAGACATGGCTGATGCGCCCGCTAACGGCGGACTCTTCGCCAATGCGAAAATCAGTGCCGATGCGCTGAAGAAGCTGACGGAAGAGCAGGAACAAGACTAAAAGAAAGACGACGGCGCGCCCGGTATATGCGTTGCCGCCGATGATTAATAACAATTAAAAATTAAAAACAATGCCAAAAGTAAAGACAAACTCCGGAGCGAAGAAGAGATTCTCGTTCACGGGAACAGGTAAGATCAAGAGACACCACGCTTACCACAGTCACATTCTGACCAAGAAGACCAAGAAGCAGAAGCGCAACTTGTTGCACCAGACGCTTGTGGACCGTTCAAACATGAAGCAGGTTCGTGACCTGTTGTGTCTCCGTTAAACCTTATTGTCAAACATTTTAAAGTAGAAAAATTATGCCAAGATCAGTAAATCACGTTGCATCAAGAGCAAAGCGCAAGAGAATTTTGAAGCTTACCCGTGGCTACTTTGGAGCCCGTAAGAATGTTTGGACAGTAGCCAAGAACACATGGGAGAAAGGTCTTACCTATGCTTACCGTGATCGTCGTAACAAGAAGCGCAACTTCCGCGCCCTGTGGATTCAGCGTATCAACGCTGCCGCACGCCAGGAGGGTATCAGCTACTCCGTTCTGATGGGCAAGCTCGCCAAGGCTGGTGTAGAGATCAACCGCAAGGTGCTCGCTGACCTCGCCCTCAACAATCCCGCTGCCTTCAAGGCCATCGTGGAGAAGGTGAAGTAAGCCAAGCCTTATCGCTTAGAAATAGGAATTGCAGTCTCGTGCGAGGCTGCAATTTTTTTGCGCAGATACGCAGAAATGTTGCATTGTTGCATTGTTGCAATGTTGCATGTTGCAATAAGCACCTTCTTGATGTGCAGAAAATATGGAGAGTAATTAGTATATTATTATATATATTATAATATATATAATAATATAAATATATATAAGATATATTTTACCATTATTTGGTCTCCTGTATTCCTGCATATATGAAAACACCTTATTGTGAGATTGTAAGAATGTAAGGTTGTGAGATTTCAGGGATTTGCACATTGAAACGACCTTATTGCAACATGCAACAATGCAACATTGCAACAAACTTCCCTCCGAAGCATGCTGCTTCCTGTCTCTCTATCATACCTTCTTATCCCAATAAAGTGCATTCTTATTGCAATAATATGCCTTCTTATTGCGCGCAGGGGGATGGGAAGGGCGCACGGGCGTTGCGCGGACGGAACATACTATTTTTACACTCCTTTGAGGCTGAGCGAAATGCGGTGACGACGGCGGTCCACCTCGATGACGCGGACGCGGACATGCTGATGGAGGCGCACGACATCGGTGGGGTGAGCGATGCGGCGGTCGGCCATCTGGGAGATATGAACCAGCCCGTCCTGATGGACACCGATATCCACGAAAGCACCGAAGTTGGTGATGTTGGTCACGATGCCGGGCAGCACCATGCCCTCGATGAGGTCGTCGATGGCTGCCACGCGGCTGTCGAATTCAAATTCCTCTATCTGCTCGCGGGGGTCGCGGCCAGGTTTTTCAAGTTCGGCGATGATGTCGGTGAGAGTGGGGGTGCCCACTTCGGCGGTGACATAACGGTTGATATCTATCGCACTACGCTTCTCGGCGTCGCTGATGAGCTCGCCGACGGTGCATCCGTGGTCATGCGCCATGCGCTCCACGATGGGGTAGCTTTCAGGGTGTACGGCACTGTTGTCAAGCGGATTCTTCGCCCCGGGTATGCGCAGGAAACCAGCGCACTGCTGATAGGCGGCAGGCCCGAGTCGCGGCACCTTTTTTAATTGCGCGCGCGAGGTAAAGGCACCGTTGTCGCGCCGGTAGTCCACGATGTTCTTGGCAAGCGTGGGCCCGAGACCGCTGACGTACATGAGCAGATGCTGGGAGGCGGTGTTGAGATTGACGCCCACGAGATTGACGCAACTCTCCACCGTCTGGTCGAGCGAGTGCTTCAACTTCGTCTGGTCCACATCGTGCTGATACTGCCCCACGCCGATGCTCTTGGGGTCAATCTTGACGAGTTCGGCAAGCGGGTCCATCAGGCGGCGACCGATGCTGACAGCTCCGCGCACGGTGACATCCTCGTCGGGAAACTCGTCGCGCGCGGTCTTGGAGGCGGAATAGACAGAAGCGCCGTTCTCGCTGACGGTGAACACTTGCGGGGCAGGCTGAATGCTGCCGTCGGAGAGGATGGCCTTGATGAAGTCGCCCGTCTCGCGGCTTGCCGTGCCGTTACCGATGGAGATAGCCTCGATGCGGTATTTCTGAATCATCTGGCGCACGGCGATGGATGCCTCGGTGCGCTTGCTTACGGGCGGGTGGGGGAAGATGGCCTCGTGGTGGAGCAGATTGCCCTGCGCGTCAAGACACACCACCTTGCAGCCCGTGCGGAAACCGGGGTCGATGCCCATCACGCGCTTCTGACCGAGCGGCGCACCGAGCAATAGCTGACGGAGATTCTCAGCGAACACACGGATTGCCTCCTCGTCAGCGCGCTCCTTGGCTTGGGCGGCAAACTCGGTCTCTATCGAGGGCTTCAGCAACCGCTTGTAGCCGTCGTCCACCGCCTCCGCCACCAATTTGCCACAGGGCGTATTGCCATAGACATAGCGGCGGCGAAGTCGCTCGAGCGTATCGTCGTCATCGGGCGAGATGGAGAGGCGTAGGATGCCTTCGGTCTCCCCCCTGCGCATGGCGAGCAGACGGTGGGAGGAGCATCGCTTCAGAGGCTCTTGCCAGTCGAAGTAGTCGCTGTATTTGGCAGCTTCGTCGGTCTCAGCCTTTGCTTTGACCACCTTTGAGGTGATAATCGCCTGTCGGCTGAAAGCGTTGCGCACCTGCTGACGGCTGCGCTCATCCTCGCTGATGGTCTCGGCGATGATGTCCTGCGCTCCCTTGATGGCAGCCTCGGCATTCTTCACATCACCCTTCACGAAACGCTCAGCCGCCGTTTCGGGGTTGCGCTCCCGTTGCATCATAAGCAATGTGGCGAGTGGTTCGAGACCCAGTTCGCGCGCCACCTGCGCCCGCGTCCGGCGTTTGGGCTTGTAGGGCAGGTAGATATCTTCCAGTTCCGTAGCATCCCAGCATGCCTCGATGCGGCGTTGCAGGTCATCGGTCATCTTGCCCAGTTCGCCGATGGTCTTCACGACCGTCTCCTTGCGCTTCTGAATCTCCTTCAGGCGGTCATATTGGTCGCAGATGGCAGCCACCTGCACCTCGTCAAGTCCTCCAGTGCGCTCTTTTCGGTAGCGCGAGATGAAGGGGATGGTGCATCCCTCGTCGAGGAGAGAGATGGTGTTTGCTACTGCCTTTTCCTGCAGGTTCAATCGTGTGGCAATCAGTGCCGGGAATATGCTTTTTTCCATAAAATCCGTGAGTTTGTTGAAATTCTGTGGCAAAATTAGCAATTAAAATCAAAAAATATGTAATTTTGCACGCCGAAACATAAAAATGAGGATAAGATTCGGGATTATATTGTGCCTTCTGCTCGTCTTCCTTCCGTCATCGGGGGTGAGGGCGCAGGAATCAGCGAACGCACGTCAGGCGCACCGCATCTTCACCACCGCCTACAATCGGGTGTATGGTGACCAGGGTGCATCGATGCACTACGACGTGAACATCACGGGCGTCTATAAGACCTCCGGCACCACGTGGTATAAAGGCAAGAGAAGCAAGTTCACTGATGCGCGCGTAACCTCTTGGAACGACGGCACGACCATCTACACCATCCGAAAGAAGAAAAAGGAGAAAGAGGTGGAAATCTACAGCGCCGCCAACAACAAGTCGGACAAGTATTCGCAGAAGTTCAGGTTTGAGCCTGAGAACTATGACTACGGTATTTCTGAGACCGCCGAAGGGCTGCTCTTGACGCTGAAACTGAAGAAAGGAATGAAGGGTATGAAGGAGGTGAACATGCTCGTGGAGCGCAAGACCTATGACCCCATCAGCATTCGCATCAAGGTGGCGTTCATCTGGACTACCATCAAGATTTCCGACTTCCATTCGGGCGGTATCACCGACGAGATGCTCCGTTTCCCGAAGGAGAAATATAAGGACTATAAATTCGTGGACAAGCGATGATATCTGTTGAAGGACTGAGAGTGGAGTTCGGGTTGAAACCCCTTTTCTCCGGGGCGAGCTTCGTGGTGAACGACCGCGACAGAATAGCCTTGGTCGGCAAGAACGGTGCCGGCAAGTCCACGATGCTGAAGATACTCTGCGGTCAGCAGAAGCCGACGGCAGGCACGGTGAGCATCCCGACCGACTGCAGGGTGGGCTATCTGCCGCAGGTGATGAACCTGCAGGATGAAGTGACCGTACGCGAGGAGACTCAGAAGGCTTTCGCCGACCTGACGCGCATGAAGGAGCGCATAGATGCAATGAACCGCGAACTGGCGGAGCGAACTGACTATGAGAGTGCTGGCTATCTCGAACTGGTGGAGCGATTCACCACGGAGCATGAGCGCTATATGATGATGGGCGCGGAGAGCTGCGAGGCAGAGTTAGAACGCACGCTGACGGGACTGGGATTCCGAAGGACTGATTTTGACCGTCCAACCTCAGAGTTCAGCGGTGGCTGGCGAATGCGTATAGAACTGGCGAAGATTCTGCTGCAAAGGCCCGACGTGCTTTTGCTTGACGAGCCGACCAACCATCTTGACATTGAGAGCATCCAGTGGTTAGAGCAGTTTCTGGCGCAGTCGGCAAGTGCCGTGGTGCTTGTGAGTCACGACCGTGCATTCATCAATAACGTGTCGAACCGCACCTTGGAAATCTCGTGCGGGCGCGTGATAGATTATAAGGTGAAGTACAACGAATACGTGGTGCTTCGCCGTGAGCGCCGTGAACAGCAGTTGCGGGCATACGAGAACCAGCAGAAGGAAATCGCCGACATGAAGGCGTTCATCGACCGCTTCCGCTATCAGGCGACGAAAGCCGTGCAGGTGCAGCAGAAGGTGAAACAGCTTGAGAAGATTGTACCGATAGAGATAGACGAGGTGGATAACTCGGCGATGCACCTGAAGTTCCCTCCCTGCCTCAGAAGCGGTGACTATCCGGTCATCTGCGACGAGGTGCGTAAGGACTACGGCGCGCATACGGTGTTCGACCATGTGACGCTGACCATCAAGCGCGGAGAAAAAGTAGCGTTTGTCGGCAAGAACGGCGAGGGAAAATCAACCCTCGTGAAGTGTATCATGGGTGAGATACCCTATACGGGCGAGCTGAAGATAGGCCACAACGTGCAGATAGGCTATTTCGCGCAGAATCAGGCACAGTTGTTGGATGAAACGCTGACGGTACACCAGACGATAGACAACGTGGCGAAGGGCGAGATACGCCTCCGCATCAATGACATACTCGGTGCGTTCATGTTTGGCGGCGAGGAGTCGGATAAGAAAGTAAAAGTATTGAGTGGTGGTGAGCGGAGCCGTCTGGCGATGATAAGACTGCTGCTCGAGCCAGTAAATCTGCTGATTCTCGACGAACCGACCAATCACTTGGATATGCCCTCGAAAGATGTGCTGAAAGAGGCCATCAAAGCTTTTGACGGCACGGCTATCGTGGTGAGTCACGACCGTGAGTTCCTTGACGGGCTTGTGACGAAGGTGTATGAGTTTGGCGACGGGAAGGTAAGGGAGCATCTTGGCGGCATCTACGATTTCCTGCAAGCGAAGCGCATATCGGAACTGAGCGAGCTTGGCAAGTCATCCGCCACTGCAAAGTCCGTGGATGTATCGCCATCAGCTTCGCAACCCTCCTCGCAGTCATCTGCTCCATCAGCCACACAACCCTCTGCGGGTGAAAAACGCTCGTATGCCGAGCATAAGGAACAGCAGAAGCGCATCAAAAAGGCAGAGAAAGCCGTGAAGGAGTCGGAGGCAAAGATTGAGGCGATGGAGAATCGTCTGAAAGAACTTGATGAACTACTGATGCAGCCGGAAAACGCATCGGACATGAAGTCGGTGACGGAATACACTTCCACCAAAAAGTGCTTGGACGATGAAATGGCAAGGTGGGAACGGCTGAACGAAGAACTGGAACAACTGATTCAAAACCAATAATTAACACAAAATTCAAAAAAACAGTAACAATGAAAAAAATTATGACGATGATGGCGATGGCCTCAATCTCACTGACGATGATGGCTCAGGAGCCGCTGCGCTCAGGGTTAGACTTGACAGACTTGAACACGAGCGTGCGTCCGGGTGATGATTTCTATGAGTATGCCTGCGGAGGCTGGATGAAAAAGAATCCTCTGCCTGCCGCCTACTCCCGCTATGGTAGCTTTGATAGGTTGCAGGAAGACAACAACAAGCGCATCAACGGCATCCTCTCCGAGTTGCTGACCAACACTTACGAGAAGGGTACGATTGAGCAGAAGTTGAGCGATCTCTACAAGCTTGCGATGGACTCCGTAAAGCGCAATCAGGATGGTGTGCAGCCGGTGATGCCGCTCATCAAGCAGTTGGAGGCTGCCAAGACCAACAAGCAGTTGTTTGACATCCAGTTGTCTCTCGCTCCCTATGGCAATCAGGAGTTTTTCTATGCCGGTCTGGGTGCCGATGAGAAGAATGCCGGTCAGAACATCCTTAGCGTTCATCAGGGTGGTCTGTCACTCGGACAGAAGGAATACTATTTAGACAACGACAAGGCTACTGCCGATATTCGCGAGGCGTTTAAGAAGCACGTTGTCAATATGTTCCAGCTTTACGGTTTCAGTAAAAGTGCAGCCACGAAGAAGATGCAGAACGTGATGAAGGTGGAGACGGCACTTGCAAAGGTTTCCAAGTCGCGCACCGAGCTTCGCGATCCGGAAGCTAACTACAACAAGATGACCCTTGCCGAGTTTGAGAAGAACTATCCGAATCTTCCCCTCGAGAAAGTTATGAATGCAATGGGCATTGAGAGCAAGTATCTGCAAGAGATGGTCGTAGGTCAGCCCGCTTTCCTTGAGGGTGTGAACAAGCTGATGAGTACCCTCAAGCCCGAGGAATATCGCGACGTGATGGAGTGGGGTATCATCTCTGGTGCTGCCAGTTATCTGAGTGACGACGTGGTGGCTGAGAGCTTCGACTTCAATGGCCGCATCCGTTCTGGTCGCAAGGAGAACTTCCCTCTTTGGAAGCGCAGCACGAGCCAGGTTGAGCGCGTGATGGGTGAGGCGCTCGGTAAAATCTACGCCGAGAAGTATTTCCCTGAGAGCTCCAAGCAGCGCATGGCTACGCTGGTGAAGAATCTGCAAATTGCCCTTGGTGAGCGCATTGCTGCCCAGGATTGGATGGATGACGCTACGAAGGTGAACGCCTTGTTGAAGCTCAACACGTTCTATGTGAAGATTGGCTATCCCGACAAGTGGACGGACATCTCCGCTCTTCAGATTGACCCGTCGAAATCCTATTACGAGAACATGCAAGAGTGCGCCAAGTTCTGGACGAAGCGCCGCATTGAAGAGCGTGCAGGCAAGCCTGTGGACAGAGATGACTGGCACATGACTCCGCAGACCGTCAATGCCTACTATAATCCGACGACCAACGAAATCTGCTTCCCCGCAGGTATCCTCCAGTATCCGTTCTTTGACCCGACAGCCGACGATGCCTTCAATTATGGTGCCATCGGTGTGGTAATCGGTCATGAAATGACGCACGGATTTGATGACCAAGGTCGCCGCTACGATAAGGATGGTAACATGAAGGACTGGTGGACTGAGGCAGACGGTAAGAGCTTCACAGAGCGTGCTGACAAGTATGCCGATTTCTTCTCCGCCATCAACGTACTGCCTGACTTGAAGGCAAATGGTAAGATGACATTGGGTGAGAATCTGGCAGACCACGGCGGCTTGCAGGTGGCTTTCTGCGCCTATAAGAACGCCACGAAACTCAATCCGCTCGGCGAGGTTGATGGACTGACCGCAGACCAGCGTTTCTTCCACGCTTATGCGGGTGTATGGGCAGGTAATATTACGGAGGCTGAAATCCGTAATCGCACGAAGAGTGACGTTCATGCGCTTGGTCGCTGGCGCGTGAATGGTGCCCTTCCCCACGTGGATGCGTGGTATGAGGCATTTGGTGTGAAAGAGGGTGACAAAATGTTCATTCCGAAATCCGAGCGCCTGGAATTGTGGTGATTTATCTCACGAAATAGCATAAAATGCCGTCGTAAATATAAATTTACGGCGGTTTTTTTTGTAAAATGGGTAAATTTTCTTAATTTTGCACCAACTTGAGTTAAAACGCGTGTTTTATGAATGATGACATCACACTGAATCCGGAAAAAACGGACAGAGGAACACAAGAACTGCAACGGGGTGAACTGAGCCTTGAGCAGCCAGTGGCGGAGCAGACCGCGCAGGCTATGCAGATGCAGACGGCGCAGGCTGTCAAGTGTCCGCATTGCGGTGCGGCTAATGATGCCGAAGCTATGTTCTGCGCCTCTTGCGGCAATCCCATTGGAATGGCAACTTGCCCCAATTGTGGGGCGGATATTGACCCCGATGCTGATTTTTGCGAGACTTGCCGTCATTATATAAGGACTGATGTCTGCTCTTTCTGTGGCGGAAGGCTGAACCGTCAGGAGGCTTATTGCCCCGACTGCGGAAGTCCGCGTGGTGGGATTGTATGCCCAGTTTGCCGTACCCTCAATGACTTTTCTTTCTGTAAGCAGTGCGGTACGCCGCTGACGGAAGAGGCTCACCAGTTGATGGAACAGCTGAAGACCATGCCTGAGTACATGGAAATGCAGAAGCTTGCGAAGGAAATCCATCAGTTGGACATGAACGTGCCCTATGCCTCTGAACGTGAGTTGCTTCTCGACCAGAAAAATGCGCGTTTGCGTGAGCGTGTCCTCACTTTGCTTGCCAAGGACAATGGAGATTTCAACCCTGTGATTCCTGATTCTACAAATCAGCGTATGAGCAAGGAAGAGCATTCTGCCAAGAAACGTGAGCGGCTTGAGCGCTTAGCGAAGTTGCTGGGGCAGATGGAACAGGCACCGCAGCCACAACCTGCGAAAGTACGCAACTATGCGATGGCATGCAAGCCGCAGGGTGTACCTCTGGCTTGGGAGTGCAACTTCAAGCATGCTCTCCATTCCAGTCCATGTGGGTGCGCAAAGCCTCAGCTTGGCGGTAAGTGGGTGATATTGGGACAGACTAAAAAGGAAATTAAAGACGATATTTAAGAAGATGAGCACGGACATTTCCATTACAGATACTTCGATGGGCAATGGTGCCATGGGCGGTGATGCCACGATAAATGTTGGTGGCGGCGACAGCACGATGCACGCAGCAATCCCCGATGCAACCCTGCACTCGCCCATTGCGCAGGCATCGAGCCTTGCCATGGATGTCACCGCACGGACGAATGGCATGGCGGGACAGCCGGAGCATGTCAGCGGCGACTATTTCGTTCTGAAAGGTGTCCGCTATCGGAATGTCAAGTGCTTGAGTGACAATTCCGGGGAAGCTCAGGTGTTTCTCGTGGAGCATGAAGGCGAGGAACATGTGCTGAAGATATATTACCCTAACTTCAAGGTCAATAAGAAGATATTCCAGACCGTTCTCGCCTTTGATTTCGAGATGCTGGTCAAGGTGTATGATTTCGGCAAGACCTACGTGGAAGGCAAGCATCGCTACTATGAGTTGATGGAGTATCTGCGTGGCGGTTCGATGTCGGACTACAAGCTGAACGAGGACGAAAACAAATTCCGCCGCATAGCCTTGCAGGCCGCCGCAGCCTTGGCTTACTGCCACGGGTGCAACATACTGCACAAGGATGTAAAGCCCAGCAACTTCTTCTTCCGCGACAGGGAGCAGACTGAGCTTGTGCTTGGCGACTTTGGTATCTCCTGCATCATTGATCAAGACGGAAAGGTACATAAAACTACGCAGGCGCGCACGCCTATCTATGCGGCGCCGGAGATGTATTCCGATGTAATAGACGGCATGGTGGAGGTTTCAGCTGCCGCCGACTTCTATTCGCTTGGTATCTCGCTGCTGGCATTGTGGCTCGGCGGTAATCCGATGAGCACGAATGAGCGCGTGATGATGCGCCAGAAGAATGAGGGTCGTCTGCCCCACATGAATGAGTTGCCGGAGCGTGTGCGGATGATTATCCAGGGACTTACCGTTGTAAACCCCATCAATCGTTGGGGATATGAAGAGGTGGAGAAATGGTTTCAGGGTGAGAGTCCGCGAGTGGACCTCTCTTCGCCGTTCCTGCGCTACAAGAGTTTCTTGGTGGATCCCGACAAGAATCTGGTGGCAGACAACATTCACGAACTGATTCCCCTGCTGCTTGACAACGAGAAACTCGCCATGGGCTACCTCTATAGCGGGCGCATCACGGCATGGCTTGAAGCTTGCGGAAACCAGAAGATGAGCACCATCGTGAAGGACATCGTGGTGAACCGATACCCTGTGGATCAGCATGCGGGTCTGATGGCAGCCGTCTATGCGATGGAGCCTACCTATCCGTATAAGGACGTGAAGGGCAATCTGTGCGATGACGTACATAGCCTGGCAATCTCCATGTTGAGTTATCAGGAAGAGTACGGGCTTCTGTTGAAGAACCCGAATGACAGCCTTTTCCTCTATCTGGAGTCGCATACGAAGTGTGACATCAACCGTCTCCGCTCTTATTTTGCGGATTCGGAGCATTATAATCCCCGTGTGGCAATTATGCGCACGGTATATGAGATAGACCCAGAAGTTCCCTTCCTTACGCGCTATCCATCGTCAGGTGTGAAGGACATCGTCAAAGCGTTCGGAATGGAAGACCTGACGGAAGATGACTGGCATAGCCTCATAGACGGCCGTCTGCTTTCGTGGATGTATTGCCATGAAGACAGGATGGCGTGCGAGAGTCTGCGCATTCTGATACAGGGTCAGCCTTATTCGAAATCCCTTGCGTATAAAGTGCTATATAATTTGGATAGGGAGGCTGGTTATGATCTTAAGAATGCCAGTTCTCCTGAAGAAGTAGGCAAGTTGCTCAACGAGCGCCTGCAGAATGCGGAGCATCTTGATGAGCGCGAGTATCAGGAGGAGTTCAGGGACTTTACGGATTTGAATGGCCGCTTCTTCTACTATGCGCAGATGCATGGGTGGATAGACAAGCTTGGAGAATATACCCGTTGCTTTGACTTGACGAGCAAGGAGAACCGTGAGCGTCTGGGAATCTATGATGCGAAGACCGCCCTCTACCAGTTCTGTCGGATATTGGGAGTGACACCAGTCTATCTCTTGTCTGACGGAACGAAGTTGTCAGATGGTCGCAATATCAATCCGCGAAATTACTCACTGGCGCGTGAAGAAATGCGCAGTGGGTCATTCCTTCAGTGGATGTCTGTGTTCTATCATGAAGACCCGGAGGCTGATTTCTCCGAAGAGTACGCCTATGAGCACGTCTTGGAGGAGTGGGTGATGGCACTTGGTATGATAGACAAGTCGCAGACTTACTATAAGCGTTTCGTGGATGCACGGGAGGAAATAGCCAACCGCGTGAAAAACGTCCGTAATAGCTGGGCACAAGCCAAGGGAATGGAAAGAAACTGGCGCATGGCGTTCTTCGGACTTTGCGCGCTTTGGATATTGCTGGTGCTGATAGTGGGTGTGGATAGGAGCAGCCGTCCGTTCCTCTTTGACCACTCGTTCCTCTGCATCGGTCTGCCTTTGGGCGGCATGACGGGAATCATCGTGGGAACCCGTGCCTATTTCCGCGGCTTTGACATGATGTTCTCATGCCTGTGGGGACTTTTGGGACTGCTTTCGTCCTTCATACCTATTACTATATTAAAATATGTGGGGCAGTCGCATCCGGATCTGTTCAATCTTACCATTGTCGTAATAACGGTGGTGTATATGCTTGTATGCCACCTGACAGACTTCAGAGGCGACCAGAAAGCAGACAACAAACTGATATCAGAGGTGCTTGAGGACGACGTGAAATCTACGTTGCTCGAGCCGCTATACTATACGTTCAAGACGAAGTCATACCGCTTCAAAGGCTCGAAGTTCGGGTTGCTGAATGATGTGACTGACCAGGTGCGCTCCATCAGTGGCGAGAGTGTGCTGCACTATGCTCTGTGGACTATCATGGCGCTGTTGTTCGTGCTTGAGTTCATCATTTTCAGTCCGAAGATATTCGATGCCGGCAGTCCCGATACTGACCATATGAAGATAGCGCCCTCTGAAATTATCAAGCACTTAGAAAAGGATGCGAAATAATGATATGTGAACATTGTCATAAGGAGAACAGGAACATTGCGAAGTTCTGCAAGTGGTGTGGACAACCGCTTGTAAGCCAGAACTTGCTCGACAAGCTGATAGGACTCGGCGAGGTGAAGCAGCAGCTGAAGACCATCGTTGATACCTATACCTACCTTCGTTCCCGCAAGGATATTGGTAATGTGCGCATTTCCGTGAATGCCATTGTGATTGGTGAGACGGGAACGGGAAAGACAACGCTGGCGGAAATCCTGAAGGACTATTTCTATCAGCATCGGATTATCGAGAAACCCAAGCTGACGATGGTCGATGCGGTGGACTATCAGCGCTTTGTAGATAAGTGGGATGACAACATCAAGAAGGCGAAGAACGGTATCCTTTTCTTTGACAATGTTCAGAAACTGTTGCCTGACAAGTATTCCAATCAGGTAAATCCGTTGGATAAGTTGTTTGTAGAGATGGATAAGTGGGAGGACAATCCCATCGTGGTCATCTCCGGACTTCCCAAAGGATTGAATGACTTCTTGGAGAGCAACCCTGCGGTGGCTAACCGCTTCAAATATACTTTCCGCTTAGCCACGCCTACCTATCAGGAGCTGACGGACATCTGCAAGCTGAACTTGCGCACGAAATATGGCATCACACAGTTCAGCCCGGAAGCAGATAACCAATTGACGCGCTACTTCAAGTATCAGGTAAAAATTAAGGATGAGACTTTCGGTAACGGTCATCTTGCCAATAAGACAGCCGAGGACATCTTCACCCGGTTCATCAGCCGTGGCGTGGATGCCGTGCAGGTGGAGAAGGAAGATATTGGCGGCTATGTGCCTGAGGAGCGCTCCGTAGATGAGATACTGAAAGATCTTGACTCGTTCATCGGCATGGACGAGGTGAAGAGTGCGGTGCGCGAGATAGCATATAGCGTGCAGAACAGCATACAGCGTGCGGAACGCGGACTTGGAGAACAGGAGAAGATGGCTATGCACATCATCCTTACTGGTAATCCAGGAACGGGTAAGACCACCATCGCCCGCAAGTTGGGTGAAATCCTGGCTGCGATAGGCTATTTGGACAACGGTCATGTTGTGGAGGTTGATCGTGCGAAGATGGTAAGTCCTTATCAGGGAGAAACGCCCAAGGTGGTGGATCGTTTGTGCGACAAGGCCAAGGGTGGTATCTTGTTCGTGGATGAGGCATACACACTGGCTCCGCTGAGTGCATCAGGAGAGCGAGACAATCAAGGTGCGCAGGCGTTGGAGAAACTGATGAAGCGCATGGAGGACGACCGTGGACAGTTTGTGGTTATCGCTGCAGGCTATCGTACGGAGATGGATAATCTTTTCCGCATCAACCCCGGTTTCCGCAGCCGTTTCAACTATTTCTTAGATATCAAGGACTACTCACCAGAGCAGCTATATGAAATTATGCTCGTCTTTGCGAAGGAGAAGAAATATCTGTTCTCCCCGGAAGCAGAGGAATTGGCGAAGAAGATGATTACGGAATTGTATAATTCCCGTGATAAGGATTTTGCCAATGGTCGTACGATGCGCACCCTCTTTGACCAGATTTGCAAGAAGCAGGCTCAGCGTCTGCAAGGGGAGAGCATCTCTTCGATGAGCAATGAAGAGCTGATGACTATTCGCCAGGAGGACATCCCGTATGAGGCTCCTCAGTCAGTGGATGTTTCTGACTGTCTGAAGAAGCTTGACGGTCTGGTGGGATTGGCTGCTGTGAAGAAAGAAGTGTCCAGCCTGGCTTCGTATCTGAACCTGCAGATAAAGCGTGGCGAGACCAATACATTCCAAGGCAAGCACTACGTGTTTACTGGCAATCCTGGAACGGGTAAGACCACGGTAGCACGCATCATGGCTGACATCTTCAAGACCTTGGGTGTTGTTGCTCGTGGACAGTTGGTGGAGGCCGACCGCTCGAAGTTGGTTGCAGGCTATTCCGGACAGACGGCCATTAAGACCAATCAGTTAGTAGATCAGGCAATGGGTGGTGTCTTGTTCATTGATGAGGCATACACCTTGAAGTCTAATGATGGTGACACGTTTGGTGCTGAGGCTATTGACACGCTGTTGAAGCGTTTGGAGGACGACCGTGGCAAGTTCATCTGTATCGTTGCGGGTTATACCGACCAGATGCACGACTTCATCGACTCGAATCCCGGTCTGAAGAGCCGCTTTACGCAGACAGTCCATTTTGATGACTATACTCCTGATGAACTGACGGAGATATTCCTGCATCTTGCAGACAAAAAGAACTATACCATCGATGATGATACCCGTGCCGCCATTCATAGGCAGTTCGAGCAGTTGTATTTGCGCAGGGATAAGAATTTCGGCAATGCCCGTGAAGCCCGCCGCATATTTGATGAGGCTGTAGAGCGGCAGAGTCAGCGTCTTGTCAAGTTGATGAATGATCCTGGCTTCAAGGAAAGCGACATGTATGCCTTGACCAAGGATGACCTGCCGATGGCTCAGAGTGAGACAGCCCGTCCGCTGGATGAAGTGCTCAATGAACTTGACGAGTTTGTTGGAATGCGGATGGTCAAGAATTCCATCCGTCGTCTGGCAGTCCAGAGCATGTTCATGAAGCAGCGTGCTGCTATGGGCGCAGGTAAGGTTCAGCAGATGGCGATGAACTTCATCCTGACAGGTAATCCTGGTACGGGAAAAACCTCCATTGCAAGAAAAATGGGTGAGGTGCTGATGGCAATGGACATTCTGCCTACTTCGAGAGTGTTAGAGGCAAGTCGTGCAACGTTGGTGGGCAAATATATGGGCGAGACCCCCAAGATTGTCAATAATATATGTGACAAAGCAATGGGTGGTATCTTGTTTATTGACGAAGCTTATACGCTATGCATGGGAGGCGACCAGTATGGGCAGGAAGCTATCGACACCCTCATGAAGCGGATGGAGGATGATCGTGGAAAGTTTGTGGTGATTGCCGCAGGTTACAAGGATAAGATGGAAGAATTCCTTCAGACGAATCCTGGACTTGCCAGTCGCTTCACCCACAAGCTTCATATTGACGACTATAATGAAGATGAGCTGCTTGCCATATTCAAGCAGATGGCTCAGAAAGACCAGTATGTTCTCTCGCCGACGGCAGAGTTCAAGGCACTTGATACCATTTACAGATTAGTGATGAAGAAGGATGACTCATGGGGCAACGCACGCGAGATGCGAAACCTGCTTGATTCCACGATTCAGAAGTTGTCGGTGCGTGTGTCGCAGTTGCCGCCTGAACAGGTGACGAAAGAGACGTATCAGGTCATATTACCAGAAGATATAGAAGATATATAAAAGATGATTATTTGTCCAGCTTGCAAGGAAGAGATTGATGACGATTCCCATTACTGTGACCAGTGTGGACAGGGATTGCTGTTTTGCAGTCAGTGTGGTCGCGTGGGATTGGGAAGGCGCTGCACGCACTGCGGCGGACTGATGGTGTCTCCTGACGAAAGGAGGACGGCTTCTAATGCCACGGTAATGTCCAACGCCTCCATGGCTGGTTTCCAGACGGGAGGATGGGTTGCCACGGGGCAGGAGATTTCTCAGCCGGCAATGTCGCAGGGAATGACCACCCTGACACTTGCCAACGACAGCCTGAACATCCGTATCGTGGCTGTGAATGGTGCTATCATCGGCAGAAGAAAAGGTCCTTACACCCAGTTCTTTACGCAGCATCCTTACGTGTCCGGTGTTCATGCCCAACTGAAATATAAGGTTGATTCCGGATGGTGTGTAGCAGACAAGCATTCCTCGAACGGCACGAAACTGAACCAGCGCGTTATGCAGCCCGATGTGGATATGAAATTGAGCAATGGCGACATCCTCACCCTTGCCAACATTAACTTGCAGGTTATCATAAGATAGTAAACGATGATTGACATTGAAATTGCAGCAGCCAGCAGGTGCGGCTGTGTAAGATATCAAAACGAAGACATGATACTCGTGGGTGCCCAGTTTATTAGGGATGATGACTTTACGGGTCATGTCAGCGTGGAGGATGACGGGCGTTATCTGTTAGCCATTGCTGATGGTATGGGCGGGCATAGCAGTGGTGATGTGGCGAGTAGTGACACACTCCATAATTTGCAGTTTTTCTTTCATGACATTCCTGCAGGATTAGATGCGGGGGGGTTTAATGAGAAACTTGTTGATTGGCATGAGTCCATCAATACTTTCCTGATGTCCAAGGGGCGTTCGGAAGAGCAATATCAGGATATGGGAACCACGTTGATAGGGCTTGCCTATTACGGTGGGAATTTCTATTCGATGCAGTGTGGTGACAGTCGTTTGTATCGCTTCCGTAACGGAGAACTTACCCAATTGACTATTGACCACTCGCTCAATAACCTGTTGGGGGTGGAGAAGCATAGTTGCATATTGACCAACTGTATTGGTGGCGGGTGTACCACTTCTTATATCGACATCGTTCAGTTGTCCGCTGATGTTCAAGATCAGGATGTCTATATGATGTGCAGCGATGGATTGACGGATATGATTGATAATGAGCGTATAGCCTCCATTCTTGCGGAAGGTGGTGATGCGGATGCTCTTTGCAATGCCGCCATTGAAGCAGGCGGATTGGATAATGTGTCTGTTTGCATTGCCCGTCTGACCCTGCAAGAGGCTATTCAAAACTGAAAGGACACATCATGCCCCTGAGATTGCCTGACAAATTGCCGGCCATTGACCTGCTGAAGCAGGAAAACATCTTCGTGATGGATAATACGCGTGCCCATGCCCAAGATATCCGTCCGCTGCGTATTGCCATACTAAATCTGATGCCGCTGAAAATTACAACAGAGACCGACTTGATTCGTCTGCTCTCCAATACACCGCTGCAGTTGGAAATTAGTTTCATGAAACTGATGAGTCATACGCCCAAGAACACGCCGGTGGAGCACATGATGATGTTCTACAGGGATTTCAGCGAGATGCGTCATGAAAAATATGACGGTATGATTGTAACGGGGGCACCTGTTGAGCAACTTGAGTTTGAGGATGTGGGATACTGGCAGGAAATTCAGGAAATCTTCACTTGGGCGCGCACCCATGTGACCAGTACGCTGTATATTTGTTGGGCTGCGCAAGCAGGGCTTTACCATCATTACGGAATACCGAAGTATCCGCTGCCCATGAAGATGTTCGGTATCTTCCCGCAAGTTCCGCTTGATTCGAAATTGCCGATTTTCCGCGGATTCGATGATGTATTCATGATGCCGCATAGCCGTCATACGGAGATAAGGCGCGAAGACATTCTTGCCCATCCTGACCTTACGCTCATAGCAGAGTCTGAGGAGAGTGGTGTGAGTATCGTGATGGCTCGTGGGGGGCGTGAGTTCTTCATTACGGGACATTTGGAATATGCACCGAATACGCTTGACAATGAGTACAAGCGTGACAAGGATGTTCGCTCTGATGTGGCATTGCCGCGCAACTATTATCGCGATGACAATCCCGCGAATCAGCCCATCGTCACATGGCGTTCACACGCCAACCTGCTATACACCAACTGGGTGAACTATTACGTATATCAGGAGACTCCTTATAATATAGATGACATCACTTGAGTTGCTTGCACCGGCAAAGAATCTGGAATGTGGCATCGCGGCGATAGACCATGGTGCCGATGCTGTTTACATTGGGGCTTCCAGATTCGGGGCGCGTGCGGCGGCTGGCAATGGGGTGGATGATATCAGGAAACTCTGCGACTATGCCCGTCCCTATGGCGTGAAAGTGTATGTGACGGTAAACACCATTCTTTACGATGGCGAACTTGAGGCCACCCGTCTGCTGCTGAAGGAATTGGCAAGTGCGGGTGTGGATGCCGTTTTGGTGCAGGATATGGCCATCTTGCAGTTGGCGGAAGAAGTCTTGCCATTGGGGATGGTGCTCCATGCTTCTACGCAGACTGATAATCGCACAGTGGAGAAAGTGAAGTGGCTTTGTGATAGGGGCTTCTCTCGCGTGGTGCTTGCCCGTGAACTTTCTGTTGAAGAGATTGCGGAGATTCATCGGGAAGTGCCTGATGTGGAGTTGGAAGTGTTTGTTCATGGTGCGCTTTGCGTGAGCTATTCTGGTCAGTGCTATGCTTCGCAGCATTGTTTTGGCAGGAGTGCCAATAGGGGAGAGTGTGCGCAATTTTGCCGGATGCCTTTTTCGTTGGTAGATGCCGATGGCAGGGTATTAGAGCGCGAGCGTTATCTCCTTTCGCTGAAAGATATGAATCAGAGCAGCAATCTGCTGAGATTAGCTGAAGCGGGTGCCACTTCCTTCAAGATAGAAGGGCGGCTGAAGGATGCGGCTTATGTGAAGAATGTGACGGCGGCTTACAGCGAGCGACTGAACGAAATCGTCCGCAGACATCCCGATAAATATCGCCGTGCTTCTCTCGGCAGGTGTGAGTATTCATTTACTCCCGACTTGGAAAGAACTTTCAATCGGGGCTATACTGATTATTTTGCGGATGGTCGTAAAATGGGCATTGTGTCGTTTGATACACCGAAAGCGATAGGAACGTATGTTGGGACGGTTAAAGAAATGCGGCGGGATTCTTTTAATGTGGCTGGCACGGCACGTTTTTCAAACGGTGACGGGTTGTGTTTTCTGAATGCAGACCGCCAATTTGAAGGATTTCGTGCTAATAGGGTGGAGGGCAATCGTATCTATCCGTTCAAGATGCCAAAGGGACTGCGTCCAGGCATGGCGTTGTATCGGAACAGCGATCAGGAATTTGAGCGCGTGCTTTCAAAGCCGAGTGCCAGGCGTAGGATTCCCATTAGTCTCTCGCTTAGTGTTACGGATGGAGGATTTGCGCTTTCAGCGAGGCTATACGATAGTGAAACCTCCGCGCATGATGGCAAAGCATTGTTGCATGATGACGAAATATCAGTATGTATAGAAGCAGAGCATCAACCTGCTCTGAAATCTCCGCGTGAGAATTTGATTCGTCAGCTCACAAAATTAGGTGATTCGCATTATGAATGCAAGGTGGTTTCCATACCAGACGATTTCGCATATTTCATCCCGAACAGCCAACTTTCCGAACTTCGGCATCAGTTGATGGAGCGGTTGGATGTTTTGGCAGATTTTTACAAGCACGCCAATAATGGGAAAGAACAATCTACTGCAATTCAATCGAATGCAACCTCTCCGCAGAAAGATGCAAAAGGTGGTTCCCATTACGCCCACCCTTACCTCTATAATATCTCTAACAAACTCTCTCAGGCATTCTATCATGCCACGGCAAAATCTGCATACGAGTTGCAAGGCGGCGACGGGCCTATCATGCAATGCCGGTATTGCATCAAGTATTCTCTTGGTTTTTGCGTGCATCGGGGAGGTAAGAAACCAGATTGGCGTGAACCGCTCAGCCTTCGCTTGGCTGACGGGCGATGCTTTCCTTTGGAGTTTGATTGCAAGAACTGTCAAATGAACGTATATGGAAGTGCGCATAAAAGCCCGATTAACGCTGATAACCCCTTGAAGCCCCATGACAAGATATAACTACCTGCTGAAAAGACTCATACCATTGGTGTATTGCCTATGGCTGATGATGCTGACAGGCTGCTACCATCGCGGCCCGCAAACCCCTGATGCATGGGATATGACTAAACAGCAATTGGATTCCATCTCGTTCTATACCACCCACCACTATACGCAAAACTACAATTTCGTAGTCACGGCAGACTCATTGGTCATTGCCGAGCAACGCCCTGAATGTATGGCTGTGCCCGATGTGGTGTCGGCAGAGATGGAGGTAGCGGGGGCGGAGTGGAAAAAAGATTCCATTACGTTGCGGAAGCGAGATCACATCGTGGTGGCTGACATCAAGACGCTGCCTACTGATACGATAGACTCGGTGTGGGTGAAGGTGGCGCGCGACCAGACAACCTTTGGATGGGTGCGTGAGGGCGAGTTATTGGGTAGTGTATCGCCAGACGACCCCATCAGCCAGTTCATCGACTTCTTCTCGGACACTCACCTGTTGATTTTCCTCGCCTTCTGCGTGGTGGTCATGGTGGCATACGGACTTCGCATCCTGATGCGCAAGGGCGTGAAAATCGTGCATTTCGATGACATCCCTTCATTCTATCCCACGCTGCTCTGCTTACTGGTTGCCTCGTCAGCCGTGCTTTACAGTTCCATACAAATGTTCGAGGTTGAGTCGTGGCGGCATTTCTATTATCATCCCTCGCTCAATCCGTTTGCGCTTCCGCTTCATCTGGGCATATTCATCTCTTCCGTCTGGGCAATCATCATCGTGGCGATTGCCACTATTGACGATGTGCTGAGGCACATGCCTTTTGGCGGTGGGGTGCTCTATCTTTGCGGACTGATGGGCGTATGTTCGGTGTGCTATGTGGTGTTCAGCGTCACAACTTTGTATTATATTGGTTATCCGCTGCTGCTTGCCTACTACGTGTTTGCCATCTATCGGCTTACCCTGCAACGCTCGCTTTAATCCACATATATCAGCTCGCGCATAATCATGTCGCTGACGAAGATGCCTTGCCTCGTAAGGCGCAGCCAAGTGCCCTCTTTTTCCAAAAGACCCGTCTTAACGAATTTATCAGCCATCTTATTGCAATAAGCAGCATAGTTATCAGCATAAGATGCCATGTTAATTCCCTCACGAGTCCGCAAGGCCACGGTGACGGCATCGTTGTATCTCGTACGCTCATCCAAAGGCTCGCGCTCGGCAGGAATATGCCCTTTTTCGATGCCCCTGATGTATGCCCTGATGTCACTCACATTCCACTGGCGGCTCTCGATGTCGTATGAGTGAGCTGCTGCTCCGAAACCCATATAGGGCACGCCGGTCCAATAGCTGGAGTTGTGGCGTGAACGGTAGCCTTTTCGGGCAAAGTTACTTACTTCGTAGTGCTCATAGCCTGCGCTTTCCAAGCGGTCTATGAGTAGGTTGAACATCGCGACGCTTAAATCCTCGCTGGCTTCTTCAGTTTCACCCTTTTCGAGCATCTGATAGAGTGGGGTATCTTCTTCGAACATCAGGCTGTAGGCGGATATATGCTCCACGCCTAATGATAGTGCCGATGCGATGTCTTGCGCCCAGATGTCCATCGTCTGGCCGGGTATTCCATACATCAGGTCAATGCTGATGTTATTGATACCAACTTTCCGAAGCCGCTCCACGGCTTCAGTTACCTGACGGGCATTGTGACGGCGGCGGATGAATCGTAGCAGGGGCTCGCTGAAGGTCTGCGCACCCATGCTGACGCGATTGACGGGCAACTGCCGTAAAGAATCAGCAAACTCATCGGTCACATCGTCTGGGTTGCATTCCATCGTGACCTCCATCTGCTGCCCCACATTATATATATTATAGCATTCGTGGAGCGTGTCGAATAGTTGGGTCAGTTGGGCGAAGGAAAGTTGCGATGGCGTGCCGCCGCCGAGATAGATGGTAGAGATTTGTTGCCCATCGAACTCCCCTCGTCGCATCCTGATTTCTTGGCAAAGCGCATCAACATAGCGCTGGCGCATGGATGCTTCGGTAGTGGAATAAAAGCCGCAATAAATGCACCGGCTCTTGCAAAAGGGAATATGGATGTAGATGCCTGCCATAGCTTTCCTGCAACCGACATGGAAGCCGGATGTGCGCACAAAATTACTAATTATGCTTAATATTTGAAAGATTTTTTTGTGTTTTCTCAAAAAATGGCTACCTTTATACCCACAAAATTATATAATCCTAAAACTATATAGATATGAAAGTCTATCAAACCAACGAAATCAAGAACATTGCACTGCTTGGCAGTGCGGGTAGCGGCAAGACTACTCTTGCCGAGGCAATGCTTTACGAAGCAGGTATTATCAAGCGTCGTGGAACCGTTGAGGGTAAGAACACGGTCAGCGACTATTTCCCTGTGGAACAGGAATATGGCTACTCCGTATTCTCGACTGTATTCCACGTGGAATGGAACAACAAGAAGTTGAACATCATCGACTGCCCAGGCTCTGATGACTTCGTGGGCGGTGCCATCACGGCTCTGAACGTGACGGACCAGGCTGTGATTCTCGTCAATGGCCAGTATGGTCCAGAAGTGGGCACGATGAATGCCTTCCGCTACACGGATAAGTTGCAGAAGCCCGTCATCTTCCTCGTGAATCAGCTCGACAGGGATAATTGCGACTATGATGCCATCCTTTCCAACCTGAAGGAGGTTTATGGCTCCAAGTGTGTGCCCGTGCAGTATCCGATTGCTACCGGCGCAGGTTTCAATGCCGTTATCGATGTGCTGCTGATGAAGAAATACTCTTGGAAACCCGAGGGCGGCGCGCCGATTATCGAGGACATTCCTGCCGACCAGATGGAGAAGGCTCATGAGTTGCACGCCGCATTGGTGGAGGCTGCCGCAGCCAACGATGATACGCTGATGGAGAAGTTCTTCGAAGAGGAGCATCTTACTGAGGATGAGATGCGTGAGGGTATCCGCAAGGGCTTGATTACCCGTAGCATCTACCCCGTATTCTGCGTATGCGCAGGCAAGGATATGGGCGTTCGTCGTCTGATGGAGTTCTTGGGCAACGTGGTTCCTTTCGTGAGCGATATGCCAAAGGTTACCAATACGCAGGGCGCAGAGGTGGCTCCAGACACCAATGGTCCGGCATCACTCTATTTCTTCAAGACCGGTGTTGAGCCTCATATCGGTGAGGTGAGCTACTTTAAGGTGATGAGTGGTTCGGTGAAGACAGGCGATGACCTGACGAATGCTGACCGCGGCTCGAAGGAGCGCATAGGAACTATCTATGCCTGTGCAGGTGCTAACCGTATTCAGGTGGATCAGTTGAATGCTGGCGATATTGGTTGCACCGTGAAGCTGAAGGATGTGAAGACGGGTAACACGCTGAATGGCAAGGATGTCGAAAATCGCTTCGATTTCATCGTATATCCTAACTCCAAGTATTCCCGCGCCATCAAGGCTGTCAATGAGGCAGAGACCGAGAAGATGATGGCTGCCCTGACCAAGATGAGGCAGGAAGATCCTACGTGGGTGGTTGAGCAATCAAAGGAATTGCGTCAGATTATCGTTCACGGACAAGGTGAGTTCCATCTGCGCACGCTGAAGTGGCGTATGGAGAACAATGAGAAGATTCAGATTGAATATGTTGAGCCGAAGATTCCGTATCGTGAGACGATCACGAAGATGGCGCGCGCTGACTATCGTCATAAGAAGCAGTCGGGTGGTGCTGGTCAGTTCGGTGAGGTTCATCTCATTGTAGAGCCTTACACGGAGGGTATGGAAGACCCGACATCGTTCAAGATCAATGGTCAGGAGTTCAAGATGAACATCAAGAGCAAGGAAGAGATTGACCTTGAGTGGGGTGGCAAGCTTGTGTTCCTCAACTCGGTGGTTGGTGGTGCTATCGACCTGCGTTTTATGCCTGCTATCCTGAAGGGTATCATGGAGCGCATGGAGCGTGGGCCGCTTACCGGCTCTTATGCCCGCGATGTCCGCGTCATTGTCTATGACGGTAAGATGCACCCGGTAGATTCCAACGAACTTTCCTTCATGCTTGCGGGACGTAATGCCTTCTCGGCTGCTTTCCGTGAGGCTGGTCCTAAGGTTCTTGAGCCTATCTATGACCTTGAGGTGCTTGTGCCTGCTGACTATATGGGTGATGTGATGAGTGACTTGCAGGGTCGCCGTGCTATCATCATGGGTATGGATAGTGAGGCTGGCTATCAGAAGCTTTCTGCCAAGATTCCTTTGAAGGAGCTTGCTTCTTATTCCATCGCACTCAGCTCGCTGACTGGTGGTCGTGCTTCTTTCAGCACTAAGTTTGCCAGCTATGAGCTTGTTCCGAACGACATTCAGCAGGCTCTCATCAAGGAGCACGAGGCTGAAGAAAAGGATGAGGATTAAATTTACCCCTTTTTATATAGTTTATTTCGTAGGGCAATGGATCGTGAGATTCATTGCCTTTTTTATTTTATGCTGCCATTTTTTGTGAACGTGAATGGAATTTTAGTTGTAAATATGCAATTAAAATTTTATAAAATACATAATTTTAGCAAAAATAGATAAGATAATTAACAATATTGATTGGTGTATTTAAGAATTCAAGTATCTTTGTAACCGAAAAAAGAAAGAAAACCATTCTGGAGGCATAAACAGCGATGAAGAAAAGTACGATTTGGATTATAGCGACGATTATGGGATTCTCATTTATGGGACTTCTTCTGCTACAGCTGTCTTATATAGAAGAGATGGTGAAGATGAAGAAAGAACAGTTTGATGAATCGGTGAACCGAAGCCTTTATCAGGCGTCGCGCAATCTGGAGATGAACGAAACGCTGCGCTATTTAGAAAAGGATATCAAGCAGACAGAACGCCGTTCGTTTAGTCAGGATTCCGTGATGGTTGATGGGCTTGATGGAACGATTAAGCAATCTCATCAGTTCTCGGTTTCTGCCGACGATGGCACGGTTTATTCCTCTTTCGAGCTCAAGACGTTTGCCATTAAGCCTGCCAGCGTACCCAAGGCGATGATACTCCGCACGGACAAGAACTCCATTTCCGAGGCTTCAAGGTCTTTGCAGGAAATCGTGCGCAACCGCTATGTCTATCAGAAGGCATTGCTTGACGAGGTGGTATATAATATCCTTTATACCGCAAGTGATAAGCCGCTGAAGGAGCGCGTCAATTTCAAGTTGCTTGATCAGGACATCCGTGCGGAATTGCTGAACAACGGCATCAATATCCCGTATCATTTTCGGGTAGAGACGGCTGATGGCCGCGAGGTTTATCGTTGCCCGGACTATTCCGATGAAGGCGAGGAATACACTTACAAGCAGATACTTTTCCGTAATGACCCTTCGGCGAAGATGGGTGTCGTCAGGATTCACTTTCCTGATATGAATTCCTACATCTTCTCCAGCGTGCGGTTTATGATTCCCTCGATGGTATTTACCATTGTGCTACTTGTTACGTTCATCTTCACCATCTTTGTCATCTTCCGCCAGAAACGGTATTCGGAAATCAAGAACGACTTCATCAACAATATGACGCACGAGTTGAAAACGCCTATTTCCAGCATCTCGCTTGCCGCTCAGATGCTCAATGACGCGTCAGTATCCAAGAGTCCGTCTATGTTGGCGCACCTTGGGGGAGTCATTGCCGAAGAGACAAAGCGCCTGAGATTCCTGGTGGAAAGAGTGTTGCAGATGTCGATGTTCGACCGCCAGACGGCATCGTTCAAGAAGAAAGAGCTTGATCTCAATGAGTTGCTTGAAACTATCGCCGGCACGTTTACGCTGCGCGTGGAGCATACAGGCGGTAAGATATATACGGAGATAGAGGCGGTGGATTCTGCCATCTATGTCGATGAGGTGCATTTTCAGAACGCCATCACCAACTTGCTTGACAATGCGGTGAAATATCGCAAGCCAGAGGAGCCTCTCGACATCTACATCCGCACTTGGAACGAGAAGAACCGTCTTTGCTTCTCCATCCGCGACACTGGGCTGGGCATCAAGAAGGAAGACGTGAAGAAAATCTTCGATAAGTTCTATCGTGTCCATACGGGCAACGTACACAATGTCAAGGGTTTTGGGCTCGGTCTTGCTTATGTGAAGAAGATTATCACCCTATGCGAGGGCGACATCAAGTGCGACAGCGAACTGGGTAAGGGAACCACTTTCACGATATCCCTTCCCATCCTCACGGAAGAACGCTGACGGCACGCGACTGACAAGAATAATAGTATTAACCAAATAAAATGAGATTATGGAAGAGAATTTGAGAATTTTGCTTTGCGAGGACGATGAAAACCTCGGAATGTTGCTTCGTGAGTATCTGCAGGCGAAAGGATATATCGCTGAGTTGTGCCCCGATGGAGAGGCTGGCTTCAAGGCATTCCAGAAGACGAAGTACGACATCTGTGTGCTCGACGTGATGATGCCCAAGAAAGACGGATTCACGCTGGCGCAGGAGATACGTGCCGCCAATGCTGACGTGCCCATCATCTTCCTGACCGCAAGAGCCTTGAAGGACGACATCGTAGAGGGCTTCAAGAACGGTGCAGACGACTATCTCACTAAACCCTTCTCTATGGAAGAGTTAGTGCTTCGCATTGAGGCCATCCTTCGCCGCACGAAGGGCAAGAAGAGTAAGGAATCTACCGTTTACCGCATCGGCCGCTTCACATTCGATACCCAGAAGCAGCTGCTTTTGATTGATGACGAGCAGCGTAAGCTAACAACGAAGGAGAATGAGCTGCTTGCCCTGCTTTGCAGCCACTCCAACGAGATTCTGCAGCGCGACTTCGCCCTGAAGACCATCTGGATAGACGATAATTACTTCAATGCCCGCTCTATGGATGTCTATATCACCAAGCTGCGCAAGCATCTGAAGGACGACCCGCAGATTGAGATTATCAACATCCACGGTAAGGGCTATAAGCTGATTACTCCGGAGGAAGATCAGGATTGATGGGACTGGCACTGGTAGTGGCAGGGGCACTCCTGCTGATAGTGGCATATTGCGTAGGCTGGACGGGGAGCAATTGGGTGCTCCTCGTCGGCTTGATGCTCGTCATTACGGGCACCGTGTTGCACGTTAGGCAGCAGAAAAGCAGGGAAAAATATTAAATTCCGTTAAACAAAACAGCAATTCTCTGCCGTTTACACTCGATTCTTAATAAAATTTAGTACCTTTGCACCCGCTTTTTAGCATAACATTATTAATTATTATTTTTTAACGCAGTATGAATCAATACGAAACCGTTTTCATTTTGACTCCCGTTTTGTCTGATGACC
>JAFLSG010000018.1 GCA_022511065.1 Prevotella sp.
TGGCGCTGATGGGTGGCTATGCCGTGAGCAATCCCAATGTGCTGAACGGCTTCGAGAAGAAATTCGCAGGCTTTTGGAATGTGGGACTTTTCGTGCGGGTGCCGCTTTGGAACTGGGGCGACGTGATGTATAAGGTGCGCGCCTCAAAGGGAGCTACCTCTATTGCCGCCTTGGAATTGGAGGAAGCCCGCGAACTGATAGAACTGCAGGTGAGCCAGACGGCGTTCCGCGTGGATGAGGCAAACAAGAAACTCGCGATGGCGCAGGCGAACATCCGTCGTGCCGACGAGAATCTGCGCACCGCCACGCTCGGCTTCCGTGAGGGTGTCATCACGCCCGCCACGGTGATGGAGGCGCAGACGGCATGGCTGCAGGCGCAGTCGCAGAAGATAGACGCGGAGATAGATGTCAGGCTGAGCCAGGTGGATATGCAGAAGGCACTCGGCACACTGACCGAAAATTAAAAGAAAAGAGATAACCTAAACACAAGAGATTATGTCAGCAAAATCACAACATAACAACATCCTGCTCGCCATCCTCGGATTTGCGGCAGTGGTCATCATCGTGGCAGTCATCGGTTTCTTCGCCCTCGGTCGCGACCCGGAAATGATTCAGGGTCAGGTGGAGGTCAGCGAGTACCGCGTATCAAGCAAGGTGCCCGGGCGCGTCTTGGAAATCCGCGTGAAGGAAGGCGACTATGTGAAGGCGGGCGACACGCTCGTCATCCTTGATGCGCCAGAGGTGCGCGCCAAGATGGAGCAGGCGCAGAGCGCGGAGGAAGCAGCCGCCGCTCTTGAACTGAAAGCGCAGAATGGGGCGCGCAAAGAGCAGATACAGGGTGCATACTCCGTGCTTCAGCAGGCAAAGGCGGGTTTGGAGATTGCCGAGAAATCCTATAATCGTGTGCAACGTTTATTCGATGAAGGGGTGATGAGTGCCCAGAAGCGAGATGAGGCTTACGCCAACTATAAGGCGATGGAGGCGCAGGTAAAGGCTGCCCAGAGCCAATACGATATGGCTGTCAATGGTGCGCGCCGTGAGGATAAGCTTGCGGCGGCGGCTCAGGTAGGGCGTGCCAAGGGTGCCGTGCAAGAGGTGAATGCCTATGTGCGTGAGACCGTGCAGACGGCGCAAAAGGAAGGCGAGGTGAGCAGTATCTATCCGCAAGTAGGAGAATTGGTGGGCACGGGTTCGCCTCTTATGTCTATCTCTATGATGGATGATATGTGGGGTGTGTTCAATGTGCGTGAGGATAAACTCAACGGGATGCAGGTCGGTACGGAGTTTACTGCTTTCGTCCCTGCCTTCAACAAGGAGATACGGATGAAGGTGTATTATCTGAAGGATCAAGGCTCTTATGCCGTTTGGAAGGCAACGAAGGCCAACGGCCAGTATGACCTCAAGACCTTTGAGGTGAGGGCGCGCCCTGTGGAGAAACTTGAAGGGCTTCGTCCGGGCATGTCGTTGGTCATCAAGGAGTAAGTAACGGCCAAGTTCGGTCTCGATGAGGGTAATAGGTCAGATTTGGCAGATTGCGGTGCGGGAGTTTTGGATTCTGTGCAAGAATCCCATTTATGGCTTCTGCATGGTGGGGTTTCCTTTGTTGGTGATGTTCTTCTTCACTTCCCTGTTGGATGAAGGGCAGCCGCAGGAGATGCCCGTGGGCGTGGTGGATTTGGATAACACCTCGACCACACACGCCATCATCCGCCGGCTCGATGCTTTCCAGACTTCGCACGTCGTGGCGCATTATCCCTCGGAGGCATCGGCACGCAGGGCGATACAGGAGAATGAGATATACGCCTTTCTTTATATCCCGAAAGGCACGACCGATGCACTGCTCTCTGCCCGCCAACCAAAGATTTCCTTTTATTATTCCATGACCTCTCTGACGAGCGGCGCACTGCTCTATAAGGACTTAAAGACCGTCTCCACGCTCGGCTCTGCCGCCGTAGGACAGGCGACGCTCCGCGCCAAGGGATTGACCGATCGGCAGATTCAGACCCTGTTGCAGCCCATCGTCATCGACCTGCATCCCATCGCCAACCCTTGGGCGAATTACAATATCTATCTCTCCACCATGCTTGTGCCGGGTCTGATAATGCTCTTCATCTTCCTCCTATCCGCCTATTCGATAGGTATGGAACTGAAATTCGGCACGGGCAAGGAGTGGATGCGGATGGCAGACAACAATGCCGTGGTGGCGGTCTTGGGAAAGTTTCTGCCGCAGGCACTTGTGTTTCTTGTGATTGTCTTCGCCTATGAGTTCTATGTGTTCGGCATTCTCCACTTCCCGCATTCCGGGGGCGTGGGCAAGTTGGTGCTGCTCGGCCTGTTGCAGGTGTTCGCCTCGCAGGGGTTCGGCATCTTCGCCTTCGGACTGTTGCCGTCGCTCCGCATGTCCATGAGTGTTTGTTCCCTTTGGGCGGTGCTTAGTTTCTCGATGGCAGGCTCCGCTTTCCCGCTGATGGGGATGGACGGTGCATTGCAGGCGCTTTCGTGGCTCTTCCCCCTGCGCCACTACTATATGCTTTATCAGATTACCGTCTTCAACGGCTATCCGCTGCTTGAGGCGTGGTTCCACTTTGCGGCCTTGGTGGGCTTCATGCTCTTGCCTTGGCTTGTGATTCGTAAGATTAAGAACGCGATGCTCACCTATGTCTATATTCCGTAATATCCGCGAGGCGATACAGGATGCCTGCTATATCTGGCGACAGGAGATGAGGCAGGTGGTGCGCGATGAAGGGCTGCTTATCTTCTTCGTCATCGTGCCCATCGTCTATCCGCTGCTCTACTCATGGATTTACAACAACGAGGTGATTCACGAAGTGCCCGTCGTGGTGGTGGATCACTCTCACTCCCAACTCTCCCGCCGCTTCATCCGTCAGTGCGACGCCTCTCCCGATGTGAGGATAGTCTGTTATGCTGATGATATGGACGAGGCGAAGATGCTCGTGAGCCGGCAGGTGGCGCAAGGCATCTATTACATCCCCTCCGATTTCGCCACCGATGTCAGTCGCTTGGAGCAGGCCACGGTCAGCGTCTATTGCGACATGTCGCTGATGCTTGCCTACAAGGCGGTGTTCCAGACGGCGCAGGCGGTCAGTCAGGCGATGGGGGCGGAGATACAGACAAAGCTCGGCGGCCACTATACGGCGCGGGAGGAGGCGGTGAGTGCCCGCCCGCTCGACTTCGAGGAAGTGCCCATCTTCAACCCCTCAGGCGGTTACGGCTCGTTCATTCTGCCCGGCGTGTTGATACTGATTATCCAGCAGACGCTCGTACTCGGCATCGGTTTGGTGGCGGGAACGGCGAGGGAGCGCAACCCCTACGGCGACCTGATACCCATCCACAAAAGTTATTCCGGCATCTATCGGATTGTGGGCGGCAAGGCGATGGCATACCTGATGATTTATGCGGTGATGTCTGCCTACCTTGTGTTGGTTGTTCCCCGCCTGTTCAGTTTCATCACGATAGGGCAGTGGCAAGACTTGCTCCTTCTGTTGATACCTTATCTGTTGGCGTGCGTGTTCTTCGGCATGACCGTTTCCTGTCTGGTGCGCTATCGCGAGAATGTCATGCTTTTGGTGGTATTTGTCACCATCCCGTTGCTTTTCCTTAGTGGTGTGTCGTGGCCCCAGTCCAGCATCCCTGGCTATTGGCAAGGCGTGTCGTGGCTCTTCCCGAGCACTTTCGGCATCCGTGCCTTCGTGCGCATCAACTCTATGGGTGGCACCCTCTCCGATGTCCTTCCCGAATTGCACTGCCTATGGATTCAGGCTGCCGCCTATTTCGGCACCGCCTGCCTCGTCTATGGGCATCAGGTGCGCCTCTCGCGTAGGCATGGGGAGGAGAAATAAATTCCTGTCAGCCGAAATGTTAAATTCAATCAATAGTTTTGTTTTCTTGACGAGATTAATCACTTTTTCACCCCCACAATCTTCGTCTTGGGCATTTCCTTGTTGCGGCGATTCACGACGGTAACCACGGCTTGGGCGAGATTGAGGAAGGCCTGACCGGTGGCGGTGTCGATGTCGAGGGCGGCGGGAGTGCCGACATCACCGTTCTCGCGGATGCTCTGCACAAGAGGAATCTGTGCCAAGAGAGGCACATTCATTTCCTGTGCGAGGTCCTTGCAGCCATCCTTGCCGAAGATGTAGTATTTGTTTTCGGGGAGTTCGGCGGGAGTAAACCATGCCATGTTCTCTACGAGGCCGAGGATGGGCACGTTCACCTTGTCGTTGCGGTACATGTCGATGCCCTTGCGTGCGTCTGCCAAGGCAACGGCCTGCGGGGTAGAAACGATGACTGCGCCTGTGATGGCGAGCGTCTGCAACAGTGTCAGGTGGATGTCGGATGTACCCGGGGGCGTGTCGAGGATGAAGTAGTCAAGTTCGCCCCAGTTGGCATCCGCGATGAGTTGCTTCAGGGCGCTGGTTGCCATACCGCCGCGCCATAGCGTTGCGGTGTCGGGAGACACGAAGAAGCCGATGCTGAGCAGTTTCACACCGTACTGCTCGATAGGCTCAATGAGGTTGCGCCCATCTACCTCTACGGCGTAAGGGCGGGCATCCTCCACACGGAACATTTTGGGCATCGAAGGACCGAAGATGTCGGTATCGAGCAGACCGACCTTGTAACCCAAGCGGGCGAGGGAGATGGCAAGATTGGCAGCCACGGTGGATTTGCCCACGCCACCCTTGCCGGAGCTGACTGCCACGATGTTCTTCACCTGCGGCAGTAACTTCTCCACTTCGGGGCGAGGCTTCGACTTGAATTCCGTCACGATTTCCACTTCCGTGTCCTTACCGCAGTGATACTTGATGGCGGCCTCTGCTGCCTTCACGGTGGATTTGAGGAAAGGGTCGGTGTCGCGCGGGAATTCCAACACAACCGTTACCTTTTGTCCGTTGATGGCGGGTTGGTCGGCCACCATGCCGCTCTCCACCAAATTCTTCTTCGTGCCTGCATACATCACGGTCTGCAAGGCGTCCATGACCATTTTCGGATATAGTGCCATCTCTTTGATGCTATGTTTCTGATGTTGTTTTTGCTTGTTGTTGCCTGTGCGCCCTTACTTGCTCACGTCGAGGCTGCTGCGCTTGTCGCGGTGGTAACTGCGGTAGTCGTCGAGCGGTATCTCAACGTCCGGCTCTGCCAATGCTCCCGCTTGTGGCAGACGGAACCGCATATAACGGATGTTCAGTCCCCGTGCCATCCACATAGATTCGTAGTAGGTTTGGATGGAAGTCACGTATTGCAGGGTATCATCTGCGGGAGTAGGAGAGTCCGCCTTGGCGAAACTTTCGCCGTAGAGGTCTTCTGTGCGGAATTCGAGGGGCAGGGCGTTCTTTTCCACCATATAAGTAGTATAGGTGAAAAGGAAGTTAGAGTCGGTCTTTAAGTGAATAAGTCCCCCATCTACGAGGAATCTACGGTAACGCTCCATGAAATAAGTGGAAGTCAGTCGCTTGCGCGGGCTTTTCATCTGCGGGTCGCTGAACGTGAGCCAAATCTCCTTCACCTCGCCGGGTGCAAAGAAGTGGTCGATAATCTCGATGTGCGTGCGCAGGAAAGCCACGTTCTTCAAGTCCTCCTGCAATGCCTGCGTCGCACCCGTCCACATACGTGCGCCCTTGATATCCACGCCGATAAAATTCATGTTCGGGAACAACTTGGCAAGGCCTACGGTATATTCGCCCTTACCGCAACCTAATTCCAATACGATGGGATTGTCATTGTGGAAGTATTGGTCGTGCCAATGCCCCCGCATATCAAAAGAAACTTGCTCCAATGCCGAATAAGGGCACTGGAACACGTTCCTGTAAGTATTCATGTCGGCGAACTTCGCCAGTTTGCCTTTACCCATTCAACCGCTCGTTGAAATCCTCTGCCTTCAACTGCTCGTAGAAGTGTGCCAGCGTGGTATTGACATACGGCACGAGGAGGATGAAACCTATACCGAGCGTCAGCAGGGCGAGGATGAACCAACCGATGAAGCTCAGGTAGAGCCTGAAAAGCTGCATCTTGTGACCCTCCATCAGCTGCATGCTCTTCTCGATGGCGGCATTGTTGCTCAAGTGGGGATTGTCGCGCAAGACGAAGAATGTCATGCTATAAGATAGGCTCTTGATGATACCCGGCACGATGAGCAGCAAAGTCCACAGGGCCGTGTAGATTTCCACGAGCAGATAGGTAGTGAAGATGCGCATCCAGTTGCCCTTGTAGCCATCAAACAACTTGCCCGAGCGCAACTTGTCGCCACGGATGAAGTCAAGGAACATCACGACGAAGCCCCATGTGAGCGGTGCGCAGATGAGTGCGTAGAGCACCATAACGGTTAGGCGTGCCCCTTCGTTTCCGATGAACGAAGTGATGCCCTCGCTGAGAATCAGCGTGATGAAATAGAACACGAAAGTTACGATGACCGCGTCACTCCAGTTGCCTTCGAGGCTTACGAGCGCGTGGTCTTTCAGGGCTTTAATGGAAAAGTTACTCATGATGAATGTAGGTTAAATATTAAAAGTGGTACTATGAATTAACGGTGATGCTATCATGTTACTCTATCACGACGGTTGTCCAACCGTGCTTGTCCTCTATCTCTCCGTACTGGATGCCACGCAGCGTGTCGAACAACTTCTTGGACATCGGGCCTGGCTCTGCACCGAAATCATACCGCTTACCCGTCTCGAGGTCGTCGATGTAGGAGATGGGCGAGATAACTGCCGCCGTGCCACAGGCACCAGCCTCCTCAAACGTATCAAGTTCCTCTTCGGGAACGGGGCGACGCTCTACTTTCATCCCCAAATCCTCAGCCACCTGCATCAGACTCTTGTTTGTGATGGAAGGCAGAATGGAAGTTGATTCGGGCGTTACATAAGTATTGTTCTTGATGCCGAAGAAGTTGGCGGCGCCACACTCGTCGATGTATTTCTTTTCCTTTGCGTCAAGGTAGAACTCACAGGCGTAGCCCTTTTCATGCGCAATGTTGTTGGCATACAGCGACGCGGCATAGTTGCCACCCACCTTGTAGCATCCCGTACCAAGAGGCGCGCTGCGGTCGTGGTCGCGTATGATGACATAAGGATTCGAGGCAAACCCACCTTTGAAGTACGGGCCAACAGGGGTGACGAGTATCAGGAAGCAATATTCCGTGGAGGGATGCACGCCCACCTGTGCGCTCGTGCCGATGAGCAGCGGGCGGATGTATAGCGTTGCCCCGCTCTCATAAGGGGGGATCCAGTCTTCGTTCAGCGTCACCACCTTCTTCACCATCTCCTCAAAACGTTCTGTGGGCAGTTCGGGCATCATGATACCGCGGCAGGTAAACTGCAACCGCTCTGCGTTGTCCTTCATGCGGAACACTCGTACTTTACCGTCGGGGCAGCGGTATGCTTTCAGTCCCTCGAAGGCTTCCTGTCCATAGTGCAGACAGGTGGCGGCTATATGTAACTTGAGATATTCGTCAGACGAAACCTCGATGTCGCCCCATTTGCCGTCGCGGTAGTAGCAACGCACGTTGTAGTCGGTCTTGATGTAGCCGAATGGCAAGTTTGCCCAATCCAAATTCTTCATATTTTTCTTATTTCCGTTTTTTCACAATTTGTCTGCAAAAGTACACATTTCCTTGCATATTCACAACATTACTGCCGAAAAATCTACGAATCTGCGAGTATTTTCCTGATTTCCTCGTCCGTCTTTGTCAGCTTGTCTTTGCAGAGCTTTATCAGTTGTTGCGCCCGCTTGAGCAGTTCCGACATACGGTCGAGGTCAGGCTCGTCGCCCTCCATCTTGCGCACGATTTCTTGCAGTTCTGCGAAAGCCTCCTCGTATTTCAGCTCTTTGTCGTTTGCTTCCGCCGTGGCGGATATTGGTTGTTTCTCAGCCTTTTTCATATTTCTTTTGCTTGATGATTCATAATTCCCTTATCGCTTCAAAAGCGTTTCCGTTTATTTCACGACTGATTTCACGCGCCCTTTCTCTAACAGCGTCTCAATCTCGTCGCCTTTTTGTAGTGCCGACGGGTCTCTCACCGCCCGCCCATCTTTCAGTGTGATGCTGTAACCGCGTTTCAAGGGCAGGGTGGGGTCGAGTGCCTTCACTCGCTCGCCAATGATTTCCACGCGGTGCTTGCGCTCGGAGATTTGGCGCAGGGCGGCGGTGGCGAGGCGGTTGTATAGTGCATCTATACGTGCCTCCTGTCTGACCTTCACCACCGAGAACAGCCGCGGGATGGCTTCCGCCACAGCCGTCAGTCGGGTGCCGAGTGTGTAAAGTCGCTGTTGGGTGGCGCGAGCAATTCGCTCTTGTGCATCTTCCACCGCATCGAGCACTGCCTTCAGCCGGCTTATCAAGAGGTCGGCGGCTGCCGTGGGGGTCTTCACACGGGTGTGGCTCACCATATCAAGCACGCACTCGTCGCGGTCGTGCCCGATGCCTGTGATGACGGGCAGCGGGAAGTTTGCCACGTTCTCTGCCAATGCAAGTGTGTCGAAGCCCGACAGGTCACTAGTGGCTCCACCACCACGGATGATGACTACTGCGTCAAAATCCTCGTATGCCTCGTTGATGCGATTGAGTGCCGCAATGATACTACCCTCCGTGTCTTCGCCCTGCATGATGGCGGGAAAAAGGCGCGTCGTGAACTGGAAGCCGTGTGGATTCTCTGCCAACTGCCGGCAGAAGTCGCCGTAGCCTGCTGCCGTCTCGCTCGATATGACCGCTATGTGCTGACAGAACAACGGAAGTTCTTGTTCCTTTTGCAAGTCGAACACACCCTGTTCTTTCAGTTGGCGGATGATTTCCATCCGTTTCCTCGCCATGTCGCCGAGGGTATATGATGGGTCGATATCGGTCACAATCCACGCAAAGCCGAATGCCTCGTGGAATTGTGGATACACTCGCAGCAGCACCTTCATCCCCGGTCGCAATCGCTCTCCCGTCGTGCGCTCGAAATAAGGCCGTATCAATGCCCATTTCGATGCCCAGCAGCGGGCGGATGCTTTTGCCACGGGCGTGGCGGTGCGCTCATCTTTCTGTATCAGTTCCAGATAGCAATGGCCTCGACTCTCCCTACACTCCGACAATTCTGCCTCCACCCAATATTCATCGGGCAGTTCAGCCTCTATCGCGTCTTTCACGAGACGGTTCAGTGCGAGCAGTGTCAGTCTTTCGTCCATTGCCGTATGTCTATTCTAATTTCCCTATCATGTAAGCCCGCCAGAAGTTCGGAATCCCGTAGCCGTAGATGTTGTCGGGGTTTGCATGGCCGTCGCAGTTGTCCCTGACGAGGTTGATGATTTCAAGTGCTGTCTTGTTGGGGAGGGCTTGCCATAGGCACGCAACGAGCCCCGCCACGATGGGGGTGGAGAATGACGTGCCCATATCGCGTACCACTGTGCCCCTGCCCGACAGCAATGCCGCAGGACTGCCCGATGCCATCACGTCAGGCTTTACCCGTCCGTCTTGCGTAGGTCCCACGCCGCTGAATGGTGCATTCTTTCGCTCCGGGTTCACCGCCCCTACGGTCAGTATCTCACGCGCATCGGCAGGAAATGCAATCTTCTTCCACGGCCCCATGCCGCTGTTGCCCGCCGAATTGACGAGTATGATGCCCTTGCGCCCGAGCATCGAGGCGGTGCGGCTGATGAGTGCCGTCTGCCCGTCAAGGTCGCGCTGATGGTAGTAGCCCGGATAACCGTCGTAGTCGTTGTAGCCGAGGCTCGAACTGATGATATCCACCCCGGCAGAGTCGGCAAACTCGGCTGCCATCGCCCAGTAATCCTCTTCCACAGGTTGTTCCGTTTGCTGATCCTCGCATCGCAGCAGCCAGTAACGTGCTTCGGGAGCCGTGCCCGTCAGCACCTCTGGCTCGTTGGTTGCCATTGTCGATAGCACTTTCGTGCCGTGGTCGGTCTCTTGATAGAAGAAGCGGCTGTTTGGATATACGAAATCCTTTGCCCCTGCGATGTCCGCCCGTTGCAAGGCTGGGATGCCGTCAGCATTCTGAAAGCCCCCGTCGAGCACGGCGATGGTCATCCCCTTGCCGCGCATGCCAATGGCGTGCAGCCGGTGGCCGCTCAGCATCTCAATCTGCTCCTTGCCGTGACCGTAGTGCTCACCCTTGATGCTGTCCCACGGACTGAACGCCTCGTGATAGGTGGTCTTGTGGATGCCGCGCGGGATAGAGTCGGGAGATGTCCACACGCGTTCAGCCTTTGCGATGCAGGGCAGCGTTTGCAGGTGATTGAGTAAAGTGGTGTCGTTGGAGCGTACAAGCACCGTATTGTTCCATCGGCTCGTTCCGATGATTGTCCATTCTGCTCTCCGCTTTTTGTTGGATTTTGCAATGTTTTCAGCACTCCGCTCAATCATTCTCAGGTACTTATGGCTCACCGGCAAATCCGTGGAATCTAATAACAACCCCTGCCTTTTCCTCCGCTCAATAGACTTATGTGAGAGCCATCGCGAGGGATGCTCAAGCGAATATCCCGTGCCCTGCTTGTCGCACAATGTGTAGCGATAGATATAGAATTTGCCCCCGGGATATTTTACATTGGAGCTTCCCCCCGCACTTGTAATTGGCAGACAGAGGAACAATGCGAGTACACATACGATTCTCCACGTTATCATCATGGGGGCAAGGTAAGAAGATGCTGAATTTACTTGAAATCTTCCAAATCCGATTTGAGCGGAATAAGTTTGCCGAACAATATAATCCCAGATGCGAGATTTGTGGTTTCTCCTTCTAATGTGGCAGTTGCAGAAAAGGAAGAAAGAAATATATAATCATCAACATCGGTTTGTATCACATAATCATATAAAGTAGAGGCAAGAGCCACCCCCAAAAGAGAGCCCATTTCTTCCCATTTGTTATCTTCTTGACTTATACTTTGGCGCGCTTTTTTATTAATATACTCCATGGCAGTGTCCTTTATGAGTTTTCGAGCTTCACTTTCCGATGGATTTTTAATTGCTGCCAATATAAGAACTGCTACCAATATCAGAATAAAAACACTTTTGCCAGATATCAGTTTGTTGCTTTGGGAGACAGGCTCATAATATACCTCCTCGTCTGAGTTTGATGTCTTTTCCAAATAATTTTCTTGTTCCTGTTCCATATATAATATATTTTGTGCAAAGGTAATGTAAATCCTCCGAACATCCAAATGGAAAGCATAATTTTTGCCACTATGCCATCTTATTACTAAAATTTTGAAATTTCTGCGCAGAAAGGTCGTGCGTTTCCCGGAAAACAGGTATATTTGCATCTGGAATTTCATAACATCGCGAACTATGAACAGACTTATTGCCACGCTGCTTTTGGTGAGCAGTATTTTTACAGGGGCGACGGCCCAATCGTATGACTTCCAGAACACGAAGCTGAAGGACGAGCAGCGCATTGACCTGCTGATGCGGCAGCTGACGCTCGACGAGAAAATCGCCCTGCTGTCCACCAACCTCGGCGTGCCCCGCTTAGGCATCCCCTCACTCAACTGCTACGAAGGGCTGCACGGTATCGCCCTCGGAGGCCCTGCCAGCAATAACGGCAAGAAGGAAGTGAACGGGCAGATGGTGCCTGACGACCTGCCAACCTCCATCTTCCCGCAGGCTTACGGACTGGGTGAGACATGGGACCGTGAGGCGGTTAAGAGGGTAGGTGAGCAGATGGCTGAGGAGGCCCGCTACTATATCCAGCAGCCACAGGCGCGCCGCAAGGGGCTTGTCATCTATGCCCCCAATGCCGACCTGGCACGCGACCCTCGTTGGGGGCGCACGGAGGAGAGCTATGGCGAGGATGCCTATTTGACGGGACAGCTGTCTGTCGCGATGGTGAAGGGACTGCAAGGCGACCATCCCCGCTACTGGAAAACGGCAGCACTGATGAAGCACTTCCTTGCCAACAGCAACGAGGACGGGCGCGACTCGACATCGAGCAACTTTGATGAACGCTTGTTCCGTGAATACTATTCCTACCCCTTCTACAAAGGCATCACGGAGGGCGGCTCGCGGGCTTTCATGGCTGCATACAACGGATGGAATGGCATACCCATGTGCGTGCATCCCGTGCTCGACGAGGTGGCTCGTAAAGAATGGGGCAACAACGGCATCATCTGCACCGACGGCGGAGGCTTGCGGCTCTTGGTGAATGCCCACAAGGCATACCCGGGCATGGCAGAGGGGGCTGCCGCAGTCATCAAGGCGAAGACGGGCATGTTCCTCGATGACTACAAGGCTGCGGTGGACGAAGCCCTGCAAAGAGGGCTTATCACGGTGAGCGACATCGAAACAGCCATTCGTGGAAACATCCTCGTGGCACTCAAACTGGGTATGCTCGACGGGGAGCAGACGGCCAATCCATACGCCAACATCGGCAAGGACAGCACAGCCACGCCACCCTATCTGACAGCCACGGCGCGCAAGGCGGTGAGGGACATCACAAACAAGTCTGTCGTTTTGCTGAAAAACAACGGACTGCTGCCCTTTGGCAAGGACATCCGCAAGATTACGGTGGTGGGTCCCTACGCCGATAAGATTATCTACGACTGGTACAGCGGCACACCGCCCTACGAGGTCACCATCCTGAAAGCCCTGCGGGAGATGGCTGCCGAGCAGGGGATTGAAATCAACTACATACCCGACGACCGCATGGGCATGGCGGAAGATATGGCGCGCGAGTCGGATGCCGTCATCATCTGCACGGGTAATCACCCCTACGGCGTGCGCCCCGACTGGTTCTTCTGCCCCGTGCCGAGTGACGGCAGGGAAGCCGTGGACCGCAAGTCGCTGCAACTGCCCGACGAGGATATGGTGCGCCAACTCTATCGCGCCAACCCCAACACGGTGCTCGTACTCGTGAGCAGCTTCCCTTACGCCATCAACTGGAGTCAGCAGAACCTACCCGCCATCCTGCACATTACGCATTGCAGCCAGGAGCAAGGGCACGCCGTGGCTGATGCCCTCTTTGGCATCATCAATCCTGCCGGGCGCACCACGCAGACATGGGTGAAGGACATTCTCGACCTTCCGCACATCATGGACTACGACATCCGCAATGGCCGCACCTATATGTATCAGCAAGCCGAGCCGCTTTATCCTTTCGGCTACGGGCTGAGCTACACGCGGTTCACCTACGGACAGGCAAAGGTGGTGCGTCAGGACAAGCAGCAGATTGAGGTCAGCGTGCCCATCACCAACAGCGGTGAGCGCGACGGCGACGAGGTGGTGCAGCTGTATGTTTCCTATCCCGATGTAGCCGCAGAGCATCCCGCGAAGCAGTTGAAGGCCTTTGAGCGCATCCATATCAAGAAAGGGGAGACACAACAGGTTACACTCCGCATTTCGCGCAGCGACCTTACCTATTGGGATGCAGCCGCCCATGCCTTCGTGCCTGAGAAGGGGCTCATTCACTTCATGATAGGTGCATCTTCGGCTGACATCCGTACCGAGTTTGATTATGACATTTAAAATCTAACATTCTAACAATCTAACTCCGTCCGAATAAGATTGCTTCTTGTTCGCGTAAGAAGCAATCTTATTCGGACGAAAAGCAATTTTATTCATCCTCTTCTTCCTTGAAAGGAAGGGTGAGAATCATGCGCGTACCTTTGTGGTAAGCCTTGTCAAGCTCGAGTGTGCCGCCGAGCAGCGTAGCAATCTTGCGGCTCATGGCCAGTCCGATGCCGAGCCCCTGCTTGAAGGAGTCCACCTTGAAGAAGGTTTCGAAGATTTTCTCCTGGTCTTCCGCCGGCACGCCGCAGCCCGTGTCGCTCACTACGAACTGTATAGTCTCGGAGGTGTGATACACATCAAGTTCCACCTTACCCTTCTCGGTAAATTTCAAGGCGTTGCCCACCAGCTGCTCGAGGATGCGCTCGATGCCATCCTGGTTGCTGCGCAGGTTGAGGTCGTCGCTCACTGCCGTGTGGAAGCGCAGTTTGAGTCGCCCGTTGTTGCGCACTTCGGCATCCTCCATGAATCGGCGGCAGAAGGCATTGACGGCTATCTTGTCGTCCTTGCGATAGTGGGTCTTGCTCTCTCCCTTTGACATTTCCAGCAGGTTGTTTACGATGTCGGTAATGGCGGCGGTGTTCTCGTCAATTCCCTCCACGAGCGTCTTGCGCTCTTCGTCGGGCAGCTCGAGTCCCGGCGTGGCGAGCAGCTTGGCGTAGCCCGTGAGGATGTTCAGCGGGGTGCGTATCTCGTGGCTGATGTGTCCGATGAAGATGGTTTTCATGCGGTCGGCCTCCTTTGCCTCGTCGAGTGCTATTTCTAACTGCTCGTTCTGCTTGAGAATCTTCTTCTGGAAGCGGCGGCGGATAAGGGCGCGCGATACGAGCAGTCCGAGTGCGATGGCCATGAGGATGATGGCGATAGTCATCCAGAACTGCAGCTTCTTGGCACTTTTGGCGGCCTGCTCGTTGAGCTTGATGATGCCCGCAGCGGCACTCACCTCGTTGAGGTTGTTGAATATCATGTCGTTGTTGAGCGAGTCGCGGATGTTTCTCCGCCTGTTCGATTCGTCGAGTGCCCACTCGTGGCAGCCCATCATCTCGTAGATGCGGATGCGGATGTTGCAGCGCCTGATTTCGTTGTAGTCGCGTATTTCGTCGAGTGACCGCAGGGCATCGTCGAACTTTCCTGAGAAGGCTTCCTCCATCACGCGGAAGATGGTGTCGCCGCGGCTGATGGGTGAGCCGTACTGCATTCTGTATTCCTTCAGCCGGCGCACGCTTTCGAGGAATTTCTCGCGGTCTTTCTTGAAGAAATGTACCTCTCCCCGGTAAATGAGGTATTTTTTGTAGAGGGGCGACTCGGGGGTGATGGTGCTGTCGAGCCGTTCAATCCAGCCCCAGGCCCTGTCGGGGTAGGGCGCGAGGTTGATGTTCGCGAGCATGGCGTAGGTGCTGGCAAGCAGTGCGGTGTCGGTGGGCGGGATGTCCTTGAGTGCCTCGTTGTAGTAATATACCGCCATGCCGTAGTTACCGCGCGACTCGAAGATGGAGCCGAGGGCGTGATAGACGAGCTCAGTATGCGGTGACCCGTCTGCCTTCATGTCCTCCAGCATCTGGTTGGCTTCGTTGATGGCCTTGTATGCCTCCCCGTGGTTGGCATCGTAGAGGATGTCATTCTGGCGCAGCTTGTAGTATGCCTCCAAGTTGCCCTTCTTGCGGTAATACTCTTGGAACTCTCGGGAGACTTCGTGGAATGCGTCTTTATGGTTCGTGTCGTGTAACTGGGTGTAGCGCTGGTAGAGTTTTTGGAATGTCGAGTCCTTTTGTTCTTGTGCCAACGCCGCAAGCGTCAGTAGCAGTCCGGCTGACAATGTAATGATCTTGCGTGCTATCATAATTTTCCTTTTTTGTTTGGTTGATTTTTAGTTGTCGCTACAAAAATAAACACTTTTTTGGAAATCGTTGCACACTTTTGGTATTTTTTGTGCAAAAAGGATAAAAAAAATTTCTGTTTACAGATTTTAACTTCCTGTGTGCGTCCCCAATTTGGAAGTGTCGGGGAATATCCGTACCTTTGTGCCGTAAAACCGAAAAAGGAAAAAACGTGGATAACAGACAAGCCGCACTTGAATTGGGAACGAAGCCCGTAGGGCGTCTGCTCTGGCAGTATGCGCTGCCTGCGATGGTGGCGATGACGGCATCGAGCCTTTACAACATCATCGACCGCGCGTTCATCGGTCAGTTGGTGGGTCCCGAGGCGATAGCCGGTCTGGGCATCACGTTTCCGCTGATGAACCTCAGTGGTGCGTTTGGTGCTGCGGTGGGCGTGGGCGCCTCAACGTGCATCAGTGTGAAGCTTGGTCAGAAAGACTATGAAACGGCGGAGCATCTATTGGGCAACACCGTGACGCTGAATCTCATCGTGGGCGTGCTTTTCATGCTCGTCTGTCTAACCTTCCTCGACCCCATCCTGCGCTTCTTCGGTGCGAGTGATGCCACGCTGCCCCATGCCCGTGAGTTCATGCGGGTGATATTGGCGGGCAATGTCATTACGCACATGTATTTCGGCATGAATGCCGTGCTGCGTGCGGCGGGCAAGCCTCGTCAGGCGATGTACTCCGTGCTGTTCACGGTGGGTATGAACATCGTCTTTCTGCTCATCTTCGTGTGGTGGCTGAGGCTCGGCATCAAGGGGGCGGCGCTCTCCACCATCTCCGCGCAGACGCTTGCGCTCTGTTGGCAGCTGAAGCTGTTCTCCAATCCCGCCGAACTGCTTCATCTGAAGCGCGGCATCTACCGGCTGAAGGGTGACTTGGTGAGAAACATTATATCCATTGGCATCTCGCCCTTCCTGATGAATGCCACGTCGTGCGTCATCGTGATTTTCATGAATAACCAATTCGTGCGCTATGGCGGTGACATGGGTGTGGGAGCCTACTCGATAGCCAACTCCATCGTGATGGTGTTCTTTATGTTCGTCATCGGTATCACGCAGGGCATGCAGCCCATCGTAGGCTACAACTACGGCGCGGAGAAATACGACCGCATGCTGCGCTGCCTCGGTCTTGCCATCTTCTTCGCCACGCTCATCCTGTTGGCTGGCTGGGCGGTGTCTATGATATTCCCCTGGCAGCTGGCACGCATATTCACCACCGATGCCACGCTGCTTTCGATGGCGGCAAGGGGCATCAGATGGGATATGCTCATCTTCTTCGTGGTAGGCTCACAGGCGGTCATCACCAACTTCTTCCAGTGCATCGGCAAGGTGAAGATTTCGATATTCCTCTCCCTCTCGCGGCAGCTCATCTTGCTGTTGCCGATGGCTTACCTCTTCCCACTCAAGTGGGGATTAGACGGACTCTGGGCATCCATGCCTGCGAGCGACTTTGGCTCGTTTGCCATGACCGTGCCCCTCTTGCTGTGGTATATGAAGAAACGTTTAAAGACTCAATGAAGAAACGGTTAAAAGGCTTATGGCAACGACGAATATCATCATCAACGTAGGTAGGCAGCTCGGAAGTGGCGGGCACGACATCGGCAGAATGCTCGCGCTGGACTTCAATGCCAAGTATTACGACCGCGAACTGCTTAACTTGGCGGCAAAGGAGAGCGGATTCTCTGAAAAGTTCTTCGAGCAGCACGACGAGAAAAAAGGTTTTTTGCGCACGCTGCTCAACGTGCAGTCGCCTCATGTGGGCGGGGGCAATCTCTACCGTAGCGGCTTCTCTCAGGAGCGGCTGTTCCAGTTTCAGAGCGATGCCATCCGCAAGGCGGCATCCGAGGGCAGTTGCGTGTTTGTGGGGCGTTGTGCCGACTATGTGCTGCGCGACTTTAAGAACGTGGTGAATGTGTTTATCACCGCCTCGATGGAGCATCGCATAGAGCAGGTGATGAACAAGAACAACATTGATGCCATCTCGGCCCGCAAGCTCATCGAGCAGGGCGAGGCACGCCGTGCGCAATATTACAACTACTACACGGGCAAGAAGTGGGGGCACGCATCGAGCTATGACCTCTGCATCGACTCGTCAGCCCTCGGCATCCAGCAGACGGAAAAGCTGATAGCGGAGTTCATTCGGAAAAAATTCAAGATGGTATGACAAGGATAGGAATCTTGAGCGACACGCACGCATACTGGGATGACAGATACTTGAAGTATTTCGAGCCGTGCGACGAGATATGGCATGCGGGTGACATCGGCAGCGTGGAGGTGGCAGAGCGATTGTCAGCCTTCCGCACGTTCCGTGCCGTATGCGGCAACTGCGACGGGGGTGAGCTTCGGCTGATGTACCCCGAGTTGAATCGCTTCAAGTGTGAGGATGCTGACGTGCTTATCAAGCATATCGGGGGCTATCCCGGCAACTATGATGCTTCCGTTCGCTCCACGCTCTTTGCCAATCCGCCGCAGTTGTTCGTGGCAGGTCACTCGCACATCCTCAAGGTGAAGTATGACCGCACGTTGGGGCTGCTGCACATCAATCCCGGTGCGGCAGGCTTGCAGGGATGGCACAGGGAGCGCACGCTGATTCGTGTGACCATAGATGGGCGGGAGTTCAAGGACTTGGAGGTCATTACCCTGGCGGATGAGAAGAAATAGAAAAAACATATAAAAGATAAAGAAATGAAGACAATCGTAATCACTGGTGGTGCTGGCTTCATAGGAAGCCACGTTGTGCGCCTTTTCGTGAACAAGTATCCCGAGTATCACATCATCAACCTCGACAAGCTGACCTATGCGGGTAACCTGGCGAACTTGAAGGACATCGAGGGAAAGCCGAACTATGAGTTCGTGAAGATGGACATCTGCGACTTCGATGCTTTCTACAAGCTGATGCAGGACAAGAAGGTGGACGGCATCATTCACCTTGCGGCGGAGAGCCACGTGGATCGCTCCATCAAGGATCCCTTCACCTTCGCAAAGACAAATGTGATGGGTACGCTCTCGCTGCTTCAGGCTGCGAAACTCTATTGGGAGAGCCTGCCGGAGAAATACGAGGGTAAGCGGTTCTATCACATCTCTACCGATGAGGTGTATGGCGCACTTGAACTGACGCATCCCGAGGGCATCGAGCCTCCGTTCACCACGACGGCATCCTCTGCGGAGCATCATCTGGCTTACGGCGACAAGTTCTTCTTAGAGACCACGAAATACAATCCCCACTCTCCCTATTCGGCATCGAAGGCATCAAGCGACCACTTCGTGCGTGCCTATCATGACACCTACGGGATGCCGGTGGTGGTGACCAATTGCTCAAACAACTATGGTCCCTATCAGTTCCCCGAGAAGCTGATACCGCTGTTCATCAACAATATCCGCAACCGCAAGCCGTTGCCCGTGTATGGCAAGGGTGAGAATGTGCGCGACTGGCTTTATGTGGAAGACCATGCTCGTGCCATTGACGTGATATTCCACGAGGGCAAGATTGCCGACACCTATAATATCGGTGGCTTCAACGAGTGGAAGAACATAGATATTATTAAGGTGGTCATCAACACCGTGGATCGTCTGCTGGGTCGCAAGGAAGGTGAGGACATGGATTTGATTACCTTCGTGACTGACCGTGCCGGCCATGACCTCCGCTACGCCATCGACTCCTCAAAGCTTCAGCGTGAGCTGGGTTGGGAGCCAAGCCTGCAGTTCGAGGAAGGCATTGAGAAGACCGTGCGCTGGTATCTTGACAATCAGGAGTGGCTTGACAACGTGACTTCCGGCGACTATCAGAAATATTACGATAATATGTATGCCGGTCGCTGAACGGCAACGTAACCCATACTAAACCATAACCGATATGAAAAAAATTCTTCTTTTAGGCTCTGGTGAACTCGGCAAGGAGTTCGTGATTGCCGCAAAGCGCGCAGGACAATACGTGATAGCCTGCGACCGTTACGACAACGCTCCCGCTATGCAAGTGGCTGACGAGCGCGAGATTTTCCCGATGCTCGACGGCGATGCACTTGATGCCGTGGTCAGGAAGCATCGTCCGGACATCATCGTGCCTGAAATCGAGGCCATCCGCACGGAAAGGCTCTTTGATTTCGAGCGCGAGGGTATTCAGGTGACGCCGAGTGCCCGCGCAGTGAACTTCACGATGAACCGCCGTGCCATCCGCGACCTCGCTTCGCGTGAACTTGGTCTCCGCACGGCAAAGTATTTCTATGCCAAGACATTCGAGGAGTTTAAGAAGGCTGCTGACGAGATTGGCTATCCGTGTGTGGTGAAGCCACTGATGTCATCGTCTGGTCATGGGCAGAGTTATGTTCACAACGAGGGCGAACTGGAGCAGGCTTTCAAGGATGCGATGGAAGGCAGTCGCGGTGATGTGCGTGAGGTAATCATCGAGGAGTTCATCGACTTTGAGAGTGAGTTCACACTCCTTACTGTGACGCAGAAGAATGGCGAGACACTTTTCTGTCCGCCTATCGGTCATGTGCAGAAGGGTGGCGACTACCGCGAGTCATGGCAACCCTACAAGATTAGTGATGAGGCGTTGGCACAAGCACAGGATATGGCGCGCAAGGTGACGGCTGCACTCACGGGTGCAGGCATCTGGGGCGTTGAGTTCTTCTTGACCAAGCAGGGCGAGGTTATCTTCTCCGAGTTGTCTCCCCGTCCGCATGATACGGGTATGGTGACGCTTGGCCACACCACGAATCTCTCGGAGTTTGAGCTTCATTTCCGTGCCGTTATGGGACTGCCTATCGCAGGTATTCACTTGGAGCATGCGGGTGCAAGTGCCGTGGTGCTCTCCCCGAAGGAATCTTGGGAGCCGCTTGACTATAATCTCGAAGAGGCACTGAAGGAAGACCATACCCGCATCCGCATCTTCGGAAAGCCCGATGCACATCCTGGCAGGCGTATGGGTGTCGTGCTGTGCTATGGTGAGGTAGGCGACGATGTCAATGCGCTGCGTGACAAGGCTAAGCGACTGGCAAAGACGGTATTGGGTACTGATCCGTATGAGAAGTTTGGACATTAAGATCATCAATCTCCCAAAGATAACGGATCCGCGCGGTAATCTGACCGTGGCGGAAGGTTTGAGTGAGACTGTGCCTTTCGATATCAAGCGCGCCTATTGGCTGTATGATGTTCCTGGCGGTGGCAGCCGTGGTGGTCATGCCCATAAGCGTCTCCGTCAGTTTGTGGTGGCTGTTAGTGGCTCTTTCCATGTCACGCTCGACAATGGCCATGAGCGCAAGACGGTTCTGCTGAACCATCCTTATCAGGGTCTGCTTATTGACACAAATATCTGGCGCACCCTCGATGACTTTTCTTCCGGTGCCGTCTGTCTCGTGCTTGCTTCCGAGCATTACGAGGAAGATGATTACATCTACGACTACGATGAGTTCCTGAAATACGTGGGATGTTCGAGATAGTACGCTATACGGCAGACAAGGCAGACGAGTGGAATCACTTTGTGGCGGGGTCGAAGAATGGTACTTTCCTCTTCGACCGCCACTATATGGATTATCATGCAGATCGTTTCCACGACCACTCGCTGATGTTCTATGATGAGCGTGGTCTTTATGCACTCTTGCCTGCCAATGATGCGGAAGATGGTGTACTTTATTCGCATAAGGGATTGACTTATGGCGGTTTGGTGACCGATAGCCGTGCAACAGCTAATGGCGTATGCATACTCTTTCAGGAACTGAAAGCTCATCTGCTGTCTCTCGGATTTCACAAGGTTATCTACAAACCCGTGCCGTGGATTTATCACCGCCTCCCTTCGGAGGAAGATCTCTATGCGCTCTTTCTGCAAGGCGCGAGACTTATAGGGCGTGATATTTCCTCCACAATCATTCCATCAGCCAACTTGAAATGGAGTCACGGTCGCAAATATGCTGCCGATAAGGCAAGAAAGTGCGGCATCGTGGTTGAGCAGAGTGAGGATTATGCCGCCTTTTGGCGCATCCTTACTGATAATCTGCAAAAAAAGCATGGTGTCAAGCCCGTGCATTCCCTTGATGAGATTCTGCTCTTGCACAGTCGTTTCCCCGAGAATATTCGTCTGTATGTTGCGAGGTGTGGAGATGAAATCATTGGTGGCACCGTACTCTATTTATGTGGGCAGGTAGTCCATGCGCAATATATTTCCGCCACGGAAAAAGGTAAGCGGTTGCATGCCATTGATGCCCTCTATGAGCAGATTTTGAAACACGACTATGCGGATGCACCTTTCTTTGATTTCGGCAAATCCACCGTGGCGAATGGCTATGAGTTGAATGAAAGCCTTGCTTTCCAGAAAGAAAGTTTCGGGGGTAGGGGGCTCTGTTACGATACTTACGAGTGGACGCTATGTTAAAATACCTCGACTTAAAACGAATCAACGACGCATATAGGGCGGATATAGAAACCGCCATGCGTAGTGTGTTGGATAGCGGATGGTACTTGCGTGGCGAGGCAACCCGCCGTTTCGAGGCGCATTATGCCGACTATATTGGCACGCGCTATTGCGTCGGTTGCGGCAATGGCTTGGATGCGCTGTCACTGATTCTCCTTGCCTATAAGGAAATGGGTGTGCTGACGGATGGTGATGAGGTTATCGTGCCCGCCAATACCTATATCGCCTCGATACTCGCCATCACCCGTTGCGGATTGAAGCCTGTGCTTGTAGAACCCTCGGAAGATACGTTGCAGATAGATGACTCTCGGATTGAGGCTGCTATCACGGAGCGTACCCGCGCCCTGATGATTGTGCATCTTTATGGCCGTTGTGCCTATACGGATGAGATTGGGGAAATCTGCCGCCGGCATCATTTGAAACTGATTGAAGACAATGCTCAGGCGCATGGCTGCCATGATGGGGAGCGCAAGACGGGCTCGTTAGGTGATGCTGCGGGGCATAGCTTTTACCCGGGAAAGAATCTCGGGGCTTTGGGCGATGCGGGAGCAGTCACCACAAACGATGAGCAGTTGACGGAGATTATCCGTGCGTTAGGAAATTACGGGAGTCATCAGAAGTATGTTCACGATTGGCAGGGATGTAACTCCCGGATAGACGAATTGCAAGCCGCTGTGCTTGATGTGAAGTTGCAACATATCGATGCCGCCAATCAACGGCGCAAGGAGATTGCTGCCCTATATATAAATAAGGTGCAAAATCCCCTGCTGCGCTTTAATGCAGTGGCGAACCCACTTTCAAATAGGATGGCAAATCCTCTGCAACCGACCCCCGTTTGCGATAGGGATTGCGTGTGGCATATCTTCCCCGTATTTACCGAGCATCGGGATGCCTTGCAGCAATATCTGCATGCGCATGGCGTGGAAACGCAGGTGCACTATCCGATTCCGCCCCACCGCCAGAAGTGCTTCGAGGCATGGAATCACTTATCCCTCCCCATCACCGAGCGAATCAGTATGCAAGAACTGAGCATACCCTGCCATGAGACACTGACAGAAAAAGAGGTCAGTTACATAACCGACCTCTTGAACTCGTTTACTATTTTATTCGGGCAATAAAACCACCGTGACACTCCTTGCGGCCTGCGCACCCATGACCAACACCTGGGCAATGTCTGCCGTCTTCGATGGACCGCTGATGAATGTGCCATATCCATCATACGTTGGGTCAAAACTGATGCGCTTGTAAGCCTCGTGCATATTGTTTACGATTTCACGCTTCGGCAGCAAGATGACAAGATTCTCAGAAATGAAGCATACCGCTTTCTCCTTCATCTGCTGCGGAATCCATACACATCCATTCTCCGCCACGCCGAACCTTCCGCGTATAATCCCCACATCTGTGCCATTCAAGTCTGCGGCAGCATTGACCGCATCGGGATTTCTTGTCGCGATGGTCACTTCGGGCAGATTGCTCGCTATCTCCTTCGCATCGGGATAGATTTCCTTCACGATTTCGTTGATATTCTGCCCTTGCTTCATCTCAACAACCTTGCCGCCCACGCTCTCACTCATCTTGATGAATTGCGCCACGGGGTCGGGGTAGGTGATGGCCTTAATGTCGTCGAGCGACGGCATGGCATATTGCTGCCGTAAGTTGGCTTTATATTTTGATAAGATGGCTTCTTTTTTGCTCATGATGCCTGGTTATTTCGTTACTTTACTTTTCCTTTTTTCCAGAGTGTGTGGAATGATTCTTTTGGGAACTTCATCATCTCGTGACCTTCCGCCCACGGGTTGATACCCATGTTCATCAGCGCCGAAGGCACGAGGTTTGCCAACGGTGCCATAGCCGTGCCTGCCTTATAGAGTGCATCGCTGCCATACACCATGCTCATACCCTTACACATCAGTTTTTTCTGCGGATTGGCGGTGCCGAATTCATCAAGCTGCTGCCGCCATTGATAGATTTGGTCGCCGAGATTCAGCTTCACGGGGCACACCGACTGACAACTCAGGCAGAGTGTGCAGGCACTCACGTTGCCTGAATGCTTCTGCTTGTCGCGCAGCATGCCGAGGTTGATGCCGATGGGACCGGGAATGAAGTAGCTGTATGAATAGCCACCGCTGCGGCGATAGACGGGGCAGGTGTTCATGCACGAGCCGCATCGTATGCACTTCAGCGATTCCCAGTGCTCGGGATTGCCTATCCACTCGCTCCGCCCGTTATCCACGAGGATGATATGCATCGGATGTGCCGTCGGTCGGGCCTTGCGGAAGTGCGAGGTATAGGTCGTGGTGGGCTGACCTGTGCCTGCACGACAGAGCATCCGCTGGAATACGGCGAGACAGTCATAGTTTGGAATCACCTTCTCCAATCCGATGGCGGCGATGTGCAATTTGGGGCACGAGGTGGACATATCTGCGTTGCCTTCATTGGTGCATACCACGATGTCACCCGTCTCCGCGATGCCGAAGTTCGCCCCCGTCATACCCGCGTCTGCCGTCAGAAACTCGTTGCGCAGACTCAGTCTTGCCATATAAGTAAGATAGGTGGGGTCATGGTTGCCCTTTTCGCTACCGAGCTTTTCTTCGAATAGTTCGCCTACATCGTCATGGTTCAGGTGGATGGCCGGCATCACGATGTGGCTCGGCTTTTGCCCCTTCAACTGAATGATGCGCTCACCGAGGTCAGTCTCCACCACTTCGATGCCTTTCGCCTCTAAGTAAGGGTTCATCTCGCATTCTTCCGTGAGCATCGACTTCGATTTCACCATCTTCTTCACGCCGTGCTCCTTCAGTATGCCATATGCTATCTCGTTGAATTCCTCGGCATCCTTCGCCCAATGCACCACGCATCCGTTCTTCTCCGCATTCGTGGCGAACTGGTCGAGATACTCGTCAAGGTGTGTCAGCGTGTGGCGCTTGATGGCACTCGCCTTCTCGCGCAATTGCTCCCACTCATCGAGTCCGTATGCCATGTTGTCACGCTTCGTGCGCACTGCCCAGAATGTGGCATCGTGCCACTTGGCGTATTTCTGGTCCTTTAGGAATTCCTTTGCTGCTTTGCTGTGTCCTGTGCTCATAAGCCTCTCTCCATTCTTTATCGTCATTTACCTCTCAAAGCCCTGCCGCAAGTATCTCCACGACATGCTTGAACTCGATGCCGAATCCTTGCTTTCTCGCCACGCCCGCCATGTGCATCAGACAAGAGCAGTCGGGGCCAGTCACATATTCCGCACCCGTCTGGATATGCCGCTCCACCTTGTCCTTACCCATCTGCGTGCTCACGGCAGTTTCCTCCACGGAGAACATACCGCCAAATCCGCAGCACTCATCGGGTCGCTCAGGCTCAACGACCTCTATGCCTTCCACCAAGGCCAGCAAGTCCTTGATTTTGTTGAACTTGCCGATATGCTCCTCGGATGGCGAACTGAGTCCAAGTTCCCGCACGCCGTGACAAGAATTGTGGAGGCTCACCTTATGAGGGAACTTGCCGAGGCGAGTGCTCACCTTTGCCACATCGTGCAGAAACTCAACCACATCCATAATCTTCCCCGAGGTCAGGCATTCGTGCTTGCCTTCAAGCAGACGCGGATAGTTGAGCTTGACGAAGGCGGTGCAACTGACGGATGGCGCCACCACATAGTCGAAATCCTTGAACTTCTCCTCAAACTTCTCCGCGAGCGACACGGCTTGCTGCTCGAAGCCCGCATTAGCCATCGGCTGCCCGCAGCAGGTCTGGTTGAGCGGATAATCCACTTCGTAGCCCAGATGCTTCAGCAGCTTGTAGGTCGCCACGCCCACCTGCGGATATACCACATCCACGTAACAGGGGATAAATAGTCCGATTCTCATTTTGTCAGTTTGTTCTTATTAGTTCTTAAGTGGATGCAAATATACTAAAAAGTCCTTAAAATCTTCGTGCTTGTGGGATTTTATGGCGCGATTTTATGTTTTATTAAAAATATATCCATACCTTTGTGGCATCATATTTGCATGTAGCATCATGTGACAATTATAAAACGAAATGAATATGAATTACAACGAACTGAATTTTGATGCCTTGACGCGAGAGCGGGAACTCTCGATGTCGGCTGCCTTCCCCGCCCTGATGCGGAAGGTGTATGTGTGGATGGCTATGGCGCTCGTTATCACGGGTGTGACTGCCTATGGCGTGGCAACAAGCCCTGGTCTCTTGATGACCATCGCGACCAATCAGATTCTTTTCTGGGCACTGATTATCGCCGAGTTTGGACTCGTGTTGGCTATCACAGCCGCCATCAACCGCTTGTCGCTCACCACGGCGACGCTCCTCTTTGTGCTGTACTCGATTATCAACGGAGCCACGCTGTCGTTCATCTTCGCCATCTACACCATGTCGAGCATTGCCAGCGTGTTCTTCATCACGGCGGGCACATTCTCCGTGATGGCGCTGATTGGCTACACCACCAAGACCGACCTTACCTCGATGGGCAAGATTCTCTTCATGGCGCTGATAGGTATCATCATCGCCACGGTGGTAAACATCTTCCTCAAGAGTTCGGGCTTGGAGACCATCGTGAGCTATCTCGGCGTACTGATATTCGTAGGGCTTACCGCCTATGATTCTCAGAAGATTAAGCAGATGTTGCTCATGGCTCCCGATGCGGGAGAGGGTGCGCAGAAACTTGCGCTGCTCGGTGCATTGTCGCTCTATTTGGACTTCATCAACCTGTTCATCTATCTGCTCCGCATCTTCGGTCGCCGCGAGTAATCACCGCATAGCATGAGTGCATGGCATGTCTATGCACACGAAATAACCGATGGAGGGCGCACTATTTTTTGTGTAGTGTCGCCCTCCATGTTTGTAGGACGACGCTGACCAATATCAGCAAGATGCCGACATAGAAGGAGAAATTCAGTTCCCTCGCCTCGTTGAACACGATGAATGCGATGGCAATCGTATAGCACGGCTCAAGATTGTATGTCAGATTGACAGTAAATGCCGATAGCGTGCGGAGTGCCTGAATCTGAAGGATATAGAGGCCCACCGTACAGAACAAGGCGTGGCACAGCATCCACCACAGATTGCTCCCTTCGGGAATGACGAACACGCTTTGCTGCGCAGGGAACGCCAGAAGATAGAGAGGAATCACGACACTCATCGCCACAAGTCCCAAACTCATCTGATAGAACAGCACCGCCCGCGTCTGCACGCCCACGCTCGCCTTCTTGTTGCACACTCCATAGAGGGCAGCCACGAATGATGACAGCACTCCGATGGAGATACCATATCTATACCTCGCATCGAAGGAGAACACGCAAAGCAGTCCAAGCACGGTAATCAGCGAGAAAAGCACCTCAATCGCTGAAATCTTCCGATGATAAAAGAACGGTTCGATGATGGCGGTGAAGAATCCCACGAGCGAGTAGCAGATGACACCGATAGATACATTCGAAGCCTTGATGCTCCCGTAAAAGAGCATCCAGTGCAACCCGAGCAATGCTCCGCACCCCGCCAACTGTCCGAGTTTCTTGCGTCCCACCTTCGGCAATCCTGTGAACGTGAGTAGAATGAGCGATGTAAACAGCATGCGATACCACACGATATCCGCCTCGTTCAGCGTGATGAGCTTGCCGAACAACCCCGTAAAACCTGCCAGCATCACCGATAGATGCAGTTGCACAAATGCTTTCTTTATGTCTGACATATGGCGGAAAGCTGTAACATCCTTTTCAACTTAACTGCATCAGTTTATAGCCACGGCTTTCAAACTCCGATTTGTCAATCTTTCCTTTGACTAAATCCTCAAAGGCGTCACGCGCTCCCAAAGCATGCTTGAAAGCTGCAATCATCTCCTCTTTGTTTTTGTATTTCCGTACCATAGCACCAAATCTTGAGTTTTTCCGCCGCAAAGATACGCATTATTTCGGAAGATCCGAAATTTTTGTGGAAATTGTTTTAATAACCAATCACCTTACGCTGATAAGATGGCGAGTTATTCTGATAAGATTGCCAGTCGCAAAAGTTAAAAAGCGTTACTATAGTGTTTAGCCATCGTAAACACTATACTAATCACAACCTCCCCGTAAGGAAACCAGAGGCGGCTCATACGACAAACTGATTTAACTCGTCTTTTAATTCCCGCCAGTTAGGGAGATAATGGGATTGCAAATCAGTAAACTCTTTGTTATGCAGTCTCACGATGATATGCAGCAATTCGTGTACCACAACATATTCCACGCAGCGGAGCGGCTTCTTTATCAGTTCCAGATTGAAGATGATGTTATGCGTCCAATGGTTGCAACTGCCCCATCTTGTCTTCATCTGCTTAATCTCCCATTTATTCGCCTTCACACCGAGTGCAGTCTCCCATTTGGCAATCAGCGGCGGCAGCATCTTTTTCAGTTCCGCCCGATACCACTCGCGCAGAATTTCTGCCCTGCGCTCCGGGGTACTCCCTTTGCGCACGCGCAGCACGATATACTCGTTTCCCTGCAATTCTGCCCCTACTGCCCCGGTGGTGTATTCCACTTTCAACCGATAGCGCTGCCCCCTGTAATAGTGGTTCTCCCCCGATACATATTCCCGCGGGACCTGCCTGTCTTGACTGAGAACTTGCGACATCCGCTGCCTTATCCACGACATTTTACTGATGAGAAAAAGCCTCACCGCCTCCTCACTCATTAGTTTGGGAGCAGAAATGTGGATGCGTGCGTTTGGCGGGTAAATCGTCAGATGTACGTTCTTAATCGCCTTCCATTCCACTTCGGCGGATATGTCCGCCACGGTTATTATCTTCATCAATATTCCTTGTGCCTGACGATTGGCTTTTTGCATGTCCTGCATTGGGATAAATTAGTATGTGCCTCTGGCATAATTAAGCTCTATTAAAGTATTACACGGCATCTTGATTTATAGTGTCATTAAATGTTTCAAAGAAATAATCTCGTTGCTTTTTAAGTTCTGTAATATCTTGATATAGAAAAACACTTGTATAGTCAAATTGAGGCTTGTTAGAAGAAAGAAAATGATTTGCATTTATATGTAATGCGGTTCGATAGTATGTTACCAAATGTCCGTCAGCCTCTCTGTCTGCAGCAAATAAGTACATATATTGGCAACCTGCAATGTCTTGTAATTCTTCCAGTTTTGGAACAACAAATCTCCAATACAAAGTTAATCCCATTTTATGATGAAGCTTTGTTGTTTTCCAATATTCTTTACCTGCCTCGTTTGTGCCATAAAATTTCAACTCGACTCCGGGAAACACTTTTAGTACCCTGCTTACAAGTTTGTCAGGTTCAATCTTTTCATCAGCGAAATAGTATTTCTTCTGGGATATATCGTCAATGGTTAATCCTGATTCAGCAATAATGCGTTTTAGTGTTTCTATAGCTTGATTCCGTTTTTCTTCCCCAATTGGATTTTGCGAATTTTCAGATAAAGTTAGAAGGACTTCATTAGCAGCACGAACAGCTTCAATCTTTTCATTATCAACCCCTTTAAATAATTCACCACAACGCAGAGAAAAGAACATTAATACCGTATTATCTGGAGCTAACACCAAATACGATGCCAGATGACCATTTAATTCATCTTCAATATGTTTTGGATGTCTAAAAAGGTCAATTATGTTTGATAATTCTTGTAAATTAACTTTTGCCCCTACAATCGTGGATAAAATCTGCCGATCGCTATTTCGGACCCTAATACACTTGCAATTAGATAGAATCGCTTCCTGCTCTGGTTTAATTCGCATTGTTTATTTCTGGCAAAATTTCATCAAAGTAGAATCTTCTAAGGCGAATGCGTTCTGCATCAGCTTCAATATCTTCAAGTTTCATTTTTACTTCACAATTGGCATCTTGCGGTACATTCATGCGCGCACGCTGCCATGAAAGTTCGCCATGGGACAGCATGCTTAAACTCCACGAATTCCTATTTGCATAATTTGCAAAAACAGAATCGAACACTGGTTTATATTTAGCCAACTCTTCTTCCGTCAATTCCAATATGAACGAATTCCATTTATAGCAATCACGGATTTGCGTTAAGACAGGGCCGTATCTCCATGCAGAGAACTCTGCCGAAAACATGGGCTCTCCAAGCATAATAATACATTCACGTTGAGTGAAATAAAGCAGCTTGTGTAGCTTCATTTCGTCTATTTTAGTATTAAATTCTGCATTATATCGATTAAAGATATATGAAGCAGCTTTGTTCACATCTATCATAATAGTAGGCTTAAGAAGTTTTAATTTTGCAAAAATACAAAAAAACAGAGAAAATCAGTCGATATTTAGACATCTCTGTTTTTTATTTAGTCTTTTTTAACCGGAATTGCTTTGCAAAGGCTTTATGATTTCCAAATTATCGGCAAATCAGAAATATAGTAACCAAACTTTGGCGGATTGCGAAAAGTCACTTTACTTGAGAATCTGTTCCATGGCATCCTCAAATTCTTTTTTCATGGATTCTGTATAAAAAGGCATTCCCCAAATATCGAAATTCTGATTTTTCGTGTGGAACTGGATAACTCCTTCTTTATGAATCTTTTGTAAAAAGTCTGATTTCCATGAATCTGTGCTTCGCAAATGGGGGCCTTTCGGCTCTATGAATATTTGCAAATTGTCATAAATTCCTTCGAAATGTTTTCGTTGCATAAACAATACAAAGTCTGGTTCAGTTACCCTGCCTGTTTCAAAATCGTATATTTTCAAGTCTTTTTCATTGCGTACAAGGTAAATGTCCTTGTATTTCTCTTGCAATTTACACATGATACTTTCAATATACTTAATCAGATACTTTTCTTCATCTGTCCCAAAATTGTCATCATAAGCAAACCATTCTGCATTGTCCACATCAAAGCGGAGCAACATGTTTGTGGTTGTTTTGATTGATTTCCCTTCTTCCTTTTGCTCTGTGCCGTCAGGTACTCTGAATGTGTGGTCTTTAAACACATCTTTCACCATATTTGGCTTAAACTCCTTACTTCCTCGAAGATTTCTATTGCCTTTTGACATCATTGGGGCTATTTGTTGTAATACTTCTACAACACAGTCTAATTGTTCTTTAGGCGACAAATCATGTATTTTGTTATCACGCCCAATAACTTTAATACTTATCTTTGCAAGATAATCCTCGCTTTCAATAAACTCTTTAATAGAACTAAGATTAGGAAAAATTCCGTGTAGTGATTTAAACGAGTATTCAGGTAAACGATTTATTGCCGCACGAACTATGTTTGAGCTAAAATCAGAGAGCGTCATCTTGCGTGATTTTAATGTAGTGGTTTCCTGATTCGTTTTCTCCGAAAATGCAAAACTTTGCTCAATATCCCCACTTTTTATATGCACAGGGTATTCTTGTTCAAGGATAGTGCTGCCAATGCCTGTAACACATTCATTAGACAAATATTTCTCTTGTTCATTGGCAAACACATAGCCGTTAATATATAGTTGTGTCTTTTTAAAGCTTTCTTTCAATTTCTCAGACACTTCGCGTCCGTTAGGGGTAATAATGCCACTATTGGTCAGTGCTGTTCTCAACTCTTGCACATAGCGAGGATTATACGATGCATGGTAATGCAATGTTTCCAGTGCCCTCAGACGATTTTCAAGGTCGTTATCGAATTTACGAGAGCCAACTGGCACTGATTGTTCCGGAATCTCAAAAGGGCAATATCGGGCACCACGCCCTATTAGCTGCGCTTCAGCATTGGTTGTTTTACCGGGTGTACCTGATTTTGAATCTCGGGTGTCATATAGTCGAACAATATCGAACAGATTTAATACATCCCAACCTTCATTCAGCATATCCACTGCAAAAATGGCTCGGTATTCATTATTTGTGTTTTCCAAGGAATTGAGAGCCACCTGTTTTTCTGGAGTAATATTATTACCATCAACTAACAACAAGTTTTCTTCCTTGAAATCTTCCTGCAATTCAAGCAATAGATTTTCAAATGTGATGCCTTTCTCATCGAAATAAGTAAAAGCTGCGAGTATGTCATCGCTTGTTGTCATGCGTATGCGTTTCAAATCATCAGTAGCCAAAGATTTAATGGCTTGGATAAATTTATTGTGGAACTCCTTGTTTTCCGCAATAGTCTTTGACTTGAACATGATAACAGGCTTTATATTCTGTTTGATAGAGGCGAATAGTTTGCGCCGATATTGGCTCAAAATTATTGCCTGCATTGCTCTGTCAAGTGGGGAAGCATCACTCTGTACTACAGCAATATCTTTAGAATATTTATCTTCGCGGAACTTTTTCAGAGGATAATCGAATATCACTTTATCGCTATACTTGTCAGCGATATTGGGGTCTGTAAAATCTTCTGTTGCAGTAAACTCCAACAATACATTTGGCTTTCTGTCTTCTGCTTCTTGTTGGAATATCCGCATAACTGTTGTTTCCCAGTCTTCGCTTTGCTCAAACTCGTCGCCAAGTGCCTCTGGTTGCACTTCCACACTTTTTCCTTTCTTTACGGCACTATTCATGTGGTGTGCTTCGTCGGAAATAAGCACTAAGCCTTTGCTGCTAAAATCATTGTAACTCACTCCTCCCTCTTTTGGCGTATTGAGGTCGCTATGTAGCCCTTGAGTGGTTGTCAGACAAAAGTTGATACAGTCTTCATCTGCCCCCTGAAAGTTTTCAACCCTGCGAACTTCCACCTGTTTACCTTCAATGCAGATAGATTGGGCAAATAAATATTTTAGTGAGGTAGAATTAAAGAAATTCTCCTCTGTCTTGCCAACCACATTGCTGCTACCTACAAAGAAAAGAAAATTACGATAGCCCTCTTTATATAAATATAGGATAAGTCCTGCCATGATAAGTGTTTTTCCACTGCCTGTTGCCATGTGGAAAAGTAGGTGTGGACGGTATGGCTTGCCCTCAAAATCGTTTTCCCAGTAATTCAGAAAATATTGAAATGCTTCCTTTTGATATGGGCGAAGCTGCATCTGTGGATTGAGTGAAGTGCCGAAAAACTCCGGCATTTCAGTTTTCTCAATATGTCTCTTTCCGAGTTCCTCACGCAATTTTCCTTGCAGATTATTGCGCAAGTATTCCTCCATGTTCATTGCTTGTTTCTTTGCCATATCAACTTATTCCGTAAAAGTCACTATTCAGTTTCTTATCTTGTTTTGAAATCTCGAACTCCTTATTGTCAATCTCAGATAACGGAACGTAAAGAAGGTTTTTATCAAGACACTCAATAAGGAAACGTTTTTGGTCATCAAGCGAAAGAGCAGAAAATTCCGCAGCGTTCTCATCTATTTGTTTGGGTTGTACTTTCCATGACAAAAAGCCTGTTTCTTGCATTTTTCTCCATATATCCGCAAGCTCTTCTGTTGAATTTGCTATTTCTATTTCATCTACAAAGCGTTGATTGGCTGTTGCCAACTCACAATAAACAAATGAGCCGCCTCCTTGCCAGTTCACAGCTTTGGATATTCCCCCTTGTTCACCCTCAATGACCTTTTTAAGGCGTTTTACACACAAAGTTTGAATATAATCCATCTGTTCTAAACCTATATATCTACGCTTCATTTTATGCGCAACGGCTGCTGTAGTGCCACTTCCTAAATGGTAATCAAGAACTATATCACCTTCGTTTGTTGCTACTTCTATTATTTTTTTAATCAAATTTTCAGGCTTTGCATAATCAAACTCATCTCTTCCGAACAATGATGTAATTTCATTGTTGCCATCTTGATTTTTAGACTTAAATAAGAGTTCTTGAAGAAAATCTTTAATTAAGAAATCTGAAATTACTGCACTTTTTTTCTCATCTTTCTCATCTTCGTCTTTAAACTTACGAGAGTATGGTTTTGATATGTTCAAAAAATCATAATCATCTGGAAATACAATATAACCATTATCGTAATATTCTTGAAAAGTATCAATAGATACGCACCATGTCCTTTTTTCACTTGCAGGATATCCCTTTCCTGTTTTTGGGTCAATCATTGTAAAGTACGATTTAGGACGTTCCTTTGCTGTTGTTTGTTTAGTCAAATCTGCTAATCGCCAAGGACGACCAGGAAAGTCTGGAGTTTCAAAATATTGACGCTCAACATTTCTACCTAAAACTTTTTCTTCACCCTCCACATTCGTATAAACTAATAGCCAATCAAAATCTTGCGAAAAATTGAACGGAACATCTGCTTTACCATTACGCGTTCGTCTTGGCAATGTGCCAATAAATGAAGTCTTTCCAAAGATATCGTCTGCAAGAGTTTTGAGATAGTGCATTCCGTCTTCGCCTACATTTATCCAGATTGTTCCATCTTTTTTTAGTAATTGTCTTGCTATTTCTAAACGATTACGCATAAACGTAAGCCAAGTTGATAGGCGGAAATTTGAATTATATTTAAAAGTATCGGTTGCCGTTATTTTGTTAAAAAAATAAGGAGGGTCAATATATATCATCTTGATCTTTCCTTTATACTTTTTTGTTAAAGAATAAAGTGTTAGCAGATTGTTACCTTTTATAATCAAGTTGTCAGTCGGCATGATTTTAGAAACCTCATGCTCACCTTCTGAATCATACTGCCGGAAGTTGTTTAATACTTTCGGCTCAGTGAGACGATTTATTTCATCGGGTGCAAGTGTCTCATTCCAAAATATCTCGTTACGTTTAGCGTCTTCTTTTGTCTGTCCTCCTTCAAGCATGCAATCCTTATAGGGCCATGCAAGAACAACTTCGCGACTTTCAGAAACAAAAGTCCCATTATCATCAATCAATCCAATCTTGTTTTTAAAACTTGTGTAGCTGTCAGGCAGAAAGCGTTTGTTCATTACAAATTTCTGAAACTTCACTTTATCAAAAACGAGAACGCCATCAACATCTACAAAAAAGTTTCGGCGCAAAGTTTCGTGTGTAAGAAGCAAGCGTATCAACTGCGGATTTAATGCAAGAGCCGCTTCTACAATGGCATTTTTCATTAACACGCCATCTTCTGTGCAGAATTGACTTTCATTCCGCAGAAGTTTTTCGAGTTCTTTAAATTGATTAAGATTTTCCATTAGAAAGGTTTTATTAATCCGAGAAAGTTTATTAAATGATCAACTAAAGCATGTTTATCATCCCAAAACGAAGGATCCTTTAGTTTTGGATTAGCAGCCAAATACGCCCTGCCTTTTGTTGTAAGTTCGCTTGTAATACATCCGCCATTTGTATCTTTTATCTGCTTTATCAAGCCTTCGCTTTCTAATATTGCTAACCACCCTTTTTCTTCTTCTTTTAAAGTTGGTTGGAAAGTTTTGTTTGCTATGCTGATGAATACGAATTTACATTCATCGGGTAGTTCTATTCTCTCCATATCGCTAATATTATCTAATTGAAATTCCAATGCAAAATTACATTGTTTTTCTGAATTCCTAAAATTTTTATTAAAAAATAATGTGTTTAGGGTATTTAATGGGGTTTGAATTTTCAAACTTTATTTTGAATGAACCACTGTGTTGAGGTACTTTATCTGTATTTGATGATTTTCCACCCATAGCAGAACGACACCTGACTTTGTGTTGAACTCTGCGCGATTTTGTGTGGAATTCTGCGTCACTTTGTGCTGAACTCCCGCACGTTTTGTGCTCCACAGTTGCACGAAGAAGCACAAAGTGACGCGCGAAGGAGCACAAAATCCTATACGCGCGCGAACATTATATTATATAATATAGAAGAAAAACGGAAAATTCCCATCAAATTATTTGGAATCGCCTCTAAAATTTATTATCTTTGCAAGGTTAAATCTAATTTAAAATAAAGTAAGGAGGATAACAACATGGAAACGGAATTTTGTGATGAATGGCAGGATCTGCTCGACTGCGGGCGGTATAATTCCATGGCAGAATTGTTGTACTGTGAAGGATATGCGGTGCGGTCGGGCGTTGAGTTGCCGAAGCATTTGCAAGCAGCACGTGTGTCGGCTTTTGAGGATATGGCGCTTGAGCGTGTCGAAATCATGAATAGGGCATTTGCTGGCACGCGGATTTCTACCTCGTCGATAAGGAGCAACATTCTTACTTATAGCGGACGGGACAAAGAACAGCAGTACGAGCGGGAGCTGCAGGCTAAGGAAACCCGTATCTCCGAATTGCAGGTGGATAACGCACGGCTGCGAAGCGAGAACAAGAGGCTGCGGACAGAGGAAAACGGGGCGGCATACCAAAAGATGGTGAAGAACCTGACGGACAAGATCGTTACCGGCCAGCTCGATGCCACCCAAAGTTCTCATATTCAGATGATGATTTACGAGGTGTTCCCGGGGCTTTCTGCCAAAGAGAATCTTGCCAAGACCGTGAGCGCAGCATTTGCTGAGCGGCAGCGGCGGGAGCATCCGGCAATCAGCCTGAATCTGGCGCAGAATCAGTATGAGGGACCGGTGGAGACCGTGAATAACACTTTGGATCTAAATAAACTTTCGTCACAAAAACGACTTGAATGCAATGAATAACGAGCGGATTATCCATGCGACACAGGTCAATAACTTCATACTGAACCAGTTTAACGGTTCAGTGGGGCAGGTGATTAACCACATCCACGGAGGTATGCCCGCCGGCGGGGAGCAGTCCGTCAGCGAGGCGGAGCCGCCTATGCCTGTGGAGGAGCAGGTTGCCGGCGGGCTGTCTGAGGAAGACGAGCCGGCGGGAAATGTGGATAACTACATATTTATTAAGGCGCGCGATGGGTGGCAACTCGACGTGAAGAAGCTGAAAACGTGGATTCACGACAACTTTCTGCCCAACCTCCACAAGCGATATGACTGGTTTGCCCTGTGGAGGGTGCTGGCAGACCATAGGCTCATTGCGCAGGGAGAGTATCAGACCACCAAGTTCGTGGAGCAGATGACCAAGTGGTTCGGGGAAGCCCAGATGCCCTGTAAGGCAAAGTCGGTCAATCTTTTCAGAAACGGATATCTGGGAGATACTCCCTATTATAATTGGAACAAGGCGATGTTCAAGGACAGGCGCAACAGCAACGAACAGACGATAGATGGGTACGACCGTCTGGAGCGTCTTTGCGATGAGCTGGGCGAGAAGCTGAAAGCGGCCATCGACGGAAAGCAACTGAGGCTATAACGAGCCGGTTTTGGACATCGGTTGGACAGAAACCTTGGACATCTTGGATATCTTGGACAATCATCTCGGAAACGGGGTGATTGTCTTTTTTTACGGCTTTTTCCGTCATACCTTTGCATCGTCCGGACGACAAAATAGTGATTTAAAATTTAAAATTAAAAAGGTTATGGCGAATAATCAATTAAAAAAGGAGCTTCGGCTCACAGACATCACCCGCTACGACGATGTGGAGATGGGGCGACTGGAGCTGACGGTCGGGGAGCAGCGGAGAAGCTGGAAGGCCATCTGGCTTGCCGACCTCAGATGCAACGTCAGGGGCAGCCGCCGCTTGCCGGCAGGCGTGTTGCAGCTCACGATTCTCCCCGGTACGAGGTGGGTGGATTGTCCGCGGCTGTCGCTCAATCAGCGCATCAAGATGTGGATTGTGCCGCTCGAATCGAGCGAGTGGGCGGATTTCGGTGTTGATTTGTATCTCTGTGATGATGGCGGGAAGATAGGACCACTCCCCAAAGACAGTTATAGGCAGTTGGTGGGTGCCATCAGGAAATACGACATCAGCGGACTTTCAGTCGAGCCTCCCCGCTGGCGGGTGAGGGCTAACCGCCTGAACCACGACGAGGGGGTGGGCTTCGACGCAGACTTCTGGAACGATTCAGAAGGGAATCGGTTGGTAAATGTGAATGTTGAACAATTAAATGCTTAAAAATTATGAGTAAGATTAGTATCGTTGTGTATCAGAACAACAACCAGTATTCACCGGCTTACAAGAAGTATTACGGTCGTGTGAAGCACAGTACCACGGTGGATGTGCAGACACTTTGCAACCACGTGGCGATGGACTCAGGTATCGAGGTGTCTAACGTAGCGGTGGTGTTCGACGCGTTGCTCAAGCAAATCAAGGAGCAGCTCTGCGGCGGCCATCCCATCAAGGTGGACGGGCTTGGCAGTATGAAGGTGGGCATCAAGTCGAAAGGCGTAGGTGCGGCCGATGTGAAGAAGCGCTACCCGAACTTCGACCCAGAGAAGGATGATATCAGAAGGTACCTCTCCGCTCGACAAGTGGAAAGCGCGCATCTGCTGTTCACGCCTTCTGAGGACATCAAGACATTGCTTCGGAGCGTGAAATTCGAGACCGATAAGTCGGAGTGGGATAGCGAGCCGGAAGGTGAGCAAGAGGGCGAAAGCGAAGAAGAGAAAGGCTAATTTTTTAGTATGAATCTATTAAACTCAGAAAAATTATGGGAAGATTGAGAGTAACACCGTGGCAGAATAACAATGACTTCACCACGGGATTTGGAAAGTGGTACATGAAGGCGTTCTATGACAAGACGTTTGACGTGACGGAGTTGTCTGAGCATATCTCGAAGGACTCGGGTGTGGAACGCACGCTGGTGGCAGCCATCATGCAGGCGGTAATGAAGCAGGTGGGGGAGTTGCTCTGCAATGGCCATCCCATCCGCGTGCCTCACCTCGGCATACTGAAGCTCGGCGTGAAGTCGGCGGGAGCGCCAACGCTTGAGGAGTTCAACGCGCGGACGCACATCAAGAATCTGTATATTCTGCTCGTGCCCGACATGGAAATCAAGCAGGCGATTCGCGAAATGAAGTTCGTGAAGTACGTTCCCGAGCGCAAAAAACCGATTTAAGTGTCATTTTTACGCTATTTTTGGCCAGCCCTCCTTGACTTTTGTCAAGTCTTCGGAAAAATTCCTGCTTTGGCGGGAATTTTTTGTGTTTTTTTCTTGGTGGTAATTGTGGAAAGCATTACCTTTGCACCCGCTTTCGCCCTTCAGCGGGGTGGGAGGTATAAAAAGAAAGAGTTCTTTGACAGATTGCACAGACAGAAGTAGTACAAG